>CAMPKU010000006.1 GCA_946887385.1 uncultured Gammaproteobacteria bacterium
TCGGAGCGCAGAAATCCTTCCTTATCGGCGTCGAAAATGGCGACGAGCGACACCTCCGGCAGGTCTAGCCCTTCGCGCAATAGATTGATGCCCACGAGCACGTCGAACTCGCCGAGCCGTAGATCGCGAATGATCTCCATGCGCTCCACGGTCTCGACATCGGCGTGCAGGTAGCGCACGCGCACGCCGTGCTCCTGCAGGTAGTCGGTGAGGTCCTCGGCCATGCGTTTCGTGAGCGTTGTAATGAGCACGCGCTCCTCGACCGCGACGCGCGCCGTGATCTCCGACAGCACGTCGTCCACCTGGGTGCCGGCCGGACGCACCTCCACGTCCGGGTCGACGAGGCCCGTGGGCCGAACGACTTGCTCGACGATCCGGTCTGCATGCGCTCGCTCGTACGGCCCCGGCGTGGCCGAGACGAAGATCGTCTGCGGCGCGATCTGCTCGTACTCCTCGAACGACAACGGCCGATTGTCGAGCGCCGACGGCAAACGGAAGCCGTACTCGACGAGAGTTTCCTTCCGCGAGCGGTCGCCTTTGTACATGCCGCCGATCTGCGGGATCGTCACGTGGCTCTCGTCGACGAACAGCAGCGCATCGTTCGGTAGATAGTCGAACAGGCACGGCGGCGGCTCGCCGGGGCGCCGCCCCGAGAGATAGCGCGAGTAGTTCTCTATGCCGTTGCAGTAACCCACCTCGAGAATCATCTCCATGTCGAATCGCGTGCGCTGCTCGAGCCGCTGTGCCTCGACCAGCTTATTCGCGTGGCGCAGCCGCTCGAGCTGCAGGGCCAGGTCGTTGCGAATCTGGTCGACGCATGCGAGCAGCGTGTCGCGCGGCGTTACGTAGTGGGTTTTCGGGTAGATCGTGGCGCGCGGCGTGCGCTGCGTGACCTCGCCCGTCAGCGGATCGAAGAAGCTGATTTGCTCGATCTCGTCGTCGAAGAGCTCCACGCGCACGGCGTCTTTCTCGGACTCCGCGGGAAAGATGTCGATGACGTCGCCACGCACGCGATAAGTACCGCGAGCAAGATCGAGGGGATTGCGCGCGTACTGCAGCTCCGTGAGCCGGCGCAACAAGTCGCGCTGGTTCATCGCCGAGCCTCGTGCAAGGTGCAGCACCATGCCGTGATACGACTCGGGATCGCCGAGACCGTAGATGGCCGACACGGTGGCGACGATCACGACGTCGCGGCGCTCGAGCAAGGCTTTCGTCGCCGACAGCCGCATCTGCTCGATGTGGCTGTTGATCGAGGCGTCCTTCTCAATATAAGTGTCGCTCGAGGGCACGTAAGCCTCGGGCTGGTAATAGTCGTAATACGAGACGAAGTATTCGACGGCGTTTTGCGGGAAGAACTCGCGCATCTCGCCGTAGAGCTGGGCCGCTAGCGTCTTGTTGTGCGCCAGGATGAGGGCGGGCCGCTGCACCGCATCGATGACGCTCGCCATGCTCATCGTTTTCCCGCTTCCGGTCACTCCCAGCAGGGTCTGCTTCGCGAGCCCGCTCGTCAGCCCGTCCACGAGCTGCGCGATGGCCTGCGGCTGATCGCCTGCAGGCGCGTAGCTCGCGACGAGTTGTAGCGTTCGATCGGTCATAGAAAATCCGGCGCCGGTTGGCGCTCCGAGACTCGCATCTTAGAATAGCGCCGCCCCGCCACGAAAAGGTCCTCCCCTTGACCATCGAGCTCGCGCAGCGGTTGCAGCGCATTCGGCCGTCCGCCACGGTGAGCATCACCGCGCGCGCGCAGCGCCTGCGTGAGCAGGGGCGCGACATCGTCGTGCTCAGCGTGGGCGAGCCGGATTTCCCCACGCCCGAGCATGTGAAAGCCGCCGCCGTTGCGGCGCTGGCGCGCAACGACACGAAGTACACGCCCGTCGACGGCTCTGGGCCGCTGAAAGACGCGATCGTCGCGAAGCTCGAGCGCGACAACGGCTTGCGGTATGCCCCCGAGCAGGTGCTGGTGTCCACGGGTGCGAAGCAGTCCTGCTACAACGCGTGCCTCGCGCTGCTCGATCCCGGCGACGAAGCGATCGTCGCGGCCCCGTATTGGGTGTCGTACCCCGACATGGTGCGGCTCGCGGACGCCGAGCCGGTCATCGTCGAAACCGCAGCCGAGCGCGGCTTCAAGCTGACGCCTCCGCAGCTCGCGGGCGCACTCACTGCGCGCACCCGGCTCCTGATTCTGAACAGCCCCTGCAATCCGACCGGCGCCGTCTATAGCGCCGGGGAATGGCACGCCCTCGGCGAGGTGTTGCGCGCTCACCCGCGCGTGGTGGTTCTGAGCGACGAAATTTACGAGCACATCCAGTGGACGAGTGCTCCGTTCGCAAGCTTCGCCGCCGAGTGTCCCGATCTTTACGACCGCACGCTCACCGTGAACGGCATGTCGAAGGGTTATGCGATGAGCGGCTGGCGAATCGGCTACGCAGCCGGACCGCAGCATGTGATTCAAGCGATGACGAGGCTGCAGGGCCAAAGCACGACGAACGCGTGCACGATCTCGCAGGCCGCCGCGCAAGAGGCGCTCGCCGGCGACCAAAGCTGCGTGCGCGAGATGTGCGCTGAGTTCAAGCGCCGTCACGACTATTTCTTTGCGCGCGTTCGCGGCTTGCCTGGCTTCGAGTGCGTGCGCGCGGACGGCACCTTCTATCTGTTTCCCAACGTGGAAGCCGCGATGCGGGAAAAAGGCGCCGCCACCGACGTCGAACTGTGCGAGCGGCTGCTCGACGATGCCGGCGTCGCGCTCGTGCCGGGCACGGCCTTCGGCGCGCCCGGCCACCTGCGGCTTTCGTTCGCCGCGTCGCTGAGCACGCTCGATACCGCGCTCACGCGCATCGACCAGTTCTTGCGAGGCTGACCCCTCTCTCATTCTTTGCTCGCTAACTCTCTGAACTCAAAAGTAATTCACTGTTCATTGCCTTGACTTGCCAGGAACCATCTTCCAGAATGCGGCGCCTCAACAGGTACGGTTCCCCGGTAGCTCAGTTGGTAGAGCGACGGACTGTTAATCCGTTGGTCGCTGGTTCGAGTCCGGCCCGGGGAGCCAATTTCACCATTCCGCGTCGCCAGCTCCTGTCATATTAGCGGCGCGCCTGCCGCCCACTGCTGCGCACGCGCTCGCCGCACGCGCGAGACCGATGAGCGGAGCTAGCGCGCCGGAAACTCAAGCTCTAGCGTTTCGTGAAACGGCGTCGCACGCCATGCGCCTTGGACTCGACGCAAGCGCTCGCGCACCCGCAGGATCCAATCCCCGGTCACCCACGTCGGCGGCTCCTGGCCCAATGAACGAAAACCGTCGACAATCGATTGCGCCAAGCTTTCGGGATCGACGCTGGACCAGCGGTCGTCCTTAGCAATGCCCTGAATACGCCCGACGACCGCCTCCGTCTGCATCGCTTCCGCAGTCGTCGGCGGAGGATCGGTCATCAACGCTTCGTACGTTTCGCCGCTCGCGAGGCGTCCATAGAACGATGCGCCGAGCGCGGCCTCGCTCTCGACTGCGTAATGAACGAGATCGTGTTGCAGCGCGCTGCGAGTTTCCAGCTCGCGTGCTTCGCGCGTCCCATCGTCGCGCACGAGCTCGAGACGGTGTCGCTCGTTCGTGAGCCGGGTCAGGCGGATCAACATTGTGTGCGGGCTCCCCTTCCTGTCGAGTGGATTCTGGCGGCTTGCGTCGCTTCCGGCCACCGTGTTGCCTATTCATTGGCACCTTTTGTGCATCGCGACGCGGAGCGTGCAAGCTCGCGCGGCCCAACAAGGAGGTACCACCCATGGCTCACGAAACGATCGACGGAATTTATAGACAAACGAACCTGCATGACGAGTCGGCCGAGTATCTTTTCAAACGTGAAGAGCTGCGCCTGGCGGAGATCGAGTTGATGAATCAGCGGGAAAGAGTCGCCGAGTTGCGCCGGCACCTGCCGTCGGGCGCCACTCTCGAAGACTACGAGCTCCTTGAAGGGCCGGCGGCCCTCGAGCAAGGCGATGAGCCGGTCAAGAAGGTGCGCTTGAGCGAGCTGTTCACGGGCCGCGACCGAGCCCTCGTGATCTATCAGTTCATGTACGGAAAGAGAAACGTCACACCGTGCCCGATGTGCACATCGTGGATCGACTCCCTCAACGGCGTCGCGCATCACCTGGCACAGAACATCGATCTTGCGATCGTAGCCGCGGCCGATCTCCCTACGCTGCGCGCGCACGCGCGCAAGAGAGGTTGGAACAAGCTCCGCCTACTCAGCGCCGGCGAGAGCAGCTTCAAGTACGATCTCGGCAGCGAGGACGCCGAGGGAAACCAGGATTCGACGATCTCCGTTTTCACTCTCGACAAGAACGGCACGGTGCGTCACTTCTACAGCGTTCATCCCAGATTGGCCGACGACATCGACACGCGCGGGATCGACGAGTACAACCCGATTTGGAACATCCTGGATTTGACGCCGCGCGGACGGCAGAACTGGGATGCGTCGCTAGACTACGGTACGCAAGTGCGAGCGGCGCGGCACTAGCAGCTGCGAGAGTCCATGATGCGGCGGTTAGAACTGAAAGTAGATGAAGGGCCGTGCGCCGTCGAGCTCAGAGACGCCCGTCGAAACCATGATCGCGGCGAATAGTGCGTAGCGTCCGGCGATCGCCGGTAACTGCGCGCCCTCCAGACTGCTACGGATTCGCTGCGAATGGCGGTAGATCCATTCGGCCGCGCACAGGCTCAGGATGAGCGCCCACAGTATCGGAGTGTCCACCACGTCGGGTCGGGCGACGTCGTGCGCGCCGGCCATGGATAGGGCGCGAGTGAGCACGTACCACGCCTCGCCGATCGACTCGGCGCGGAAGAAAACCCAGCCCACGCATACCAGCACGAACATCAGCGCGACGGAGCCGAAGTCGCGTACGCCGGGCATCCACGGAGAGAGCCGATCGCCGAAGCCCGCTGGTTGCCGCTGCGAGCGGCGCTCGAGTAGCGCGAGATACGAAGCGATGAGCACGCCCCAGTACAGCCCGAACACCAAAAAGGTCCAGTTGGCGCCGTGCCACACGCCAATCAGCGCCATCGCCACGATATGAGCCTTGTACTTGCTCGCCCAACCGCCGCGACGCATGTAGCGCATTGCGAGCGGAAAATACAGATAGTCCTGAAACCAGCGCGACAGACTAATGTGCCAGCGTTGCCAGAACTCGACGGGCGTCTTCGAAATATACGGGAAGTCGAAGTTCTTCATTAACTCGAAGCCCAGCATCCGCGCCACGCCGCGCGCCGTGTCGGTGTACCCGGAGAAATCGCAATAGATTTGAAACGCGAAGAACACGGTGCCGGTTACGAGCGCGGCGCCCGAGTACGCAGCCGGATTCGCATATACCGCGTCGACGTACGGCGCGAGATTGTCGGCGATGACGATTTTCTTGAAGAGGCCCCACACGGCGAGCTGTAAGCCGGACTCGAACGCCGGTGTGCTCCAGACACGCGCCTTTTTGAACTGCGGCAACAGATGGCCGGCCCGTTCGATCGGCCCGGCCACGAGCTGCGGAAAAAAGGCCACGTACAGCGCATAGTCGAGGAAGCTGCGCGCGGCCGGCACCTTGCCGCGGTAGACGTCGACGATGTAGCCGATCGTCTGAAAGGTGTAGAACGAGATGCCGACGGGCAAGACGATGTCGAGCACGGGTACGCTGGCGTTGAAGCCCAGCCGCTCGAGCAGCGCCGCAAACTCGGTGACGAAGAAACCGAGATACTTGAACGTCGCGAGGAACGTGAGGTTCGCGGCCACGCTGACCACGAGCACCAGCCGCTTCTGTCGTACGCTCGACGCACGCTCGATCAGAAGGCCGCAACCATAGTCGAGCACGCTGCTGGCGATGAGCAGCAGCAGAAACTTCCAACTCCACGCGCCGTAAAAAATCCAGCTCGCTGCGAGCAGCAGCACATTCTGCGGCAGCCGCGCGCGCAGCAACCAATAGAGCGTGAATACGACGACGTAGAAGACGACGAACGTGACGGAGTTGAACAACACGGCGCGTCTCTAGTCGGGGCGCTGCTCGAGCCTGTCGCGCAGCGCGGTCAAGAACCGCGCCGCGCGCATGCCGTCCGACAGCCGGTGATCGAACGTCAGCACGAGATCGCGCGAGCCGTCGTGACGCGGAGCACACAGGCCCAAGATGGACGACTGCCGCTCGTTGAGCAGCGGCACGAAATAGACAACGCCCTCCCCCGAGAGATCGGTGATCGTAAACGTGCCGCCCGTGAGATCGTCGATATCGAGCTCATCGCGCATGTAGCGCAGCGACAAAGCGCGAACGGCCCGGGCCACGTCGCGCAGCGAAAGTCGTGCGGCATCCTTGACGACCGGCACGCGCAGGGAGCGGCCCAGGTTCACGGCGAACCCGATCGCGATCGTTTCGTAGGTATACGCTTGTCCGTCTGCGTAGAACCCGTTCAGCTCCGGCCACTCGGGCAGCAAGCGCGCCGCCTCGTATAGCGCGAGCTCGAGGGGGCTCACGAGCTCATCCTCGGCCGCCGCACGGCGCAGGCGCTCGTCGAGGTGCGCGCCCGTGAGCGCCACGGCCACGGTGCTCGGCACGGCTTGGCCGTGACCGCGCCGTAAGGTTTGAATCTCCAGGAGCTTGGTCGACGACAGCTCGAGCGGTGTGACACCTTCCATGCGGCGCGGCACCGCTGGCGGTGCTTTTCGCTCGAGCGCGACACGCTCGACGGCCGTCGCATCAATGCGATCGTCGCCCGGAAAATCGGCTTCGGTAAGCCCGCGCTCCTTCATCAACTTGCGCGCTTTGCGTGTGAACCGCTCGGCCGACCCGGGCGCCGGCGCAGCAGCCGCAGCCGGCGGAGCCTCCATCGGCGGCGGGCTATCCGTATCCGCGATCCATGCCACCGGTGCACCCACGGCGATCTCGGTGTTCGGCGGGCGGTTAAAAAACGCATAGCCGTCGCTCGGAGCGTCGACGTCGAAGGTGACCTTCGTCGTTTCGAGCGTCACGAGCGGTTGTCCGGCGCGGACACGCGCGCCGACGTCCACGTGCCAACGCACGACCACGGCGTGCTCATCGTTCGGATTGAGCTGCGGCACCCGGACCGCCACGGCATCACTCATCGTAGAGCTCCAGGCACGCCGCCTTGAGCCCGGCCGCGCTCGGCAGAACTTCGAGCTCGAGCGGCAGCGCGCTCGGAATCGGCCGGGCTTCCGCGGCGATTCGCCGGACGCGAAGCCGCCCATCGGCGCGGTACCCCTCGACGGCCGCTGCCACCACTTCGCTCCCAAGATCGAAATGCGCGGCCCCTTCCTCGATGACGACGAGCTTGCCGGTTCGACTCACCGACTCCTGCACCGCGCGCACATCGAGCGGCGAGACGCTGAGCGGGAACAGCAGCTCGAGCGCCACCTCCTCCGCGACGAGCTCGGCGGCTACCTGCTCCGCCAGCTGGCTCATGCGGCCGAAGGCGACGACGGTTACGTCGGCAGGGGTCTCGGGCCGTAGCATCGTCGTGGGAAACGGCTCGGCCGTTGTCGTCGCGGAGTAGCCTGCGGGCAGCTCGGCGTCGGCGCGCTCGCGGTAGAGAAGCTTGTTCTCGATGATCAAGGTGGGCTCCGTACTGTCGCGCAGCGCGCAATACAGCGCTGCGATGGACGCCCGGCCGTGCAGCACCACCACGCGCAGCTCCGGAATGCCCACGAAGTGCTTCTCGATATTCTGGCTGTGGGTGGGCCCGTAGCCGCGCCCGCCGCCCATCGGGGTGCGGACCACGATCGCGCTCGTCACACGCCGGTTGTACATCTCGCGAAATTTGGCCGCGTGATTCAGGAGCTGGTCGAAGCAAAGCCCCAAGAAGTCCCCGAACATGATCTCTACGATCGGACGTCGCCCGCCGAGCGCGAGGCCGTTGGCGATGCCCACGATGCCGGCCTCGCTGATCGGCGTGTTGAGCACGCGCTCGGGAAAACGGTCGGACAACCCGCGCGTGGCCTTGAACGCGCCGCCGTACGGCGAGCGAATGTCCTCACCGAGGAGCACAACCCGCGGGTCGTCGGCGAGCCAGTCGCCCAAGGCGCGATTGATAGCGGAGAGCTGAGTGCCCGCCTCCAACACGGCATCGCGCCACGCCGGCGCCCCGACCGAGGATTTCCGGCCGGACCGCGAGCGCAGGTCCAGGACCGGGGCGCTCGCGGCACGCTCGCGCGCACTCACGACACGCTCGCGAATCGTCTTCAGATCGGTGTGTCGCTCGACGTCATTGTCCGCCAAGAACCGATTCAGCGGGTCCCGCCGTGCGTAGCGTTCGATTTCCGGCGGGTCGCGGTCGTCATCGCCCTTCGAATGCGCGGCCAGGCGATAGGTATCGACGCACACGAAGACAGGCTGGCATTCGTGCCGCACCGTCGCAGCCGCGCAGCGAATCTGCTCTGCCAAATCTTGAGGTCGCCAGATATCGGCTTGCACGCTGGCAATGCCGAAAGCGGCAGCGCGTGCGCAGATGTCGCCGGCAAGCGTTTCGCGCTGGGACGTGGACTGCGCGTAGTAGTTGTTTTCCAGCACGATCAGAAGCGGCAGGCTCCATTTGGCCGCCATGTTGAAGGTTTCGTACACCACCCCTTCGCCCAGGGTGCCATCGCCGATGCAGACCGCCACGATGCCGCCGCTCGCGGCCAGCTTTTGCGCGAACGCGAGCCCGGCGGCCATCGGAACGATGCCGCCTTGGATTCCGTTGCTGAAGAATCCCGGCGCCGAAAGATGCTGACTGCCTCCGAGCCCGCCGCACACTCCAGTGGACCGGCCCATGACTTCGGCGAGCAAACCGTCCGCGTCGTCGGTCCAGGCCAAATAGTGCCCATGACACCGATGATTCGACACGACGATGTCCTTGCTGCGCTCGAGGGCGGCGGCAAGCGCAACGGCCGTCATTTCCTGCCCAACGCACGTGTGTGTGGTTCCGGATAATTTGCCGGCCGCAAACAGATCGAGCAGCTCCTGCTCTACAGTGCGCACGAGATACGCCCGGTAGAACATTTGCTCGACAACCGGCGTCACGGAAGCTTCTCTAACACTCGCTCGACTACTACCGGAATACTCACCATGTCGGTCGCGTCGGCTCCGTCGAAACGAACACCGAACTCCTGTTCCAGCGCGACGATGAGCTCCACGTGCTTCATCGACGTCCAGCGCGGTTCGGTGAGACGCGACACGCGATCGGAGAACGGCGTTTGCGGGCCGAACACGTTGACGAAGACGTGCTCAATGCGAGGCGTAACTTCGACTGGGCTCATGGCCTACCTCTTGTTCGATGGCTGCGATCACCGCCTCGGCAAGCAGCGCGTGACCTTGCTCATTTGGATGGTTTTCGATGCGCAGCGTGTACAGGCCGCGCACATCGGGCTGCGCAGCGAACAACGCAGGCCCATCGACGACGCTGACGCCGGCCTCTTCCAGCTCTCTCAACACCGCGTCGTATCGCTCCCGAGTTCGCCCCCCGCCAGCCGATATTTCGTAGTTGGGCAACACTGCCACGATCACGCGGCCGCCCCATGCTCGCGCCGCGTTTACCATCAGAGCCAGCACGCGCGCGAAGTGCACGAGCTGCGGCGAAGGAATCGGACGCCGCGCAAACGACCCGAAACCAACGAGGTCACGGATGCTTCGCAGCTTCATCACGCGCGCCAGCGGGAACGAAGGCGGCGCCTCCATGGCGGCGCGCAAGGGGCCTTCGCGCTTCAGATTCAGCGGCACCAGCAACTCACGCGCAAACGAATCGATCTCGGCTTGCCGCTGCCGCAGTCCTTGGGAGAAAGACGGATCGTTCAAGTAATTCATCAACACCGGCTGCGCGAGCTCCTCTCTCGGCTCGGCGAAGTTCGTGTTCACGAACCAGACGACCACCGAGGGCTCGAGCGGCTTCACGTACTCTCGAAAGACGCCTAGTTGGGACAGGACACGCGCTCCCGCAACTCCGAAGTTCGCCGTGCGAGGAAAGCGCGCACGGAGCAGATCCACTGCGCTGGTTGACTGCGGAACACAGTGGCCAATCGCCATGGATTCGCCGACGACCGCAACGTCCACCGGCCCAAACACGAGCCCGGGCGGGTTGTTAAACCCGAGCTCGTCCGAGCGGAATTGCAGGAAGCCGGTGCCTTCATTGCATTCCACCACCCAAGCGTTGCTGACGTTCGACAGCGGCAGCAGCTCACGGGCGCGAATTTCAGCCGCCACCGTCGGATTCGAGCCGGTGCTCTGCGCTACGCCCGGCACGGCATCGATTCCGCGAGACTGCAACTCACGGACCACGTCCGCTCTGAGCCGCGTGTCGTACTCGATGCCCTGCTCGCGCGCTGCCTGCTCGCGGGCGACCATTCGCTGCACGAGCGGGTCCTCGGGCCAGCTCTCCGGTACCGCTGCGAGTAGGATCGCTTCCGTAGCGATGAGCGCGCAGGCAAGCATTGCCGCCTCCAGTGCCACGCGCCCCACCGTGGCTGCACTCGCTCGCACCGAAATGGCGAGCGCGAACGCAAGCAGAGCGACAGCGGCGCCGATGGCCCCGAACGCGGCCAGCGGAGTCCAGGTTTCAAGCCATGCCGGTGCGCGGTTGACGGCGACGACTAGCGGGCCCAGCCCCGCCAGTACGACGAATAGCCGCCGGACACCTGCCGTCGTCGTCGATCCAAAGGCTCTTAGAGAGAAGGACATCATCCTGTTCGTCCTGAATAACAAGGGCGAAACCGCTGGCGCTCCATAGAGCGCAGCGCTCGTCATCACTTCGACGGGAAGTTAGGTTGGTATCAGAGAGCCGCGGGAGGATGCGGCCGGATCGAGTGCGCCGAAAATCGCCGCGAGACGGCGTTGCAGCAGGAGCATGAACCGAGCTCGGTGCGACGAGCGGGAGGATGCCAGGCGTCTGCGAAAGTACGAGTAGCGCCTACGTCGAGTAGGGCCACATCGATGCAAGCTGAAAAACGTCCGCATGCTTTTGTCCCGCGATCCCAGTGGTCTGGATGCACGATGCATGCCACGGAGCCGCGGGCAGCGGATGCGCGCGGCGTCGACGACACATCTCAAACGTTTGGAAACTCGGGTGTCAGACTTGGAGAAAGAGCTAAACGTCGCGCCGCCGCCACGGCGGCGTTCGAGGTCCGCACGACCGCTTCGCGACACCGCTTCATTGGTCCATGTGCTCGCCGTTCGCCGCGCCCTCGTCGTGTAAGGTCGGCGTGATACCCCCGGTGACCGCCATTCGTTTGTGCGTATTGCGAGCGCCGCACGCTGAGCACTGCGAAACGAGACGTCCTGACTTCCGCGGGGGCATTCCTAATGAAAATGTAAGAACATTGGGTCATGTTGTTGATTTTATTCGAGGCCGCGCAGCCGCAAAACCTTAATGGCGCTTCGCTGCATGCAGCTACATGACATGTGATGTCATGATTGTCAGGTAAGGTTAGAACCATGCGTGCCGACCGTCTCATCTCGATCGTGCTCTTGCTCCAGGCGAACGGCCGGATGACGGCTCAAACGCTGGCCACACGCCTCGAAGTCTCCCAGCGCACGATTCTGCGCGACATGGACGCGCTCAGTGGCGCCGGCGTGCCTGTTATCGCGGAGCGCGGCACCGGCGGAGGCTGGCGCCTCATCGACGGCTACGAGACGAAGCTCACGGGGCTTACGCCCGCCGAGATCCGTTCACTGTTCCTTGCGCGCCCGCCTGCGCTGCTCGCGGAGCTGGGCATGAAAGAAGCGGCCGATGCCGCATGGCTCAAGCTACGGGCAGCGCTGCCCGTCGGCGTGCGAGAGCAGGCGGAATTCGTGCGGCAGCGGCTGCTCATCGACTCGCGCGGCTGGCGGGACTCGGCCGAGTCGTTGACGAGCTTGCCGTTGATTCTGGAGGCGTTGTGGAGCGGCCGGCGCCTGAAGTTTCAATACGAAAAGAGCGATGGCGAGTGCAGCGACCGGGAAGTCGATCCACTCGGCCTCGTCACCCGCGGTAACCGTTGGTACCTCATTGCCGGCACCGGCGATGAGCGGCGTACCTATCGAGTCTCGCGCATCCGAACGGCCGCGATTCTGCCCGAGCGCAGCAGCCGGCCGGACGGCTTCGACCTCGCGGCGCATTGGGAAGCGTCGACGAACTGGTTCCGCGAGCATCTGCCGCGCTACGACGCCACGTTCCTCGCGACGCCGGCCATCATGCCGTGGGTCTGCTATCGCACCTCGCGTGTCCTGGAGCGCGTACGCGAGGGCGAGCGCTTCCGCGTGTCGTTACGCTTCGACGCGCCCGAAGAAGCCAAGCAATTCGCGATGGCCCACGGCGCTGAGCTCGAAGTGGTAGCACCCTCGGAGCTCAAGGAGTATGTCATTGCAACGGCCAAAGCGATGGTGGCCGCGTATGCGAGCACGGCGGCTACGACGTCTCTGGCGGCGCGGAGCGGCTCGCCGGTCGAACCTGCGACATTAGCGCCAGAACCCGCCCTTCTGGGTCATTGAAGAACGCCATCCACTCTTCCGTGCCATCGGCGTGGCGGTGGACGAGGTGCGGCGCGCCTTTGAACTCGACTCCGCGCGCACTGAGCTCCTGGTATGCCGCGCCGATGTCGTCCACGCGCAGATACAGCGTCGACTCCGGCGTCGGCTCGCCGCTTTCCGCGCTCAAGTACAAGCGCGTACCGCCAAGATCGAAAAAAGCCAGTTTGCCGAACGTGAAGAGATGCTTGAGTCCCAGCACCTTTCCATACCATTCGCACGCG
This sequence comes from uncultured Gammaproteobacteria bacterium, assembly GCA_946887385.1. The sequence goes on from CAMPKU010000006.1 coordinate 12,732, forward strand.
GCCTCGATGTCGCCAACCGTGCGCGAGATCTGTCCGATCGATCCCAGTCGCAGCTCGTAAGCAGGCATGCCCGTCTCCTGGTGGCTCGTGTAATGGTGGGCCGCGCTATCTTTCGGCACTCCGGCCCAGCGGCGAAGCTCGGCACGGCGCCGTAGCCCGAGCTTCGCGAGCACGTTGCGCACGTGATACTTCACGGCGTCGCGGCTGACGCCGCGTCGAACTGCGATGCGAGCATCGCTGAGCCCGTGTCGCACCGCGTGCACGATGGCCCACTCGGCGGGCGTCAAAACGTCGTCGTAGGGTGGCCGGCCACGTCGGGTCAAGAGCTTCGGCGGAAACGGCATGGCGCAGATGGTAGCCTTCCGCTAGGTTCTTTTCCCTCCCCCTGCGGGTGCCCTGCATGCGAAAACTCGCGCTCGCCTTTGCCATGGCCAATGCGCTGGCGTTGTGCGGCTGCGGGCGCGGCGACGACGCCATCGTGGCGCTCGACGCGTTGGCCTTGCGCGAAGAATTGGCGGTGGGCCGGTTGACCGCACTCGAGGTCACGCAAGCCTACTTGCGCAGGATTGCGGCACTCGACGACACGGGACCGATGCTCGGAGCCGTCATCGAGGTGAACCCCAACGCCGAGGCGATCGCGCGCCAGCTCGATGCGCAGCGCGACGGCGGCACCGTTGGGCCGCTGCACGGAGTGCCGGTGCTGCTCAAAGCCAACATCGACACGGCGGACTCGATGAGCACCAGCGCCGGTTCACTGGCGCTTGCGCGGCATCGCGCGCGCGCCGATGCCGATATCGTTGCGCGGCTGCGTGCCGCCGGCGCCGTGGTGCTGGGCAAGACGAATCTGAGCGAGTGGGCGAATTTCCGCTCGTTGGAGTCGACGAGCGGCTGGAGCAGTCTCGGCGGCCAGACACGCAACCCCTACGTGCTCGATCGCAATCCATGCGGCTCTTCGAGCGGCTCGGCGGTTGCCGTGGCCGCGCGTTTGGCGCCGCTCGCGGTGGGCACCGAAACGGACGGCTCGATCGTGTGCCCGGCGGGAGTTAACGGCGTGGTCGGCATCAAGCCGGCCATCGGCACGGTGAGTGAGCGCGGCATCGTGCCGATCGCGCATAGCCAGGACACCGCCGGCCCTTTTGCGCGCACGGTCGCGGATGCGGCACTGCTCTTGTCCGTGCTGGCGGATCCCGGTTCGCTCGCTACCGACTTAGAGGCCGCCGGTAACGCCGCGGGCTTGCGAGTTGGCGTCGTGCGCGACTTTTTCGGCGCAGGGCAAAACGCGGCCGTCGAAGCGAGCTTTACGCAGGCGCTGCACTGGCTCGAGGGCGCCGGCGTCGTACTCGTCGATCCCGTTGCAGCAGCATTGGGGCCCGCGGCAGGAGAGGCGGAATTCACCATTTTGCTTGCCGAGTTTCGCGACGAGCTCGGCGCGTATCTCGCAAACGTGCAAAGTGGACCGAGCTCCCTCGACGAGCTCATCGACTTCAACGCCGCGCATGCCGCGGAGGTGATGCCGCACTTCGGGCAGGAGCTGTTGCTGGCCGCCCGCGACAGCGGCGGAACGGCCGACGAGAGCTATGCTGCCGCGCAGCGAACCGTGGCGGCCGCACGCACGGCGCTCGAGGCGCTCCTGACTGAGCGCGATCTCGATGCGCTGGTCGCTCCCGCGAACGCGCGCGCGTGGCGCATCGATTACGCGGCGGGCGACTCGTTCGTTGTAGGCAGCGCCGACCTTGCGGCGGTGACAGGCTTTGCGAGCGTCACCGTTCCCGCTGCCTTGGCGGGTGCACTGCCGCTCGGCGTGTCGCTGATCGGCGCACGCGGCGCCGAGCCGGTGCTGCTAACGCTCGCCGCGGCGATCGAGCGGGCCCGCGGACCGTTTCCGGAGCCGCGCTTCCTACCGTCGACGGGCGATTAACGAACGCTTGGGCTCAGAGCTTGTCGACGTCGCCGAGCGTGTCGTAATACACGAGCCCCGCCTTGGCGAGCGGCTCACGCATCTTGTAGATGTCGAGGCCGAGCTCACCGGCCGCGAGCTTCGCGCGCTTCTGTTCTTCGTTGGCCACGCGCTTCTTGCTCGCTTCGAGCACGGCGGGCGCATTGGCGCGCGGCACCACCACGACGCCATCGTCGTCGGCAACGATCGCGTCGCCGGGGTTCACGAGCATTCCTGCACACACAATCGGCACGTTCACCGAGCCCACCGTCGCCTTGACGGTACCCTTCGCCGAGATCGCGCGGCTCCACACGGGGAACTGCATCTCGGTGAGATCCCTCACGTCGCGAACGCCGGCATCGATGACGAGCCCAAGCACGCCGCGGGCGCGAAACGATGTGGCCAACAAATCGCCGAACATGCCGTCGGAGTTCGGCGCGCTCACGGCCACGACCATGATGTCGCCCGGCTTCGCGAGCTCAACGGCTACATGGAGCATCCAGTTGTCGCCGGGGTGCAGCAATACCGTGATGGCGCTGCCGCCGATACGTGCGCCCGGGTAGATCGCACGCATATACGGTTGCAGCAATCCGGTACGCCCTTGCGCTTCGTGAACCGTGGCGACGCCGTGCTCGCCGAGTGCCGTGACTAGCCCTGGGTCGGCACGCTCGATGTTGCGGACTGCGATGTTGTTGATCACGATTTTCCCCCAGTCGCCCGACAAAAGCCGGCGCTTATACTAGCCGCCGAACATTAGAGCACAACCCGGAGAGACCGTGACCGATGCCGCGCCGCTGACCGGAATCAAAGTTGTCGACATGACCGAAGCGCTCGCCGGTCCATATTGCGGCATGCTGCTCGGCGACTTGGGCGCCGACGTCATCAAGATCGAACGGCCGGGCGACGGCGATCAGGCGCGCGGCTGGGGGCCCCCGTTCCTCGAGGGCGAGAGCGCGTATTTCCTGGCGATCAATCGCAACAAACGCAGCATCGAGCTCGACGCCAAAGATCCCGGCGACTCGAGCGTGCTGCACACACTGATCGGCCGGGCCGACGTGTTCCTCACCAACAACCCGCGGCTTCAGTCGCTCGCACGCGCGGGCTTGGACCCGGAGACTCTACGCGCGCGCCATCCACGCCTGGTGTACGCCGCGATCAGCGGCTATGGTCACACTGGCCCGAAAGCGAACCGCGGCGGCTACGACATCATCGCGCAGGGCGAAGCGGGTTTGATGGCCCTCACGGGGCCCACCGACGGCGGCCCGAGCCGCTTCCCATCGCCGATGGCTGACATTTCAGGCGGCATCTATGCGTGCATGGGCGTGCTCGCGGCGCTCTACGCGCGCGATAACCGCGCCAACGGGAGCGGCACCGGGCAGCTCGTGGATGTCGCGCTCGTCGATGCGCAATTGAGCTGGCTGGCGAACATCGGTGCTAGCTACTTCGCAACGGGCAAGCGTCCTGCACGCCTTGGCAACGCCCATCCGAACGTCACGCCGTATCAACCGGTGCGTGCGCGCGACAAGACCATGATCATAGCCGTCGGCAACGAGCGGCTCTGGGCGAAGTTCTGCACCATCCTGGGCGTCGAAACCACGCTACAGGCCGATGCGCGTTTTGCGACGAACGCCGCGCGCAACGAGAATCGAGCGGAGCTGATCGCGCTGCTCGAGCAGATACTTGCGCAGCGCACTGCCGCCGAATGGGTTGAGGAGCTGGTTGCGGCAGGCGTCCCGGCCGGCCCCATCAACTTCCCCGACGAGACGCTGAACGATGAGCACGTGATCGCCCGCCGCATGATCGTCGAGCTCGAGCATCCGCTGATCGGCGCAGTCAAATCGATCGCGACGCCGATCCGCTTCGCAACGAACGGCCCCACCTATCGCCGCTATCCGCCGCGCCTCGGCGAGCACAACGCCGAGGTTCGGGCGGCGGCCGCGAGCTGGTAGGGCGCCGCGTCTACCGCTCCCAGACGTTCTGCAGGTACGCGCGGAAGCTCTCGCCGAGCTCCGGATGGCGCAAGCCGTACTCGACCGTGGCGCGCAGATAGCCGATCTTGCTGCCGCAGTCGTAGCGCACGCCCAGGAAAGGCAGCACATGCACCGGCTCATCGGCCAGCAGGCTGGCGATGCCGTCCGTAAGCTGGATCTCGCCTCCGGCACCGCGCTGCGTGCGCTCGAGCTTCGCGAAAATCGCCGGCGTCAGGATATAGCGCCCCACCACGGCCAGATTCGACGGCGCGTCTTTCGGCTTCGGTTTCTCGACGATGCGTGTGACGCGCTGCGCGCCGCTCGGTTCGGTTTGCACGGCGACGATGCCGTAGCTGCCCGTCTGATCGGCTGGCACGGTTTCCACGCCGAGCACGCTTGCACCGTACTTTTCGAAGTGCCGGCGCATCTGCGTGAGACACCCTTCCTTGCCGTAGATGAGATCGTCGGCCAGGTGCACGAAGAACGGCTCGTTGCCGACCGCGTGCTTCGCGCAAAGCACCGCGTGGCCCAAGCCCAGCGGAACACCCTGGCGCACGTAGATGCAAGTGGCCTCGGGCGGAACGATGTCGCGGACCAGCGCCAGCATCTCGTGCTTGCCGGACTCGGCGAGTTGCCGCTCGAGCTCGGCGTCGGTGTCGAAATGATCCTCGATGGCGCGCTTCGAGGAGCCCGTGATGAAGACCAGCCGCTCGGCGCCCGCTTCGAGCGCTTCCTCCACGGCATACTGGATCAGCGGCTTGTCGACGATCGGCAGCATCTCTTTCGGAGACGCCTTGGTGGCGGGCAGGAAGCGGGTTCCGCGGCCTGCGACGGGAAATACAACGGTTCGGATCGGCGGCGGCATCGACATCCTCTCGAGTAGCTCGAAAGGAAATCATACCTAACGCCGGTGCGCCATGTTGCCTCGCCGTTCACGGCGCCTGAACGCACGGGTGCGGAGCTCGTTGCTCCGCACCCGTCTCGAGGCGACCGTTCAGCGCGCCGCCGGCGCAGGGTCCGCAACCAAAATGTTCGCTTTGTTGAGCTCCACGATGCGGGCGCCGATGCCCTTCACGCGCATCAGCTCTTCGGCTGTGGTGAAGTTGCCGTTCGCCTGGCGATCCGCAACGATCGCCTCCGCCAGCGACGGCCCCACACCGTTGAGCTCGGCGGCAAGCTTCGCGGCATCGGCAGTATTGATGTTGACCGGGCCTGCCGCCGCTGCGAAGCCGCAGAACGCGAATGCCAGCGCGTAGCCGAGTCGAAGGGTCGAGAATCTCATGGTCATGCTCCTGTGGGTGAAAGGAGCCGCCATGCTAGTGAGCGCGTTGGGCGCGGGCAGCAACGCAAATTCGACGATTCGCGCAGTTTTGCTACGGGCGAGCGAGCACCGTCTCTAGGGGCACGCTTTGGATGGGACGCACCGTTTCCCATAGCTTGCAGCTTGGGCAATGCCAGATGAAGCGTTGCGTGCTGTAGCCGCAGTTCGCGCAACGATAGCGCGCGTTCGCCATCGCGATGGTCCGCAAGCCCTCCGCGATGCGCGCAATGGCCGCGCGGCGCTGGTCGACCGGCAATTCGCGCAGCTCGGCTGCGTTGACGAGATTGCCGAGCACCGGATGCTCGAGCACGAAGCGCTCCAACGCGTTGGCGAGCGCAGCGGAGCCGCTCAGGTTGCCGATAATCGCCGCATACGCGAGATCGCGGTGCAACGATGGGTCTTCCGCGACCAGCCGGTCGAGGTAGGCGTCGAGCTCCGGCAACCGCTGCGCTGCGCGATAGCACTCGAGCAGCGGCGGCAGCACTTCGGAGATGAAGTGGCGGTCGGCTGCGATGACTTGCTCGTACAGCGGAATGGCCTGTGCGAAATCCTGCTCTTCACGCGCCAGCGTGGCGCGAATCAATGTGCCGCGCAGTGCGCCGGACTCGCTGCGCACGGTGTTGCGCAAATACTCGCGCGCCAGCGCGCGATCGCCCGCCGAACGCGCCGACTCGGCCAGCTCGCAGTAGTAGTGCGCTACCTGGCTCGACTTGGTGCCGCGCAACATCTCGAGCTTGCGGTGAGCCTCGATGGCCTTCTCCCACTCCTGCTCCCGCTCGTAGATGCTCACGAGCTTCTCGAGCGCGAGCTCGGCTAACGTGGTGCTATCGCGCAACTGGCTGAACAGTTGCTCGGCGCGGTCGAACAATCCTGCGCCCAGGTAGTCCTCTGCGAGAGAGAACAATGCCTGATCGCGCTGCGCCTCGTTGAGATTCGGGCGTGCGAGCAGGTTCTCGTGCACGCGAATGGCACGCTCCATTTCGCCGCGCCGGCGGAACAAGTGCCCCAGCGCGAAATGGGTTTCCAGAGTGTCGTCGTCGACTTTGGCCATCTGCACGAACAGCTCGAGGGCCTCGTCGGTCTTGCGGCTCAGGACCAGATTCAATCCGCGAATGTAGTCGGCGCTGATGCGCGGCGGGAGATCGCGGTCGCGGTCCGAATAAATCTTGTAGATGAACGCCACCGCGCCGAACACGATGAACAATGCGGCGAGCAAAAACGTGGCGTCAGTCGGCATCGGCTAAGGTGCGCTGCGGCGCGTGTGCAATTCGGCTTCTGCGTACTTGAGATCTTGCCGAAGCCGCCGCTTTTCCCCAGCAGAACGCCAGAGCGCCAACGCAGCCGACAGCACGCCGAGCAGCCAGCCAATGGCAAGAACGACGGCGAAGGCGGCCGCCATCGAGACCTGCTCGAAGCGCGTGAAGCCCACGTCGATATCGATGCGCGCGGGGTTGCTGTAGGCGAATACGCCCGCCAGCAGCATCAGCACGATCAGGACGGCAGCAAAAACGATCCTGCGCAGCGTTACCAAGACGGCGTCCTTCCGCGCGTAACGAGGCTCGATTTTACGGCCGAAGCGCTAGTCACGCACGGGCAAGTGCCGGGATTCGTTGACTCGTTCGCGAAGGTCTTTGCCGGGTTTGAAGTGAGGCACGTTCTTGCCCGCGAGGGCCACCGCCTCGCCGGTTTTGGGATTGCGTCCCATGCGCGGCGGGCGGTAGTGCAACGAGAACGAACCGAATCCGCGGATTTCGATTCGTTCACCGTTGGCCAGCGCTTCGCTCATCAACTCGAGGATGTGCTTGACGGCTAGCTCCACGTCCTTGGCGGGCAAATGCTTTTGACTACGGGCGATTGACTCGATCAGCTCGGATTTTGTCATCAGTAGAGCCTTTTACACGACCACGCACTCATCGCGCTCGAGGCGCGAAGACCTCATTCGGGACCCATCTGCTCCTTGAGCAAATCGCCAAGCGTGGTGCCGGTCGTACTGCGGCCGGAGTCACTCTTGTAGTTCTGCAGCGCCTGTTGTTCCTCTTGAACTTCCTTGGCTTTGATCGACAGCGAGATGATGCGCGTCTTGCGGTCGACGCCCGTGATCCTCGCTTCGACGGTCTCACCGACTTTGAGCACCGTGCGTGCGTCCTCGACGCGATCGCGTGCGATTTCGGACGCGCGCAGGTGGCCGATCATCCCGCCGTCGAGCGCAAGGGTGGCCAACTTCGCGTCGAGCTCCTGCACGACGCCGGAGACGATGCTGCCCTTCGGGTGATCGCCGAGGAATAGGGACAGAGGATCCTTGTCGAGCTGCTTCACGCCGAGCGAGATGCGCTCCCGCTCCGGATCGATCGCGAGCACTGTAGTCTCGAGCTCCTCGCCCTTCTTGTAGTTGCGCACGGCTTCCTCGCCGGGCACATCCCACGAGAGATCCGAAAGATGCACAAGGCCATCGATGCCGCCCGGCAGTCCGATGAACACGCCGAAGTCCGTGATCGATTTGATCTGGCCGGAGACCTTGTCGCCCTTCTTGTAGTTCTCGCCAAACTCCACCCACGGGTTCGGCTTGCACTGCTTGAGCCCCAGTGAAATGCGGCGGCGCTCCTCGTCGATGTCGAGCACCATGACTTCCACTTCGTCGCCGATCTGTACGACTTTGTGCGGATTGACGTTCTTGTTGGTCCAATCCATTTCGGACACGTGGACCAAGCCTTCGACGCCCTCTTCGATCTCCGCGAAGCAGCCGTAGTCGGCGATGTTAGTGACTTTGCCGAAGAGCCGCGTGCCCGGCGGATAACGGCGAGCCAGATCGGCCCATGGGTCGGCGCCAAGCTGCTTCAAGCCCAGCGAGACGCGATTGCGCTCGCGGTCGAACTTGAGCACTTTGACCTCGAGCTCCTGGCCCACGCTGACGACCTCGGACGGATGCTTGACGCGCTTCCACGCCATGTCCGTGATATGCAACAGACCGTCGATGCCGCCGAGATCGACGAATGCGCCGTAGTCCGTAAGGTTCTTGACCACGCCTTTGAGCACGGTGCCTTCTTGGAGGTTCTTCAACAGCGATTCACGCTCGGCGCTGTATTCGGCCTCGACCACTGCGCGGCGCGAAACGACGACGTTGTTGCGCTTTTGATCGAGCTTGATGACCTTGAATTCGAGCGTCGAGCCCTCGAGCGCCGCGGGATCGCGGATTGGGCGGACGTCCACAAGCGAGCCCGGCAGAAACGCGCGGACGAGATCGATGTCGACGGTGAAGCCGCCGCGCACGCGGCCGCTGATGGTGCCCGTGACGATCTCGCCCTTTTGAAACGATTCCTCGAGGCGCGTCCAGGTGCGCGTGCGCTTGGCTTTCTCGCGCGACAAGCGCGTCTCGCCGAAGCCGTCCTCAACGGTGTCGAGCGCAACTTCGACCTCGTCGCCAACTTTGACTTCGAGCTCACCGCGCTCGTTGAAAAACTGATCGGCTGGGATGACCGCCTCGGACTTCAGCCCGGCGTTGACGATCACCATGTCGGCGTTCACGCCGACGACGATGCCAGTGAGAATGGCACCGGTCTTGATGTTCTGACTGGCGAAGCTCTGTTCTAGTAGCTCGGCAAACGATTCACTCATAGTTCCTTCCGCATACCGCCTCGTATCCTTCCTCGGCGGGTTGATCTAAAACCAACGGCTGCATCCTGCTGCCGCTTACCCTTTGGCTCGCTCTGCTACGACGCCCAGCCGTTCGAGCCAATGCAAAATCTGGGCGACGACTTCCTCGGGAGTCAGACTCGTGGAGTCGATGACCTGCGCATCCGGTGCTGGCTTGAAAGGCGCCACCGTGCGGTTCGCGTCGCGCGCGTCCCGCTGCGCTATGTCCCAGGAAAGGTCGGGCAGGCTAACATCAATCCCCTTTTCTTTCAACTGCTTATGACGCCTCATTGCGCGTGCCTCGGCACTGGCTGTGAGGACGACCTTAAGGAGTGCGTTGGGGAAAACCACGGTGCCCATGTCGCGGCCATCGGCTACGAGGCCCGGTGGCACGGCGAAATCGCGCTGCCGCTTCAGCAGCGCAGTGCGCACTTCCGGCACAGCGGCCACCCTGGAGGCCGCGTCCCCGGCCCGTTCCGTGCGTAGATCCTGGCCGACGTCGACCCCATCGAGCAGGACGCGCTCCCCGGCCGCCGCCGACGTGAAGCGCACGTTCAAGGTGGCCGCAATCTCGGCCAACGCCTCGCGGTCGTTGAAGTCGACACCGCGCTGCAAGGCCGCCAGGGCCACGAGCCGATACAGCGCGCCGCTGTCGAGGTAGTGCCAACCGAGCTTGTGAGCCAAGAGCCGCCCGATCGTCCCCTTGCCGGACCCGCTCGGCCCATCGACGGCGACCACGGGTGCGTCAGTGTCGGTCATGCGCCATTACCGTGGCCCGCAACCTGCAGGCCGGCGGCCGCCGCAACCTCGAGAAAGCCCGGGAACGAAGTGGCAACCTCGGCCGTATGCAGGATGTCGATGCGTTCGCTGGCACGCAGGCTTGCGACGGCGAACGACATGGCAACGCGGTGATCTCCGCGGCTGTCGACGGTACCGCCGCGCATCGGGCCGCCGGCGATCCGGGCGCCGTCGGGCCGTTCCTCTATGTCGACTCCTAGCGCGCGGAGCCCTTCGGCCATCACGGCGATTCGGTCCGTTTCCTTCTTGCGCAGCTCCGCGGCGCCGCTGACGATCGTCTCGCCGGCGGCCGCGGCGGCGGCAACGAACAGGATCGGAAATTCGTCGATGGCGAGCGGCACGAGCTCTGCCGGCACAACGATGCCTTTGAGCTCGCTCTGCGTGACCCACAGATCGGCGACGGGCTCCGCGCCAACAGCGCGTTCGTTGCGCAGCTCGATCGTCGCTCCCATGGCGCGCAGAATCGTAAGGAGCCCAATGCGGGTGGGGTTGATGCCGACGTTGCGGATCAGCAGACCATCTTCAGCGGCGAGACAGCCGGCAACCAGAAAGAAGGCCGCGGAGCTGAAATCGGCCGGCACGCGGATCTCGAAGCCGCGTAAAGTGGCCGGGCCCGTTAGAGCTACGGTGTGCCCTACGCCATCCGCGGCGAGCTCGAGCCGCACACCCATGCTTTGCAGCATGCGCTCGGTGTGATCTCGACTTGGCCCCGGCGAGCGAACCGTCGTCGTGCCGCGAGCGTAAAGCGCCGCGAGCAAGAGCGCGGACTTTACTTGCGCGCTGGCCATCGGCAGCGCGTAGTCGATGCCATGAAGCTGGGCGTTGCCGCCGACCCGCACCGGCGGCCGCCCGCCGCTCGCCGTGGAAATGCGCGCCCCCATGAGCCTAAGCGGTGTCGCCACGCGCTCCATGGGGCGTTGCCGAAGCGATGCGTCGCCCGTGAGCGCGCTGTCGAACGGCTGCCCCGCGAGCAAACCCATCAACAGCCGAATCCCCGTGCCCGAGTTGCCGAGATCGAGTGTGCTGCTTGGCGGCTTTAGCCCGCGCAAACCGGCCCCGCGGATGCGAACGAGCCCCGCCGGCTCGCGCTCGATCTCGACGCCCATCGCGGTGAGTGCCGTCTGCGTGGCGAGACAATCCTCGCTCGCGAGAAAGCCGTCGACAATTGTCGTTCCTTCGGCCACGGCGCCGAGCATCAGCGCGCGATGCGAAATCGACTTGTCGCCGGGCACGGTGATCTCGCCGCCCACACGGCTTGTCGGCAGCGCACGAAAGCAATTCGGGTGCAGCGCCACGGGTTTCGCGCTAGAGGACGGCCTTGGGGAATGAGCCCAGCACCTTGAACAAGGATGCCTTCGTGCGCATCTCGTCGAGCGCCTTACTCACGGGCGCATCCTCGGCATGGCCGTCGAGATCTAGAAAGAACACGTAGTCCCACTTGCGCTTGCGCGACGGCCGGGACTCGATGCGCGTCATGCTCACGCCGTGGCGCGACAGCGGCGCCAATAGCTGCAGCAGCACGCCCGGCTCCTCGGTTTCGGCGGCCGACACCACGATCGACGTCTTGTCGCTACCGCTCGCCGGAAACAGCTTGCGGCCCACGACCACGAAACGCGTGGTGTTGTCTTCGCGGTCTTCGACCGTGTTGAATAAAATCCGCAAGCCGTAGACCTGCGAGGCGGCTTCGCCGGCCAGCGCCGCCGTGCCTTCCTCGTCGCGCGCGCGCCGCGCCGCTTCCGCGTTGCTCACCACGGGCACCTTCTCTACATCCGGCAAATGTTGCGCCAGCCAGCCGCGGCACTGCGCCAGCGACTGCGGATGCGAGCAGACGCGCTTCACGTCCTTCAAGTCCTGCATTCGCCCCATCAAGTGCTGATGAATGCGCAACTCGATCTCGCCGCAAATCTTGAGCGGCGAAGTGAGGAACATGTCGAGCGTGTGGATGTTGACGGTGCCTTCGCTCGAGTTCTCGATTGGAGCCACGCCGAAATCGGCCGTGCCGCTTTCCACCTCGTGAAACACCTCGTCGATCGTGGGCACCGCGAGCGCGTGCACGGAATGGCCGAAGTGCTTGAACACGGCGGATTGCGTAAAGGTGCCTTCGGGGCCCAAATAAGCCACCTTCAGCGGCTCTTCTTGCGCCAGGCACGCGGACATCAGCTCGCGGAACAGACGCACCATCTCTTCGTCTCGCAGTGGGCCGTCGTTGCGCTCGACGACCTTGCGCAAGACCTGCGCCTCGCGCTCCGGGCGATAGTATTCGACCGTGCTCGTCAGTCCTTTGACGATGCCGATCTCTTTGGCGAATTGCGCTCGCTCGGCGATCAGCCGCTGAATCTCCGCATCGACTGCGTCGATTCGGCCGCGCAACGCGGTGAGCGCGTCGGTGCCCGTGGCGAGGGTATCGGCCGCAGCCGCGCGTTTGCGCTTCGACTTGGGGCTACGGCTCGATTTCGGCGGACGTTTCGGCATGACCGCTCCCGCAGCCTCAGGCGTCGACGGTGGGCACGACGCGCACGGATAGGATGCCGTCGATGCCGCGAATCCGGTGGAGCGTGGCATCGCTCGGCGGCGCGTCGAGATCGACGAGGGTATACGAGAGATCGTCGCGCGAATGATTCAGCATGTCCGCGATATTGATGTTCTCCGCCGCGAGGCACGTGAGGATTTGCGCCACCATGTTGGGCACGTTCCTGTGCGGAATGGCCACACGGTTCGGCCGCGTTCGCTGGAGCACGGTCTCGGGAAAGTTCACAGAGCGAGTGACGTTGCCGTTCTCGAGGAACTCGCGCACGTTATCGACCACCATGACGGCGCAGTTTTCTTCGGCCTCGAGTGTCGAAGCTCCGAGATGCGGCAAGCAGATGACCTTCGGGTGATCGAGCAGCGCGCGCTTGGGAAAATCCGTGACGTAGGCGAGCAGCTTGCCGGCGTTCAGCGCCGCAAGCACGGCCTCCGAGTCGACGATCGCGTCGCGCGAGAAGTTCAGGATCACGGCACCGCGGCGCATGGCTTCGAGGCGAGCGCCGTTGACGAGCTTGTCGGTGGACTTGTTCAGCGGCACGTGCACCGTGACGACGTCCGCGCGTGCGAATAGGTCGTCGAGGTTTACCGCCTTTTGCACGCCGGACGACAGCTGCCATGCGTGCTGAACGGTGATCGACGGATCGTAGCCGAGCACGTTCATGCCGAGCTTGAGCGCCGCGTTGGCAACCTCGACGCCTATCGCGCCGAGCCCTACGACGCCGAGCGTGCGCTTCGGCAGCTCGAAGCCGACGAACTGCTTCTTGCCGGACTCGACGGCCTTGTCGAGCTCGTCACCCGCTTGGTCGAGCGTGCGCACGTACGCGATCGCTTGCGGCAAGTTGCGCGCGGCCATCAAGAGCCCTGCGATCACCAGCTCCTTGACGGCATTCGCGTTAGCCCCCGGTGTGTTGAACACCGGCACGCCGAGCTTGCTCAACTTGGTGACCGGAATGTTGTTGGTGCCGGCGCCTGCCCGGCCCACGGCCAACAGCGACGCCGGCAGATCCATGTCGTGCATCTTGAACGAGCGCAGCAGGATGGCATCGGGGTGGTTGATCTCGGAGGCCACCTCATAGCGGTCGCGCGGTAATCGGTCGAGACCTGCGACAGCAATGCTGTTCAGTGTGCGTACTTTGAACGACATCATGGCGTGCTCATCCGTGGCGCTTCGCGAAATCGCTCATGAACGCGATTAGCGCGTCGACACCGGCTTCGGGCATGGCGTTGTAGAGACTGGCGCGCATACCGCCGACTACCCGGTGGCCTTTCAAGTTCGTGAGCCCTGCCGCCTTCGCTTCCTGAAGAAACGGCTTGTCGAGCGCGGCATCGGGCAGCGTGAACGGCACATTCATCCACGAACGATAAGCCTTGTCGACAGGATTCTTGTAGAAACCCGACCCGTCGATCGCCGCGTACAGCTTCGCGGCCTTCCGCTCATTGACCTTGCCGATGGCCTCGACGCCGCCCTGCGCCTCGAGCCACTCGAAAACGAGCCCGGCGAAGTACCAGGCCAGCGTCGGCGGCGTATTCCACATGGAGTCGTTTTCGGCCATGGTCTTGTAGTCGATGACACCCGGCGTCTCCCGCCGCGCCTTACCCAGCAAGTCCTCGCGCACAATCACGATCGCGAGCCCGGCCGGCCCGATGTTTTTCTGCGAGCCCGCGTAAATGACGCCGAACCGGCTCACGTCGAGCGGCCGCGAGAGCAGCGTCGATGACATATCCACCACGAGCGGCGCGCGCGACACCTCGGGCACGGCGTGGAACTCGACACCGAACACGGTCTCGTTCGGCGTGTAGTGCAGGTACGCGGCGGAGTCCGAGACAGCCCACGTCTTGGGATCCGGAATCGTGGTGAACTTCGTGCTCTTGGCGTTGGCCGCAACGTTGACGCGCACGTAGCGCTGGGCTTCTTGCACGGCCTTCTCGCCCCAGTTGCCCGTTACGACGTAGTCGGCCACGCCGTCCGCCGGCGCCAGGTTCAGCGGCACGGCGGCGAACTGCAGCGTGGCGCCGCCTTGCAGGAAAAGAACTTTGTGGCTCGGCGGCACACGCAGCAGCGCGCGAAGCTTGCGCTCGGATTCGGCCGCAAACTCGACGAAATCGGTGCCGCGGTGGCTCACTTCCATCACGGACATGCCGCTGCCGCGCCAGTCGAGTAGCTCGGCTTGGGCACGCAGCAAGACGGGCTCGGGCAACATCGCCGGCCCGGGGCTGAAGTTGTATACGCGTTTCATTGGAGGGTCTCCGTACCCTATTCGGGCGTAGTCGTTTCTTCGCCGGGCATGGCCTCGACGCGAGAAATGCCGACGAGCCGATCGCTTTCATCCAAGCGGATCAAGCGCACGCCCTGAGTATTGCGGCTCATCGTCGAGATGTCGGCTGCGGGGGTGCGAATCATGGTGCCCGTGGAGGTGATGAGCATGAGCTCGTCCTCCGGCGAAACCTGCAAGGCGCCCACGAGCCGGCCGTTGCGCTCGGACGTCTGGATGCAAATGACACCCTGACCTCCGCGCCCCTGCACGGGATGCTCATCCATGGGCGTGAGCTTGCCGTAACCGTTTTCCGTGGCGGTGACGATGGCGCCTTCGCCGATGATGCTGAGCGCGATGACTTCATCGCTCGGCCCGCCCAACTTGAGCCCTCGGACGCCGGCGGCCGTGCGGCCCATCGGCCGAACGTCTTGCTCGGAGAACCGAATCGCTTTACCCGAGCTGGCAAACAGCATGATGTCCTGGCCGCCGCTCGTGATGCCCGCGCCGATCAGCCGGTCGTCTTCGCGCAGCTCGACGGCGATGATGCCGCTGGCCCGCTGGCGCGCAAACGCCGCGAGCGGGGTCTTCTTCACCGTGCCGTGCTTCGTTGCAAGAAAGACGAACTTGTCCTCCTCGAACGCCTTGACGGGCAACACGGCATTGATGCGCTCGCCCTCTTCGAGGGGCAAGAGATTGACGATGGGCCGGCCGCGCGCGCCCGGGGCCGCCCGCGGCACCTGGTAGACCTTGAGCCAATACGCCTTGCCGCGACTCGAGAAGCACAGCACGGTGTCGTGCGAGCTCGCCACGAAGAGTTGATCGATGAAGTCGGCGTCCTTGACGCTTGCAGCCGTGCGGCCGCGGCCGCCGCGGCGTTGCGCCTGATAAACCTCGGCCGGCTGCGACTTCGCATACCCCGCGTGCGACAACGTGACGACGACGGTCTCCTCGGGAATGAGGTCCTCGACGGTCAGGTCGTCGTAGTTCTCGACGATCTCCGTGCGCCGTTGATCGGCGTACGACTCGCGCACCTCGACGAGCTCGCCGCGGATGACTTCCTGGAGCCTGTCGGGGTTGGCCAGTATCTCTAGAAAGCCTTGAATATTGACGATCAATTCACTGTATTCACTCGATATTTTATCTTGCTCGAGCCCCGTGAGCCGGTGTAGTCGGAGGTCGAGGATGGCCTGCGCCTGCACGGTCGAGAGCCGATACTGGCCCGCCTCCAAGCCCGATAGCTCGACCAAGTCCTCGGGTCGCGTGGCGGCAGCACCGGCGCGCTCGAGCATTGCGGTAACGGCACCGGGGCGCCAAGGCTTCGCGCACAGCGCGACGCGAGCTTCGGCCGGCGAAGCCGAGGCCTTGATGAGCGCAATGATCTCGTCGATGTTCGCGAGCGCGACCATCAGCCCTTCCAAGATGTGCGCGCGCTCGCGCGCCTTGCGAAGGTCGAACAGCGTTCTGCGCGTGACGACCTCGCGGCGGTGCCGCAAGAACGCCTCCAGCAACTCCTTCAGCGACAGGAGCTTCGGTTGACCGTCGACGAGGCCCACCATGTTGATGCCGAAAACGCTCTGTAAGGGCGTTTGCTTGAACAGGTTGTTCAGCACCACGTCGGACAGTTCGCCGCGTTTCAGCTCGATGACGACGCGCATGCCGTCTTTGTCCGATTCGTCGCGCAGCTCGCTGATACCCTCGAGCTTCTTCTCGCGCACGAGCTCTGCGATGCGCTCGATGAGCCGCGCCTTGTTAACCTGGTACGGCAGCTCAGTGATGATGATCGACTCGCGGTCGCCGCGATCGCCAAGCGGTTCGATGTGCGTGCGCCCGCGAACGTAAATTCGGCCGCGGCCCGTGGCGTACGCGCTCACCACACCTTGCACGCCGTGAATCAATCCGGCCGTGGGGAAATCCGGGCCGGGCACGAACTTGATGAGCTCGGCGAGCGTGAGCTCGGGATCGGCGAGCAGCGCGAGACAGGCGTCGATGATCTCGCCGAGATTGTGCGGCGGAATGTTCGTCGCCATGCCGACGGCGATGCCCGACGAGCCGTTGACCAGCAGATTCGGAATGCGCGTAGGCAGTACCGACGGCTCGCGCTCGCTCTCGTCGTAGTTGGGGACGAAATCGACTGTTTCTTTGTCGATATCGGCCAAGAGCTCCTGCGCAATCTTGGCCATGCGCACTTCGGTGTAGCGCATGGCCGCGGGTGCGTCCCCGTCGACGGAGCCGAAATTGCCTTGCCCATCGATGAGCAAATAGCGCATCGAGAAGGGCTGCGCGAGGCGCACGATGGTGTCGTAAACCGCGACGTCGCCGTGCGGGTGGTATTTACCGATGACGTCGCCGACAACGCGGGCCGACTTCTTGTACGCCCGGTTGTATTCGTTGCCGAGCTCCCGCATTGCGTGCAACACGCGCCGGTGCACGGGCTTCAAGCCGTCGCGCACGTCGGGCAACGCCCGGCCCACGATCACGCTCATCGCGTAGTCGAGATACGACTGGCGCATCTCGTCTTCGAGAAAAACGGGCAGGACTTCCTTACCTACGGCCATCGATTCCGCTCAATAAAATAGACCCCGCCCTCCACCCGCCCGCGGTGAGGCGGAAGGGACCGACGGTCGATCAAGTGTTGGGTTTTACGGGGCCAAGTGCCTAAAAAACAAGGCGGAAGTCTACCACACAGAGCCCGGCTGCCGTAGCGCCGACGCCACGCCGGGAAGCTATACTGGCTCGCCCTTTTTCGAGCGCCCGTGCCGATGCAAACGATCGACGCCTTGATCTGTCCGCGATGGACCGTCCGCGTCGAGCCCGTCGTCGTCGCCGAGGAAAAGCTCGCCGTGGCGATCGATGCAGGACGCATCATCGACGTGCTCCCGGCATCGGAAGTCGCCGGGCGCTATGCTCCGCGCGCGCGGCACGACCGTCCGCATCATGTGTTGTTGCCGGGGCTCGTCAATGCCCACACGCATGCCGCAATGTCCTTGTTTCGCGGTATCGCTGACGATCTACCGCTCGAGCGGTGGCTGCACGAGCAAATCTGGCCGGCAGAGGCGCGTTGGGTAGGCCCCGAGCTCGTCGGCGACGGCACGCGGCTCGCGATCGCCGAGATGCTGATCGGCGGCATTACCTGCTTCTCCGACATGTATTTCTATCCGGACGTGACGGGAGCGGCCGCGGCCGAGGCCGGCATGCGCGCGGTGCTCGGCATGATCGCCTTCGAGGTGCCGACGGCTTACGCGAAAGATGCCGACGAGTACTTGCGCAAGGGTCTCGACGTGCACGATCGCTTCAAGTCCGATCCTTTGATCACGACCACGTTTGCGCCGCATGCGCCGCACACCGTGAGCGATGCCACGCTCGCGAAGATTCGGCGGCTGGCCGACGAGCTCGATCTGCCCGTGCACACGCACGTCCACGAGACGGCCGCCGAAGTTGCGCAAGCGCTAGCGGCCACGGGCCAGCGCCCGCTCGCTCGCCTTGCCGCACTCGGCCTCGTCACGCCGAGCCTCATCGGCGTGCACGCCACAGCGCTGTCGGCCGACGAGATCGAGCTGCTCGGCACCGCCGGCGCGACGGTCGTGCATTGCCCCCGGTCCAATATGAAGCTTGCGAGCGGCGCTTGCCCTGTTGCGCAGCTGCTCGAGGCCGGCGTCAACGTGGCGCTCGGCACCGATGGCGCCGCGAGCAACAACCGGCTGGATCTATGGGCCGAGATGCAGGCCGCGGCACTCCTCGGCAAACACGCGGCGGCCGACGCAGCCGCCGTGCCCGCCGCTGCGGCGCTGCGGATGGCCACGATCAATGGCGCGCGAGCGCTGGGCCTTGCTGCCGAGATCGGCTCGATCGTGCCCGGCAAGGCCGCGGACGTGATTTGTGTGGATCTGTCGGGTGTTGAGCATCAGCCGCTGCTCGATCCTCTGTCCGAGCTGGTTTACGCTGCCTCACGGCACGACGTAACCGACGTTTGGATCGCGGGCGAGCAGCTCGTCGCGGAGCGCACGGCGCTGCGGCTCGATGTCGCAGGCATCTGCGCCGCCGCCGAACGCTGGGGCCGGCAACTGCGTGCGTGAGGAGCAATGGCCAACGTAGACACAAGCGAGCTTGCGAAGTTTGCAGCGCGCGCCGCCGAATGGTGGGATACGCGCGGTGCGTTTCGCACGCTTCATGACATCAACGAGCTGCGCTTGGGCTACATCGCCGCGCGCGCGCCGCTCGCAGGAGCGCGGGTGCTCGACGTCGGCTGCGGCGGCGGCCTACTCGCGGAGGGCTTGGCGGCACGCGGAGCGAACGTCGTGGCCATTGACATGGCGGTCGAGAATGTTGCCGCCGCGCGCGAGCACGCCGCCGCCGGCGCGTTGACCATCGACTATCGCTGCGTGGCCGTAGAACAGCTTGCCGCCGAGATGCCCGGCGAATTCGACGCCGTTACCTGTCTCGAGATGCTGGAGCACGTGCCGGAGCCCTCCTCCATCGTCGCCGCCTGCGCCAAGGCGCTGCGGCCGGGCGGCACCGCGTTCTTCTCCACGATCAATCGCAATCTGAAAAGCTTCGCCTTCGCGATCGTCGGCGCGGAGTACCTGCTCGGTCTACTCCCACGCGGCACGCACGAGTACGCCAAGCTCATCCGCCCGGCGGAGCTGGCGGCCTGGTGTCGCAGCGCGGGTCTTACGCTCACGGAGCTCACCGGCCTGCACTTGAACCCCGCAACCCAAGCTTATTGGCTCGACGGCAACGTCGACGTCAATTACTTCGCCTGCGCGCGGAGCGCGGAGCGCACGTCGAGATGACCCAGGACTTGTGGGTGTATGTGGCGCTCGCCGGTGTTGGGGGACTCGCGCTGGGCTGGCTGCTCGGTCTGACGCGCTCGATGGCCTTGGCGCGCGAGCTGGCCGTGAAGGAAGCGGAGCTGCGCAGCCGAGCGGCCAGCGAAGTCGAGCGTGAACGCACGCTCACGCTTGCCGCCGAGCGGCTCGGCTCGACGTTCGACCAGCTCGCCGACCGGCAGTTTCAGAGCCATTCCGAGACGTTCCTCAAGCTCGCACGCGAGGCGTTGAGCGTGCAACTGGAGCGCGCCAAGGGCGACCTCGTGGCCCGCGAGCATGCGATCGACGGCCTCGTGACGCCGATTCGCGAAGCGCTCGCGCGAGCGGAGCGCCAGCTTCAGGAGCTCGATCACTCGCGACGCGAGACGCATGGCAGCATCAGTGCACAGCTCGAGGCGCTCGCGTTGAGCCAGCAGACGTTGAGCGCGGAGACGCGCAATCTTGTTAGCGCGCTGCGGCGGCCCGAGGTGCGCGGCCAGTGGGGCGAGATCACGCTGCGGCGGCTCGTGGAGCTTGCCGGAATGGTCGAGCACTGCGATTTCGTCACCCAAAGCCACCAGCCCACCGAGAATGGTGCCGTTCGTCCCGACATGGTTGTACATTTGCCCGAAGCGCGCGACCTCGTCGTCGATGTGAAGACGCCGCTCGATGCTTACCTCGAAGCTACCGAAGCACTCACCGACGGCGAACGGCGGGTAGCCCTCGAGCGCCACGCCGCGATCGTCGCGGGCCGCATTCGCGAGCTTGCGAGCAAGGCATATTGGAGCCAGTTCGAGCGCAGCCCCGAGTTCGTGATCTTGTTCATCCCTGGCGATCAATTCTTGAGTGCGGCGCTCGCCGAGCGCCCTGCGCTGCTCGACGACGCGCTGCGGCAGAACATCATCCTGGCCACGCCGACGAGCTTCGTTGCGCTGCTGAAGGCCGTCGCCTACGGCTGGCAGCAGACGGCGCTTGCGCAAAACGCCGTCGAAATCCGCAACTCTGCGCTGCAACTGTATGAGCGGATCTCCACCTTCGCGAGCCACCTCGGCAACGTCGGCAAGTCGCTCGGCGAAAGCGTTCGCGCGTACAACGCCAGCGTGGGCTCGCTCGAGCGCATGGTATTGCCGAGCGCCCGCCGCTTCACCGAGCTTGGCTTGCAGCCGCGGCAGCGCGTGGTGACGCCGCGCACGATCGAGGAGCTCACGCGCGAGGTGGCACCGGCGGCCGAGCCCGAGAGCGCCGTCGACTCCAACGAAGGGCCGCATTGAGCGCCATGACGACGAACCTTCAGAACGACGATTGGCGCCGGTACCAAGCGGTGCCCGGCGACTTCGAGAATCGCGTGATCATGGTGACGGGCGCCACCGCCGGGATCGGGCGGGCCGTAGCCCGCGAGCTCGTTTGCAGCGGCGCTACGGTGATCCTGCATGGCCGCAATGAAAAGGCGCTCGAGGCGCTTTATCAGGAGCTCAGGG
Source organism: uncultured Gammaproteobacteria bacterium (assembly GCA_946887385.1). Next base: position 33,451 of record CAMPKU010000006.1, read on the forward strand.
TGCTCGGGCCCGAGCCGTCCGTAGCGCAACTGGATCTCGAGCGTGCGCAAGGCCCGCAATACGACGCCCTGACCGCAGAGATCGAGTCGCGCTACGGCCGACTCGATGGGCTGCTCCACAACGCCGCGATTCTCGGCGACCGCAGCCCGATCGAGCACTACGACATCGGTCTATGGCAGCGCGTGCTGCTCGTCGATCTCACCGCGCCGTTCATTCTCACGCGCTGTCTACTACCCCTGCTGCGCAGCGTCGCCGACGCGTCGATTCTGTTCACCACGAGCAGCGTGGGGCGTCGCGGCCGTGCCTTTTGGGGCGCCTATGCGGTTGCTAAAGCCGGCACTGAAGGATTCGCCGAGGTCTTGGCCGAGGAGCTCGAGAACACGACGGTGCGCGTGAACCTCATCAATCCGGGCCGCACGCGCACGCGCATGCGCGCTCGGGCTTATCCAGGCGAAAGCCCGTCGTCCGTTCCCGCGCCCGAAAGTGTCACGCCGGCGTACCTCTACTTGCTCGGCGCCGCAAGCCGCGGCATTCGCGGGCAACGCTTCGACGTGCAGCAGTAATGCCGACGGGAACGGATTTATTGTCTGCGCTGCGTAACCTCAGGAAACACCTCTCGTCAGCGCCCGGAAAATGAATCCGTCCCCTTTTCCGTGACGAGCTCGAGCAACGCCGCGACGACCTCCCGCCGGTCGCCATTGTCCGCCGGGCCGTAGATCGCCGCGAGCTCCTCCGGCAGCAGGTAGTCGGGATGGTGGATCTCGGCGAGCGTCGCGTACTCGATGGTGCGTCCGTCCTTCACGAGGTCGAGCGCGTAAACGTGCTCCGCGAGCAAGGTGCCCACGTCGATGTGCATCAAGGCGGCGAGCTGGGCCGGCGCGGCGCGCTCGCCGTAGTGCAGGTGTGTCTTGCGGACTTGCCAACCGTGCGCGCTGAACACGGCACCGATCGAGCCGCCCGCGACGATCTGGGCGTGCTCGGAGGTGATTGCGGGATCGACGCGCCGTGGATAGCGCACGACGGCGAAGGTACGGCAGATTCGCTCCGCCTGCGTGCCGCTGAACAGGTTCGAGACCCGCACCTGCGCGTCTTGCGCGAGAACCTCGACGCCGTAGCTGCCGAACGACGCCGCGATCCGCTCGCTGTTCAGCAGCTCCCGGTCCTGCGCCCGGACGGGCCCGGCTGCCTGCGCGGCGACCACTAGGGCCGCAACAATATATATAGGTGTACACCACCCCCAGGCGCGTGCCGAGGGTGCGAAGACGAACCGTGCGGTCATGACTAAAGAACCTTCAAAAACGCGGCCGTGTCAATAAGAAATAGTTGCGGTATATACTAAGATTGTTAGGCGACCGTTCATCGAGCCTGAGGGCGTAGTACCCAGATTCCTCCTTAAACGGTTGAATTGAAAAAACTCTGGGGAGGTCTCGTGGGCAGAAAACTTTACGTCGGCAACTTGCCGTTTTCCGCAACTGAAGAAGATATCACCGCCAAGTTCTCGGCGTGCGGTACGGTCGAATCGGCCAAGCTCATCACGGATCGTGACACCGGCCGCAGCAAGGGATTCGGTTTCGTGGAAATGAGCAGCGACTCCGAAGCGCAGGCAGCCATCGACAAGCTCAACGGCCAAGACTACGGCGGTCGTCCAATGACCGTGAACGAAGCACGACCGCAACAGAAGAAAGGTCCGCGCCCGGGTGGCGGTGGCGGCTACGGCGGCGGCGGCGGTGGTTATGGCGGCGGCGGTGGCCGCGGCGGCTACGGTGGCGGCGGTGGCGATTACGGCGGCGGTGGCGTTTACGGCGGCGGTGGCGGCGGCTACGGCAACCGACGCTAAGCGTTTCATTCGAATGTATTGAAGTGCGGGCAGCTCCTGTCGGGGCTGCCCGCTTTTTTTTAGGGTTGGAAGTTGCGCTGCGTGCTCGTCAAGAGCGCGAGCCCGCCGAGGATCGCGAGCATGCCCAGTGTTTCGGCGCCGCTCGGCCGTTCGCCAAGTTGCAGCCACGCGGCGATCACGCCGACGATCGGCACGGCAAGCACGTTTAACCCGCTGATCGTGGCCGGCAAGCGCTGCAAAATGTAGAGCCACAGCAGCGGCGCGATCGCCATCCCCCCGATGCCGTTGTAGATCAACGCGGCAACGAAAGAGCCCGTCCACACGATTCTCTGCTCGTCTACAACCAGAGCGATCGCTACGAGCGGCAGCACCCCGAAAGCCATCTGCCATGCCGTCACGGAGAGAAGATCGTCGCGGCTATGCACGGGGATTTTCTTGAATACGATGACGCTCACGGCCCACGAGATACCGGCACCGAGCGCCAACATGCTGCTCGCGGTGTCGGCGCCGCCCGCCCAGAGCTCGAGCACCAGCAGCAATCCCACCAAGATCAAACCCGCGGCAGGCCACTGCCAGCCGCGCAAGCGATCGGGAAGAAACGGCCAGCCGAACACGATGACCCAAAATGGCATCGTGTAAGCCAACACGGCGCTTTTGCCCGCGGCGCCGGTGTAAAGCGCCCACGAGATCAATGCCACGAAGCCGCCGGTTTGAAAGAGGCCGAGAACCGCCGTTTTCACCACGTACCGCGGCTTCAGCGGAACCCCAAGGGCCGCCAACGCCGCAAACAGCAGCACGGCGCCGAGCACGCCGCGAAGCGCCGCGAAGTCCATCGGCCCCGCGTACTGCATCGCGATTTTCATCACGACCCAGTTGTAGCCCCAGAGCAAAGTGAGCAAGCCGAGTGCGGCCAGCGGACCGGCGCTCGCCGGTCGCGCCGTGCCGTCAATAACGGGTGTATTCATGCAGCCGCTACTGTACCCGCTCCGGAACGCGATAGGTTCAGGCGCCGTGTTGCCAACGTTCGCTCCGCCGACCTATCGTGCGAGCTTCACTGGGAGATTCGTACATGCCCACATTGACCTGCTCGTTCTCGCGACGCGGCGCGCTGCTCGCCGGCATTGGCCTGGCGCTCGGCGGCGGCGCAACCCTACGCGCGCTGGCGCAGCCGCGTCCGAGCCAACGAACACCTGAAACCGAAGCGCGCTGGACCCGCATGGGCGTGTCGCTCACCGGCAAGACGGCGCTGATCACCGGCTCCACCGACGGGCTCGGCAAGGAGGTGGCGCGGCAGCTCGGCGCGCTGGGCGCATTCGTCATCGTGCACGGCCGCAACGCGGAACGCGGCGAGGAAGTCGTCGCTGCAATCCGGGCTGCCGGCGGTGAAGCAGCCTTTCACCGCGCTGATCTGGCGTCGCTCGAGAGCGTTAGCGCATTCGCGGCCGGCATTCTCGAGCGCTACGACCGCCTCGACCTGCTCATCAACAACGCGGCGGCCGTGAGCGGCCAGGAGCGCCAGACGAGCGCCGACGGGCACGAACTGGCGTTCGCCGTGAACTATCTCGCGCACTTCCTGTTGAGCTATCGGCTGCTGCCGTTGCTCGAAGCGAGCGCACCGGCGCGCATCGTGAACGTGTCGTCGTTGGGACAGACGCCCATCGACTTCGCCGACGTGATGATGGAGCGCAGCTACAACCCGGGCGACGCCTATCGCCGCAGTAAGCTTGCGCAGATCATGTTTACGATCGACCTGGCTGCCGAGCTGGACGCGTCCAAAGTGACTGTCAACAGCCTGCACCCCGCTCGCTCGATGAACACCGCACGCGTCATCAACGGCGGCTTTGAGCCCCTGAGCACCGTAGAGGAAGGCGCCGAGGCGACGATGCAGCTCGCGGTTTCGCCTGAGCTCGCCGGCCGCAGCGGGTTGTACTTCAACGGCCTGAACGAAGCGAACGCCAACGCGCAGGCATACGAGTTGGAGGCGCGCGCGAAGCTCCGCGAGCTCAGCTTTCGGCTCACGGGACTCGAGCGCAGGAGCTGACGCCCTTCTCAACCGCCTTGACGGTTGTGGAGCCTATTGGCTACCGTAGAGGCCTATTGAAGCCGCGCCCGTCGCGGCTTTTGTGTGTCTGAAGCCGCGGCGGCGGCATCGCTTCTTTTGTCGGGCCGATTCAATGGCCCAGTAACGAAAGGAGCGAACAGTGCTAACCAACGCCAAACTTCAATCGATCATCTGCACCTCTCGCATCGCAGCGGCCGAGCCGTTCTATTGCGAGGTGCTGGGCCTCACTCTGAGGACAAAGTCGGACGGGGCATTGGTCTTCAACGTCGGAGGCAGCGATCTGCGCGTTGCCCCGGTTCCTGCGACCGCGCCGAGTGAGCACACGGTTTTGGGCTTCGCGGTTACGGACGTCGATCGCGTCATCGCGTCGTTAACCTCTCGGGGGGTTGCCTTCGAGCGCTTCGACGGATTTGCACACGATAAGAACGGCGCGGTGCTTACGCCGGGCGGTGCTCGGGTTGCTTGGTTTCGCGACCCCGACGGCAATCTGCTCTCGGTCGTGCAGTTTCCCTCTACCGACTATTGAGATTGGAAACGCCGCGCGGGTCAACGGTGGGCCAAGGACGGCCCGCTACTCGCTCGCAGAGGGAACCGGCGGTATCAGCCCCGCCTGCTTCATGAACTGCCAGCGAAACTCCGCGGCCTCGTGCTCGACCGCTTGGTAGTCGCTCAAATAGCGCTTCGCAAAGCCGTCGACGCCCCACTCCGCGAATTGCATGACGTGCTTCAGCTCATGCGCCCAGAGCTTCGGATCCTCGAGCGCCGCGCGGCGGTCCCGGAACACGATGACGTCGTCGAGCGTCATGGCAGGCACATGGCCGACCCTCATCACGCTCTGCGGCAGCGACAGGTCGCTGGCCTCTTCGCGCCAGCGGACGCGATCGAGTATCGGCTCGGGAACGTAGCCCAGCAGTGCTGCGCGGATCGGACCCGGAATTGGCAGCACGCCCTGCGCCTTTGCCGCGTCGCGCGACGCCTCGATCCAGCTCGCGAGCACCGGTGCGAGAGAATCGATAACAATCGGGCTGAATGCCGGCGGTGGCCGATCAGCGGAGCTTTGCCCCCATGCGATGGTTGCCCAAGCCAGGACGATGACGAGCAAGATGCGCGTCACTCCAACTACCTTGCCGCGGCCCGAAGCCGCTCGCGATTCTCGATCAGCAAATCGCGCACGCTGGTCGCGGGTCGGCCGGTAAGCTCCTCTACCGCTGTGCTGGGCTCGCGCAGGTACGGCGAATCGAGCTCGGCCGCAAACGAAATCGTGCCGTTCACCGATGCATCCGGCATGCCGGACTCGGACAAGCGACGTCGATACTCCGCTTCGTCCACGACGAACAGCTCGGCCGGCTTGCCGCTGATCTCGCTTGCGAGCGCTACGAGCTCGCGCGGCCCAACGGCCTCGGGCCCCGTGATGTTGTAAGCGCGGTTCTCGTGCCCCGGCGTGGTCAGCACGGCCGCCGCCGCGGCGGCGCAATCCTCTCGCGTGACGTAGGCCACGCGCGCGTCGGGCGTATGCGTGACGAGCCCGCCGTCGCGAACAATCATCAGCGCCTGGTCGACGAGGCCGTTGGCGTAGATGTGGTTGCGCAGCAGCGTCCAGGCGACGCCGCTCTCCTGTAGATAGACTTCCGTGCGGCGATGGTCGACCGCAACGGTGGAAGTGTCGTTGCGATCCGCATTTACATAGGACGTGTACGCGATGTGCCTCACGCCTGCGCGCACGGCGGCGTCGATGGCGACTTTGTGCAACTCGGGCCGATCTCCGCCGCCGGCGTTGATGCTGATCAACAGCATGCGCGTGCCGCCTCGGTAGGCGTCGTCGAGCGATTCAGGCTGGTTGAAGTCGCCGAACCGCACGCTCGCGCCGCGCGCCGCGTACATCTGCAAATGCGCCGTCTGCGGCGTGCGGCTAACGAGAATCAAATTTTCGGGCGCAACGTCGCGCGCGAGCAGCTCTTCGATGACGAGACTGCCGAGCTGGCCGGACGCCCCCGAAACGATGATCTTGTCTTGCGCGAACGCCACTGGAGACAGAAGCAGCGTCAACCACGCGATGATGCGTTTCATCGCTAGTACGCCGTCGGTCGGCTTGCGGCCGTTCGCCGCCCGGGCGCAATGCGCGCAAGCGCGTACAGCGCTTTCGTTTCGTCGGGCGAAAGCGCACGGCTCGCGCCGCGATAGAGCTCGCCGAGCGCGACGGCGTCGTAGCGCACGCGGATGACGCGGCTCAGCGCGAGACCTACCGCAGCGAGCATCGGGCGCAAATCGCGATGGCGTGCTTCGCGCAGCGTTACGTGGTGCCACGCGTTGCTGCCGCTGCCATGCCCGCCTTCGAGCTTCTCGATCTTAGCCACGCCCGTGTCGAGCTCGATGCCGCTCTCGAGTTGCCGAATCTGCGCCGGCGAAGGCACACCGAGCAACCGAATCGCGTACTCGCGCTCGACCGTGACACTGGGATGCATGAGCCGGCTTGCAAGGTCGCCGTCGGTGGTGAGCACGGCGAGCCCCGAGGTGTTGCGATCGAGCGGGCTTATGTCGATCCAGCGTCCATGGCGTGGCCGCGGCAGGTCCAGCGCCGACTTGTCCTCGTCTGCACCGCGCGTAGCGCCGGGTTTGTAATAAGCGATGAAATCGCTCGGCGGCCGAGCCAGTTTCGCGGCCGTGAGGCGAATGGGTTTGCCGTCGACGCAGACGCGCTCCCGGCCTTGCAGTTGCTCGCCGAGCTTCGCCACTCGGCCGTCGACGGTGATTCGCCCTTCCGCTACCCAGCGCTCGATCGTTCGGCGCGAGCCGATGCCGGCGTTGGCGAGAACCTTGTGGATTCGCTCGGGCATGGCGGCTGGCCGGCGCTCAAGGCTAGAGCTCGTCGTCCGCCGCGCGCAGCGGAATGATCTCGGCCGACTGGACGCTCGTATCGTCGGTGTCATCCGACGAACGTTCCTTCGAGCGCGACGGCTCGTCTTCGGAGTCGTCGGCATCCACCAAGTCGGGGCCGGCAAGATCCGACGCATCGTCGGCCGCTTCGTCGCCTGCGGAATCGCCGTCGTCTGGAGCCGCGACCGAGATGGCGGTTACCGTAGCCAGGTGGATATCACCCGCTTCGCTGAGCACCGCCTCCACTCCGTGCTCGTCGGCTTCGAGCGACTCGAGCAGATCGGACTGCGGGCTGAGCTCCGGTAAGCCGTCTTTGATGTCTGCCAGCGTGGGCAAATCCTCGAGTCTCTTCAAGCCGAAGTACTCGAGAAAGTCCTTCGTGGTGCCGAACATGGCCGGCTTGCCCGGCACGTCGCGATGACCTACGACGCGAATCCAGTTGCGCTCGAGCAACGTGCGGACGATGTTGGTACTGACCACGACGCCGCGCACTTCCTCGATCTCCGCACGCGTGATCGGCTGGCGGTACGCAACGAGAGCCAACGTCTCGAGTAGCGCCCGCGTATAGCGCGGCGCGCGCTCTTCCCATAGCGGCTGAAGCCAGTCGCTCATCGAGCGCTTTACCTGCACGCGAAAGCCGGTGGCCACTTCCTTCAACTCGATGCCGCGGCCCTGGTAGTCGGTCGCGAGCGCCTCGATGACGCGCTTCAGCGTGGCCTTATCGGGGCCCGCGCCTTTGGCTGAAAAAATTTCGCCGAGGCGCTCGAGCGTCAACGGCCGGCCGGCTGCCAGCAGCGCGGCCTCTATGACGTGCTTGATCTCGGTCTCATCCATTGTATTGATCGTCTGTGCCGCTCACTTGAACACGTTCCTCACTAACTTCATTGGGACCCGGCCCGGCATGCGCCGCACGAATGTGGATAGGTCCGAACGGCTCTGTTTGTACCACGTCGATCAGCGTTTCCTTGATGAGCTCGAGGATGGCGAGAAACGTGACCGTGACGCCCATGCGCCCTTCGCTCGGGTCGAACAGGCGCTGGAACGGCACATAACGCTCGGTCTGAAGCGTCACCAGGATCGTGGACATGCGCTCGCGCACCGACAATGGCTCGCGGCGCACGTGATGATGCGCGAACATCGTGGAGCGATCGAGCGCTTCTTTGAAAACGATCAGCAGCTCTTTGAGCGTGATGTCCGGCAACTTCGTGACCACGGGGCGTTCGGTGACCTCGGCGCTCGCCTGCAGCACGTCGCGCTCCAGGCGCTCGAGCGCGTCGATGTCGGTTGCCGCTTTCTTGAACCGTTCGTATTCCTGCAGCCGGCGGACCAGCTCCGCGCGCGGATCCTCTTCGTCCTCCTGGGCCTCCGCCGAGCGCGGCAGCAGCATTCGCGATTTGATCTCCGCGAGCGTGGCCGCCATCACCAGATACTCGCCGGCGAGCTCAAACTGCATCTCTGTCATCAGCTCGATGTATTGCACGTATTGGCGCGAAATCTCGGCGATTGGAATGTCGAGGATGTCGAGGTTTTGGCGCCGAATCAGATAGAGCAGCAGATCGAGCGGCCCTTCGAACGCCTCGAGGAACACCTCGAGCGCGTACGGCGGAATGTAGAGATCGCGCGGCAGCTCCGTGATGGGCTCGCCTTCGACGACGGCGAACGGCATCTCGCCCTGGGCCGGAGCCCCGGCCTCCGCGACGACCGGCGGCGGCACGGCCGGCACCAGTCGCAGTTTCGGCTTGCCTGGTTTAACAGCTTCTTCGGTCAA
>CAMPKU010000007.1 GCA_946887385.1 uncultured Gammaproteobacteria bacterium
GACGAGACCGGGCGGAACGCCCGCCGCCGGGGGCGCGCCCGTGACGAATCCCGGTTCGTCGCCGTTCGGATCGAAGAAGAAGCTGCCTTCCTTCACGTTCCAGCCGTAGTTGCCGCCGGCCGTGACCCTGTTTACTTCCTCGATGTCGTTCTGCCCGGCGTCCGCCACCCAGAGCTCGCTGGTCATGGGATCGATCGAGATACGAAACGGGTTGCGAAAACCGTAGGCATAGAGCTCTTGCGCGACGTCCGGTTGGCCGAAGAACGGATTCGCGCTCGGAATTCCGTAACGGCCGTTCGGCGCGTCGCGACCGAGCGGATCGATGCGCAGAATTCCGCCGAGAGGATTCGACGGCGCCTGCCCGTTGCCGCCGGGAAAATGCCCGACACCCTGATCGTCGGCGTTGCCGCCGTCGCCGAGCGCGATCAGCAGCCAGCCGAAAGCGTCGAAGACGAGCGCGCCCCCGTTGTGGTTGAACTGCGGTTGATCGATCCGCAGCAGCTCGCGCGCGCTCGCAGGATCCGGCGTCGCAGCCGGATCCGCCGCGGCGGGCACGCGCCACTCGGTGATCACGGACTGATGATTCGGCGCCACGTCGAGCGGCAGAGTCGTGAAGTCCGCCGCTCGCGCTACAGGCTCCGACGTATACGTGTAGATGAGACCGTTGGTCTGATAGCTCGGGTGAAACGCGAGCCCGAGCAACCCGCGCTCGTCGAAACTATCGGGCCCGGCGACGCCGAGCTCGACGAGCCGGTCGGCGACGTCGAGAAACACCGTCGCTTGGCCGGTCGAGAGATCGAGCGCGTATACCTGCCCGACCTGATCGACGACGAACAACCGGTTCGGCCACCCGGGCGCGGCGGTACCCCAGTTCGGCGCGACGAGCCCTTCGAGCACGGGCACGAGTCGTATGCGAAACGCCGACTCACCGATCGGTGTGGGTATCGGGTCGGCACTCCGGGCGCTCGTCGTCTCGACGACGGCTGCCGGCTGCGCCTCTGCGAGCACTGGCGCCGCGAAGGCAACTGCCGTCAGCGCCAAAACGCACAGCTGAGGAATCAGGCCCTGGAACGAGCGCCGGCCAGCGCTGAAAGACGTTGAAAATTGCATCGGCTCATCCTCATGCGAGTGGCAGGTGCGCACTCGTCTAGCGCGGATCCGGGCGCCTTCGAGCCGGCCCCGCTGCAAGATCCGGACCGATGTGGGTCAGCGACGGCGCTCTAGCTTGATCAACGCGAGCCCGGTGGCGGCGTCCGTCTCACGATGCAGATGCGACGGCGATTCCGTGACCACCACCTCGAGCGTCGGCCGCACGTGCGCGCGCAAGAGGTGGCCACCGTGTGCCGTGCCGTCCCGCTTCGCCACGACCACGTGAGCATGGACTTTCGGCCCGCTCGCTTCGCTCGTCACGTCGCCGACGAGACTCACCACCTCTACCTGCTCGTCGATCGGGATGCGCTCGTACTGCCGTTCCTCGATGGAGAAAAAGCCGAGCACCACGTCGCTGAACGCGCCGAGCCCGGTGAAGTGACTGGCCGTCAACGAATGCTCAGCCGCGAAACGGTCGAGCTCGGCGACCACCTCGTCGCCGGCATCGAACACCAGCGCATAACTTCTCTCGCCGCCCGCTTCAAGTTCCGTGCTCTTCATTGTTGCCTCCGTACGCTTGAGAAAACTTCCTCGCCATTTGACCGCCGCGCGCTCGCGACGAGGCGCCCGAGGCGTGCAAACGCCTGGCGCAGATATTGCATTTCAGGGCACCTCAAGGATGAGGAGCAATAGCCATGAAGAAGACTTTCATCGCGCTAACACTATTGCTGATACCGCCCGCCGCCGCGTTGGGGCAGCCGTATGCATCCGCGAAAATTGCTTACGCCGGCGCCGATTTTCCGCTCGGCTCGCCATACAACGGCGTAATCGACGACAACTCGCCCGGTATTGGCGCGGATGTCGGCTTCGGCTTCGGCCGTCATTGGGCTCTCGAAATCGGCGCGGCGCGCTACGGCTCATTCGACGGCCGGGGAACACCCTGCATCGCGGGTGATGTATGCACGCTCGTCATACGTCCGATCGACGGCAACGACATGACGCTCTATAGCGCAGCGCTCGTACCCCGTATTACGGCCGGTGACGCGCGTTTTTTCGCGCGGGTCGGCTACTACCGCGCCAACATCGACACCAACATCGACTTGCCGGGCGCCGGCGATTTTCACGAAGACGGGTTGCTGCTCGGCGTTGGAGCGCGGTGGTATTTCTCGGATCCATGGAGCATCTCCCTCGAAGCCACTCGCTTCGACGACAACATTCGGCAGCTCGCAGTTGGCTTTGGCTGGGGATTGCGCCGCCTCGACGAGTGAGCACGTGTGACCAGCCGCAATATCACAACGCTCGCCGCCCTCGCTACCGTGCTGATCGCGGCGGCCGGCTCGCTCGTTCGCGGCGCGCGCGAGTCTGAGCGCGACGCTGCTGCGCCCGCAGCGCCCCCTGCGACCGTCGCAGCAGCCACGGCTCGCAGTGAAACGTGGCAACGGCACCTCGAGACCGTGGGCACACTCGCCGCGTATCGCGGCGTGGAGGTGACGGCGGAAGTGCCAGGGCTCGTGAGCCAGATCAATTTCGAGTCGGGCGACGAAGCGCAGGAAGGCGAGCTACTCGTCGAGCTCAGCACCGATACCGACCGCGCAAGGCTGCGCACGATCGAGGCGGAGCTCGAGCAGGCGCGAGCCGATCTCGCGCGCAGCACTGCGCTCGATGAGCGCGGCCTGATCGCGACTGTCGAGCTCGATCAACGTAAAACCGCCGTCGACAGGCTTGCGGCGCAGGCCGATGAGCAGCGCTCCCTGATCGACAAAAAGCGCATCGCCGCCCCGTTCGCCGGCCGGCTCGGATTGCGGCTCATCGACTTAGGCGAGTACGTGGCGCCCGGTACTCCGCTCGTCACGCTGCAAGCACTCGCGCCGATCGACCTGACCTTCACGTTGCCCGAGGCGGAGTACAGCGTCGTCGAGCCTGGACAGCATGTCGAGATCGGCGTGGCTGCGTACCCCGACAAGCAATTCGCGGGTCAGGTGACGGCCGTGAGCCCCGTAGTCGATGAAGGCACGCGCAATTTCACGGTGCAAGCCCGGCTCGACAACTCACATCGCTTGCTGCGTCCCGGCATGTTCGCCGACGTCACGCTCGTCTTGCCCGACGAAGTCGCCGTGATCACCGTGCCGGCCACCGCGATCTCCTATAGCCCGGCCGGCGACACGGCGTTCGTCATTCGCGAGCCCGATACGGAGCCGAGCCCACAAGGCCCAGCGGCAGCGGGCCCCACGGTGACGCGTGTAGCCGTGGGCGCCGGCGAGCGGCGCGGCAACCGCATCGCAATCACGACTGGGCTCGCGGCCGGCGATCGCGTCGTGACGGCCGGACAGCTCAAGCTCTACGAAAGCGCGCCGGTGGCCGTCGAGCCCGAGGAGCCGAGCGTGGCGGAGACGGCTTTCCGCCGCTAAAGGCCGCGGCGTGCGCCACCGGCATTTCAGCGAGATCTTCGTGCGCCGGCCCGTGGCGGCCGTCGTCGTGAGTGCCGTCATCGCGCTGCTCGGCGTGGCGTCGCTCGGCATCTTGAACGTGGAGCAGTATCCGCAGTCGACGGCGGCCGTCATCAGCGTAACTACGCCGTATCCGGGCGCCAATGCGGAGCTCGTGCGCGGTTTCGTTACCGTGCCGCTCGAGCAAGTGATCGCGACGGCGGACGGCATCGAGTTTGTGACGTCGCAAAGCGCGCAGAACGTCTCGACGATCAACGCGCGCCTTCAGCTCAACTACGACGTCAACGATGCGACGGCGCAGATTCTCACGCGCATCAACCAGGTGCGGAACGTGCTGCCCGAGGGCAGCGAGGACCCGATCCTCACGGTAAACCGCGGCGAAAACACGGCGTACATGTACATCGCGTTCACGAGCGATACCTTGTCGCCGCCGCAGCTGAACGACGTGCTTACACGCACCGTGGCTCCGCGCCTCGAAACCGTCGCCGGCGTGCAGCGCGTGCTCATCATCGGCGCGCCGCCGATTGCGATGCGCGTGTGGCTCGATCCGGAACGGATGACCGCGCACGACATGACAGCGTCCGAGGTCCGCGCGGCCCTCGCAGCGAACAACGTGCTGGCTCCCGTCGGCGACACCGAGAGCGCGCGGCTTGCCGTGAACCTTGCGGCTGAAACGAACCTGCACTCGGCCGAGGATTTCGAGCGGCTCGTGGTACGGCAGAACGCCGCCAGCCTCGTCCGGCTGGCGGACATCGCCGACGTCGGCCTGGGCGCAGAGTCATACTCGAGCTCCGTGTACTTTCGCGGCGAGCCTGCGCTTGCGGCAGCGATCGAGGTGGTGCCCAGCGCGAACCCACTGCAAGTGATCGGGGACGTGCGGGCAGAGCTGCCCGCGCTCGAGCGGCAGTTGCCGGGCGGCGTGACCTCCGCCGTCGTCTACGACGGTACCGTCTTCATCGAGCGCTCGATCGAGGAGCTCGTGATTTCGCTTGCGCAGGCGCTCGCGATCGTCACCCTCGTCATCTATCTGTTCTTGGGCTCCGTGCGCGCGGCGCTAGTGCCGGCCGTGGCGATGCCGCTAGCGCTCGTCGGCTCGCTGTTCCTGATGTTGCTGATGGGCTTCTCGATCAATCTGCTGACGCTGCTCGCGCTGATCCTCGCGATTGGCACGGTGGTCGACGACGGCATCGTCGTCGTGGAGAACGTCTCGCGCCACGTCGAAGGCGGCAAGCCTCGGCGAGACGCGGCGATGGCCAGCGCGCGCGAGCTCGCTACGCCGATCATCGCGATGAACGTCGTTGTGCTCGCCGTGTTCATGCCCGTCGCGTTTCTGTCGGGCGTGACCGGCACACTGTTCGTCGAGTTCGCCTATACCGTCGCCGGGGCCACGCTGATCTCCGGCGTCGTGGCGCTCACGCTCTCGCCGATGATGTGCGCCCATCTCGTGCGCCCCGAGCAGTCGAAGAGCCGCGTCGCGCGGGTCGTGGAAGCAGGATTCGAGCGCATCGCGCGCGGTTACGATCGGGCACTCGCGCTTGCCCTCGAGCAGCGTTTCGCCGTGCTCGCGCTCGGCGCGCTCGTGCTCGCGGCGTGCTGGTTCCTGTACACCAGCGCCGAGCGCGAGCTCGCGCCGCAGGAGGACCAAGGGTTCCTGGCCGTGCAGTCGACAGCCGATCCGAACGCCTCGCTGGAAGGGCTCGAGCGCTGGAGCCGGCAGATCGAGCCGATTTTAGACGAGCTCGGCGCAGTCGAAGGCTCGTTCACCGCGAATGGCTTCGCCGGCGTGGGCGCGGCGCCCAACGTGGCGTTCACGGGCATCGCATTGCTGCCGTGGGAGGAGCGCGACGCGAGCGTCGCGGAGCTGCAGCCGCAAGTTCAAGCCAGGCTGTCCTCGATCGCCGGGCTGCAGAGCGCGGTGTTTGCGCCGCCGTCGCTGCCCGGCGCCGGCGGCGGCCAAGCCGTGCAGATGGTCGTGGGCGCGAACGCCGAGCCGCTCGCCATCTTCGAGGTCACTGAGCGGCTGCTCCAGGCCGCGCGCGGCAGCGGCGCATTCGCCTTCATCGATTCCGATCTGCGCTTCGACCGGCTGCAAGTCACGATCGACATCGACCGCGACAAGGCGGCCGCGCTCGGCGTCGAAATGGGGCAGCTGGCAGCCGATCTCGCGACGATGTTGAGCGCGGGCTACGTGAATTTCTTCTCCGCGGACGGCCGCAGCTACCGGGTAATTCCGCAGGCGGAGCCCGCAGCGCGCATCGAGCCGGACCAGCTCACGCGGTACCGCGTGCGCACGGCCACGGGAGAGCTCGTGCCGCTGTCGACGTTCGTCAGCTTGCGCCGCAGCGTCGAGCCCGCCGCGCTCGCGCGCTTCGAGCAGCTGAACGCGGCCACGCTGTCGGGAATACCGGCACCGGGCGTTACGCTCGGGGAAGCCGTGACGACACTGCGCGAGATCGCCGAGCGGCTCTTGCCGGCCGATTATTCGATCGACTGGCAAGGCGAGTCGCGGCAATTCGTTCAGGAAGGCAACACGCTGGTGCTAGCGTTCGCCGTCGCCGTCGCGCTGATGTATCTCGTGCTCGCGGCGCAGTTCAACAGCTTGCGCGATCCCGCAATCATGCTCGTCAGCGTGCCGATGTCGCTCGCCGGCGCCCTGCTCTTCTTCGCGCTCGGCGTGGTCACCGTGAACATTTACACGCAGATCGGCTTGCTCGCGCTGATCGGCTCCATCATCCGCCACGGAATCCTACTCGTCGAGTTCGCGAACAACGTGCAGGCGGCTGAGCAGCTCGACCGCGTCGCGGCGATGCGCCGATCGGCGCGCCTGCGGCTGCGGCCGATCCTGATGACGACGCTTGCAACCCTCGCGGGCATGGTGCCGCTGCTGTTCGCCATCGGCCCCGGCGCCGAGAGCCGCTTCGCGATCGGGCTCGTGCTCGGCGCCGGCATGGCGATCGGGACGGTGTTTACGCTGTTCGCGGTGCCCGCGCTGTATACGGTCGTCGCACGCGAGCGGCCCCGCGATGAACGACCCACAGAGGCGACGAGCGGAACCTGAGCGCCTGCGCCTCGACGAAGCCGCCGGCGCGGTGGGTGTTCTGGCTCAACAGTTCCTCGGACGCTACACACTGGGGGCGCGGCACGCGAAGCCGCGCTATACTGTATATCCGATCAGTTCCAACGAGAGTGGCGCAAATGGCGCGTATACGCGGGAATACGTTACCCAAATACCTGGAGCTCAATTCGCGCAACCGGACGTACTACTACCGAAATCCGCAGATGCCGGTAAAGGCGAACCTCGGCAAAGACCTCGAAACAGCCGTACGGCTAGCAAGCTCGCTGAATTCAAAGTATCGAATCCGCCAACAGCAGGAAGTTGCTCGTCTCGAGGCCTGCCTCGACCTGCGCGGCGAGCTGTTTGCCACGACGTTTGGGAGCTTTGTCGAAAGATACATCCGCGACTACCGACTGAAAGCAAGCACGGCACGGCGGCTCCTTCAACGAAGCGCGCGCTTGAGGGACCGACTTGGCGATCTCCAGATCCCGGCAATCGATACGCAACTTCTTCGCGAGTCGATCGCTTCCTGCAGCCAGTTTGAACAGACCAAGATGAAGACGCTGCTCGAGCGCTTCTTTCGATATGCGAAGTCGACCGGCGCGTATCCCTCACATCTCGTCAATCCGGCGAACGACCTTTTTGTCGACCCCGTGCCCCACAAGCAACGGCAGCGCATAACGCTGAGTCAATTCCAGGCCATCCATCGGGAGGCTTTGCCGTGGCTTCAATGGTTAATGACGTTGGGTTTCCACCTTGCTCTTCGCCGCGTCGATCTCGTCAGTCTGCGGTTCGATGACGTTGTCGGAGACCGCATAGTGAGCCCTATCCGTAAAACTGACACCCACTGTCGCGAGATCGAAGCAACGAGTGTTGATTTCCCGCTACATCCAGATGTTCGCCGAGTGATCGCGCAGGCCCGGATCTCCAGTCTTCGAGCGAACCGATGCCCGTTCATCGTGCATCGCCAACCCGAACGCAGAACCAAACGCGCACGCGCCGCGCTCGTCGATGGTCGTATGGAACACCCATCTCAGGTGCTGCCGGAATATGCCTCGAAAGCGTTCTACGAAGCACGAACGGCAGCGAGCAGCAAGACGGACCTATTTGCCGGCCTCAGTGCCCGGGAGATGCCCACCCTGCATGAGATTCGAGCCTTGTCGTCGCACCTCTACGCACGCGCCGGATACGAGGTAGCGGCCGTACAGGACCTAATGGCACATACCGACCCGGATATGACACGGTCGTACCAGAAAGGACATGCACGCAAGGTCCTGCGTGTAGAAATGACGTTGCCGTACAGCGTTACTGACGACGCGCCGGGCGTCAAAGAGCCGCGCGCTGTCTATCACGTCGGCCCTCAGCGTCAGGAAAAATTTCCTGAGAATTTCCTGACGGCCAAACGCGACGCCGCTTAACTGCCTGAAAACAAAAGGAAAGTGGAGCGGGAAACGAGACTCGAACTCGCGACCCCGACCTTGGCAAGGTCGTGCTCTACCAACTGAGCTATTCCCGCTTCGAGGGTCGCCATTCTAGCCTCCGGCCGATGAGCGCGGCAACGGCCTACGTCACGTCACTCCTGGGCCCGCATCGCAGGCCAGGCGGCCCGTAAATAGTCGATCATCGACCATAACGTGAGCGCTGCGGCCACGTAGACGAGCCATTCGCCGATTCGATACACGGGTAACGTGAGCAGCGGCTCACGGTACAGCATCAGGCTGATGCCGATGATTTGCAGCGTCGTTTTCCACTTCCCGAAGATGCTCACGGCCACGTGCGCGCGAGCGCCGATCTGGCTCATCCACTCGCGCAGCGCCGATACCGTGATCTCGCGGCCGATGATGATCGCCGCCACGAGCGCAAGCGACACGTGTGGATCGGCCTGCACGAGCAGTACGAGCGCCGTCGATACGATGAGCTTGTCGGCCACGGGATCCAGGAACGCGCCGAAGCTCGAGGTGAGCCCCAGGCGCCGCGCCAGGTAGCCGTCGAAGTAATCCGTGATCCCGGCCAGTCCGAACAGCAGCCCCGCCGCGGGGCGGGTCCACGATTCCTGCCAATCGAACAGCTCCGGCCCGAAGAACACGGCGACGACGAGCGGGATCGCCACGACTCGGAACCAGGTTAATGCATTCGGCAAATTGAATTTCATCTGAAGCAGCCGTCAGTCGGCGTGGAAGCGTTCGTAGATCGATTCGGCCAGTTGCCGAGATATCCCCTTCACTCGCCGCAAGTCGTCGATACCGGCACGCGTCAGCGCTTGCAGCCCGCCGAACTGCTTCAGCAGCTCGCGGCGCTTCTTCGGCCCAAGCCCCGGAATGTCCTCGAGCGGCGAGCGCACGCGAGCCTTCTGCCGCCGCGCGCGGTGGCCCGTGATGGCGAACCGATGCGCCTCATCGCGCAACTGCTGGATCAAGTGTAATGCCGGAGAGCTCGGCGGCAAACGCAGCGGATCGGTTCGATCAGGCAAGTACAAGCTCTCGCGGCCTGGTTTGCGATCTTGACCCTTGGCAACTCCAACCAGGCGCGAAGCCGGCATCTCGAGCTCCTGCATCACGGCGATCGCGCGCGCAAGCTGACCGGGACCTCCATCGATCAGCACCACGTCGGGCATCGGTACCTCGCCCTGCTTCACACGCGCATAGCGACGCGTGAGCACCTGCGCCATCGCGCCGTAGTCGTCGCCCGGCGCAACGTCCGCGACATTGAAGCGCCGGTAGTCCGACTTCAGCGGCCCTTCGGGGCCGAACACCACGCACGACGCGACGGTGGCCTCGCCCGAGGTATGGCTCACGTCGAAGCACTCGAGCCGAGTCGGCGGCTCGTCGAGCTCGAGCACCGCAGCGAGCTCTTCGAGCTGTCGCTCGTACGACGAGCTGGTTTGATAGCGCATCTCCGCGCTGTGCCGCGCGTTCGTCACAGCCATTTCCACGAACTTGACGCGGTCGCCGCGCACTCGCGACTTGATCGCCACCTTGCGGCCCGATTGCGCGGACAAGAGCTCCGCGAGCGTGTCGGCCTCCGGCACGGCCCGACTCACCAGGATCTCCTTCGGCGCCTCGCGGCCGCCGTAATACTGGAGCAGGAATGCGCGGATGATCTCGTCCTCTTCGGCGCCTTTCACGAGCTTCGGGAAGAAGCTGCGCGTGCCAAGCGAGCGTCCACCGCGGAAGAACATCACGGCCACGCAGTAGATGCCGTGATCTTCGGCTATGCCGACGGCGTCGAACTCGCCGCTCGCGCGCGCCATGATCTGCTGAGACTGCACGTTCTTCAGCCGCGCGAGCTGGTCGCGATACTGCGCCGCGCGCTCGAATTGCAGCGCCGTTGCGGCCTGCTCCATGCGCTCGGCCAGCTTTGCCGTGACCACGTCGCTGTGCCCTTCGAGAAACAGCACTGCGTGCTCGAGGTCGCGGGCGTAGTCTTCTTCGCTGATCAGCCCTACGCACGGCGCCGTGCAGCGCTCGATCTGATGCTGCATGCACGGGCGGCTGCGGTTCTCGAAGTAACTGTCCTCGCACTGGCGTAATTGAAACAGCTTGTGCAGCTGATTCAGCGATTCGCGCACCGAGCCCGCATTCGGATACGGACCGAAGAGCCGCCCCTTCGACGTGCGCGGCCCACGATAGAACGACAAGCGTGGGAAGCGGTGCTGCGTCTCGAGCAGTATGTACGGATAGCTCTTGTCGTCGCGCAGCATCACGTTGAAGCGCGGCCGATGCTCTTTGATGAGGTTGTACTCGAGCATCAAGGCTTCCACCTCGGTGCGCGTGACGGTGACTTCCAGCCCTGCGACGCTGCGCACCAACGCGATCGTCTTCGCGTCGTGCGCACGGCTGCCCTGAAAGTAGCTCGTCACGCGGCGCTTCAGATCGCGCGCCTTGCCCACATAAATCACCGTACCGGCGGCGTCGAGCATGCGATACACGCCGGGTCGATGCGTGAGGTGGGTGAGCAAGGCCGCAGGATCGAACGGCGCTGTTGGCGCGTCCGCGACTGTGTCGGCGGGTTGCTCGGGCGTCTCGCGGTTCACGACCGCACCAGGATCCTAATCGTGGGTACGCAGGCGCCCGCCGATCAGCATCGCAATCTCCATCGCCTGCTCGTAGTTGAGCCGGGGATCGACTTGCGACTTGTAGGCCCGCGCCAAATCGGACTCCTTGAGCCCGCGTGCGCCGCCCATGCACTCGGTGACGTTGTCCCCCGTGAGCTCGAGGTGCACGCCGCCCAGGTAGCTGCCCTGCTCCTGGTGAATGCGGAACGCGGCGCGCAGCTCGGCACGAATGTTGTCGAAGCGCCGCGTCTTGTAGCCTTCTGCCGTCGTCTCCGTGTTGCCGTGCATCGGATCGCAAACCCACAGCACGCCCGCACCCGTCGCGCGCACGGCCCGGATCACCCGCGGCAAGTGCGCAGCGATGTTCTTGGCGCCGAAACGCGTGATCAACGTGAGGCGCCCCGGCTCGTTGTGCGGATTCAAGACGTGGACCAGCTGCTGCAAGTGCTCGTCGGTTACGCTCGTGCCGATCTTCACCGCGATCGGGTTGGCGATGCCGCGGAAGTACTCGATGTGCGCGCCGTTCAGGTCGGCGGTGCGCATGCCGATCCACGGATAGTGCGTGGTCAAGTTGTACCAGCGCTGCCGGTGCGCCAGGAACCGCGTCTGTGCCTGCTCGTACGGTAAATGCAGGCCCTCGTGCGACGTGAAGAACTCCACGCGGTGCGTCTCGTGCATGGGTTCGCCGCTGATGGCCTCGAAGAACTCGAGCGAGTCGGACACCGATTGCACGAGCTTGTGGTAATCGGCCGCCAGCGCCGACTCGCCGACGAACGCGAGGTCCCAGTTCTCCGGATGATGCAGGTCGGCGAATCCGCCATCGATCAGCGAACGCACGAAATTCAGCGTGAGCGCCGCTCGCTCGTAGCCGCGTAGCATCAGTGTGGGATCCGGCTCGCGATCGCCAGCCGTGAACGCCAGCCGGTTGATCGTGTCGCCGCGGTAGCTCGGCAACGACGCGCCGTCCTTCGTCTCGAAGTCGGCACTGCGCGGCTTCGCGTACTGGCCCGCCATACGGCCGACGCGAATCACCGGCTTCTTCAATCCCACGAGCATGACGAGCGACATCTGCAGCAGAATCTTCAGCTTCTGCACCACGTTCTCGGAGGTGCACTCGTCGAAGGTCTCGGCGCAGTCGCCGCCTTGCAGCAGGAAGGCTTCGCCGCGCTGCGCCTTGGCGAGCTGCGACTTCAGGTTCTCGATTTCCCACGTCGTGACGATCGGGGGCAGCCTGCTCAATTGCGCGAGCACGGTTTCCAGGTGCGCGCGGTCGCCATACGAAGGCTGCTGGGCGGCCTGCCGGCTCTGCCAGCTCGCGGGATGCCAATCGGTGGGAACGTGGGCCTGAGTCATGACGGCGCACTATACCGCTCGGCGGCGCGACCGACCAAAGAAAGGCCGTGAAACGCCCACAAATGGAAGTTCTCGCGCGTCACGGCACCGGTCTAACGTCGAGCACATCGCCTGGACGAAATCCGCATGGCTGTCGCCGTTGCTCTGCTCGGCCACCCCGCCGGCGGCTACACGTCGCTACTGATCGCCGTCGTCGCAGGGCTTTACGCAGCGCAGGGGCGGCGCTTGATGCCGGCGCTGATATGCGGGTTGGCAGCGTTGCTCACGGTGCTCGCGTTCCTCGAGACCCCGCCGAGCTGGGCGGGGCTAGCATGGCTCGTGGCAGGCGTCGCGCTACTGCACGCGGAGTTCTTGTGGCCGACGTTCGGCGTGGCCGGCCTGCTCGGTGTGACGGGCGCCGCGTGGGGCTCGGGGATACTGCTCTCCGCGCTGGGGCTGCCGGCGCGTAGCGCGGTGGCGCTGCTGGGTGCAGCTGCGTTGCTCGCAGCCGTGGGCCGCACCATGCGCCTGCGCACGCTGCCGCCTCGGCCTTAGCGGTGCGCCGCCGGCGGCAGCGCCGCCGTCGCCCAACCGGTACCATAGTGCTCGAACCGACTGCGGGGCATGCCTCGCCGGTACTGCCCGTTTTATCGGAGACGAGAGCGATGAAGACCGTTGCGGCGCTTGCCGCATTCTGCACGACGCTGTTCACGGCGGGCTGTAGCCGGGAAATGCCGCCTACGTTCGCCGACGATTTGGCGGCGATCACGGCATACAACGAGCGTTATCTGAAGTCGATCAACGAAGAAGACATCGCGGCGCTCTCGAGCCTCACGACTGACGGGCACGTGATGTTGCCGCCCAACCGCGAGCCGGTGGTCGGCAAGGCCGCGAACGACGCGCTGAACGGCAGCGCCTTCGAGCGCTTCGACTTCAGTGAGACGTGGACGCCCGTCGAAACCGTGATCGACGGAAATCTGGCATTTCAACGCGGCACCTTCACCGTGAACGCCAGGCCGAAAGGCGAAGGCGACCGCGTCGAGCTCAGAGGCAGTTTCCTGCGCATCTACCAGCGCCAGCCCGACGGCGAGTGGCGCATGACGCGCGACATGTTCAATAGCTCCACGCCGCCGGCCCAGAGCTTGTCCACGCGCCCTTAAGAATCTGCCAGCGCCTTGCGCCACGCCAGCTCCAGGCGCTTCGCCGACACGGGGCGCGCCGTGCCGAGCTGCTGAGCGAAGAGCGAAACACGAAGCTCCTCGAGCAGCCAGCGATATTCGAGGATTCCCTGCGGCCACGGCCCCTCTTCCCCGCGCACGGCACGCCACTGCTCGAGCCTCGCGGCAGCAGCGCCGGCTTCGGCCGCGAGCTTCGGCTCGGTGCGCTGGCCGCGCTTCTCCCAGCGCTGCTCGGCGGCGCGCAGATACCGCGGTAAGTGCCGGCGCCACTCGCGCGGCGTGTCGGTCAGCATGCGCGGGCCCACGAGCTCGGCGAGCTGAGCCATGAGCTCGGCGCGAACGCCGGCGTGCGCTCCCTTTGCCGCGGCCGCGTCGAGCGAGCGCCGCAGGCTGCGCTGCAGCGGCAGAATCTCCCGCAGCAGGTCGTGCAAGGCTTCGGCCTCCGGCACCAGCCGCGCTCGGCCCCGCTCGAGACGTGCAGCGAACTCGGCGGCCGTGCGCACGGGCGGATCGAGGTCGAACGCCTGCTCCGCCGCCGCGCTCGTGAGGTCATCGACGAGCGCGGCGCTGTCCCCGACCCCGTGATACGCGAGCACGAGCGCGCGATCCCCGAGCGCGCGCTCGCGGATCAATGCCGCTTGCTGTGGCAGCGATTTCAGCAACAGCCGCCGTACGCCGGCTCGATGCAGCGACACGGCGGCCGGCCCCGGCGGCTCGAGCCGCAAGTCCACGCGACCAGCCTCGTCGACGAGTGCCGGATACAACGTGAGCGGCTGCGGGCGCTGCGCGACGGCTACGGCATCCGGCAAGTCGCCGAAGTCCCAGCGCGCGAGCCCCTCGCGTCGCCAGCGCGCCGGCGTGGCCTCGAGCTCGACAGCGGCGGACACGCCGGCTGCCGCACCAAGCTCGCGCTGCAGCGAGCGCAAGTCGCGGCTCGCCGCCAGGACTCGCCCGTCGGCGCTCACCACGGCGACGCGCATCTTCAAATGTTCCGGCAGCACACGTTCGTCGAATGCGCTCGGCGCAATCTCGACCTGGCGGATCTCGCGCAGCGCTTCCGAAAGCGCAATCGGCAGCGACTGGCGGCCGGCCGCGGCGCCCATCGCAGCGAGCGCATCGGCCGCAGTGCTCGGCAGCGGCACGAGAGGGCGGCGCTGCTCCTTCGGCAGCGCCCGCAGGTAAGCCACGATCTTGTCGGGCAGCCACGCGGGCACGAGCCACTCCAGCTCGAGCGCGCGGACGGCTCCGAGCAGCGAGCGCGGCACGGTTACCGTAACTCCATCGACGTCGCTGCCGGGCTCGAACACATAGGACAGCGGCAGGCGTTGCCCGGCGAGCGTGAGCTCGTTGGGGTAACCCGCATTCTGGAGGTCGCCGGGATCGCGGCTCGCGAGATCGGTGAGCGTGGCGTACAGCTCCCGCTTGTCGCCGGACGCCGCGTAGCTCGCCAGGCTTGCGCGGTCGTGCACGCTCGGCGGCAGGCGCTCGTCGTAAAACGCCGCGGTGCCGCCCTCGCCAACGAACAAATCGCGCTTGCGCAGCCGCGCCTCGGCATCGAGCACCGCGCGCCGGATGGCTCGATTGTGGCCGAGGAAGGCGGGCTCGTCAGCCTTGAAGCCGGCCTGGTCGGCCGCGAGCGCCTCGGCGATGAAAATTTGCCGCGCCTCCTTCGGCTCGACGCGGCCGTAATCGAGCCGCCGCTCGCTGGCGAGTGTGAGGCCGAACAGCGTGATTACCTCGCGCGCCGTCACTTGGCCTCGCTCCGCATCCCAGCGCGGGTCGTCGTACTCGAAGCGCACGAGATGCGGCGCCACGCGCAGCGCCCAGCGCGGATTCACCTGTGCCGCCGTGCGCAGATATTGACGTTCCGTCGCCACCCGCTCGGCAGCCACGAGCCAGCGCGGCCGCTTCTTCGCCAGCGGCGAGCCGGCGAACAGCTGCGCTCGCGACTCGCGCATGCCGCGATAGACCAAGCCGTCATCGAGCTCCGCGATGAAGTCGATGAACGCCGCGAGCACGGCTTGATGGATGGCGCGATAGTCCGCAGCTTCCTGCCGCGTACGCCACTGCAACGACTGCACGAGCTCGTGTAGCTGGTCGTGCACGTCGTGCCACTCGCGCAAGCGCGCGACGGAGAGATAGTGCTCCTTGGCCCATTTGCGCAGCGCACGCTCGCCGCCGCGCCGCTCGTGGCGGTACGCGGTCCAAAGCTTCAGGTAGCTCGTGAACTCCGAGCGCGCATCGGCGAACACCTCGTGCTTGCGGCGCGCTGCGTCGGGATCTACGCCAAGCTCGCGCGGATCCACGACGCTGAGCGCGGCCGCGATCACGAGACCCTCGCGCAGCGCGCCGTTGCGGTTCGCCACCACGAGCAAACGCGCGACGCGCGGATCGACGGGCAGCCGCGCCATCAGCGCACCGTCCTTCGTGAGCCGCCGCTCGTCGTCGATCGCGGCAAGAAGATGGAGAAGCTGGTAAGCGTCCGCAACGGCCTTCTTCGGCGGCGCGTCGATGAACGGAAATTCGTCGATAGGACCGAGCTTCAGCGCCTCGAGGCGCAGCAGCACGCCGGCCAAACCCGTACGCAGGATCTCGGGCTCCATGAACGCCGGTCGAGTCTCGAAGTCGTCCTCGGCGTACAGGCGCACGCATACGCCGGGCGCCAACCGGCCGCAGCGTCCGGCGCGTTGCACGGCGTTGGCCTGCGCGATCGGCTCCACGCCGAGACTCTGCACGCGATGGCGCGTGCCGTAGCGGCTCACACGGGCCAGCCCGGAGTCGATCACATAGCGGATGCGCGGCACCGTGAGCGAGGTCTCGGCGATGTTCGTCGCGAGCACGATGCGGGGCGCACGCCCGGGCTCCAGAATGCGCCGCTGACGCGCCGTCGTAAGACGCGCATAGAGCGGCAGCAGCTCGTAGCCTTTCGGGCCGAAGCGCTTCAGCGCGTGCTCGGCGTCGCGGATCCAGCGCTCGCCCGGCAAGAACACCAGCATGTCGCGAATCGAGGCCGTGTCGCCGAGCGGCTCGGCCGCGAGCTCGCGCGTTGCGTCGACGACGGCCGTTGCGAGCTCCTGATCGTCGGCGCGCGGCCGGTAGCGCACCGTCACGGGATAGCTGCGGCCCGCAATCCGAATGATCGGCGCACCGCCGAAGTGCTCGGCAAAGCGCTCGGGGTCGATGGTGGCCGACGTGATGATGATCTTGAGATCGGGGCGCTCGCGCTCCAGGCGGCGTAGGTAGCCGAGCACGAAGTCGATGTTGAGGCTGCGCTCGTGCGCCTCATCGATGATCAGCGTGTCGTAGGCGCGCAGCTTGCGGTCGGTGCCGATCTCGTTGAGCAGGATACCGTCCGTCATCACCTTCACCAGCGCCGTGGGGCTCGTGCGATCGGTGAAGCGCACGGTAAGGCCCACCGCCGCACCCACCTGCGTGTCGAGCTCGGCCGCGAGACGCGTGGCGACGGCGTGCGCGGCGATGCGGCGCGGCTGCGTGTGGCCGATCATGCCTTCGATGCCGCGGCCGGCCTCGAGGCACAGCTTTGGCAGCTGCGTGGTCTTGCCGCTGCCCGTGTCGCCGCATACGACGATCACGCGATGTGCAGCGATCGCCGCGAGCAAGTCGTCGCGCGCCGCGGTGATCGGCAAGGCTTCCGGATATTCGAGCCGATACCGCGTCGCCCGCCGCGCGGCGACGATGTCCTCGCGCGAGCGGCTCACAGCTGGCCGGCGCGCGCAAGCTCCACGCGCAGCTCGGCGCCGCCGAGCTCCGAACGGCCCACGTCGAGCGTACCGCGATAAAGCTCGACGGTCTCGCGCACGACGGCGAGCCCAATACCCTGCCCCGGCACGGACTCGTCGGCGCGCATACCGCGCTGAAACAAGGTCGCCGCTTCGTCTGCGGTGATGCCGCGGCCGTCGTCGTCGACGGTGACCACGAGCTTGTCGGCTGTCGAGCGTGCCGTCACGCGCACCTGCGACCGGCAATACTTGTAACTGTTGTCCATCAAGTTGCCGAGAATCTCCGTGAGGTCGCCGGGATCACCGCGGAACACGGCGCCCGGCGCCACGTCGACGCTACAGCTCACGCGCTTGTCGCGATACACCTTGTCGAGGGTCTGCTTCAAGTCCTCGACTATGGGTGAGACCGCTACGGGCTCCGTGCCAAGCCCGGTGGCGCCCGTTGCCCGCGCGCGGCGCAGCTGGTACGACACGCGCTGGTCCATGCGCTGAAGCTCGCGATCGAGCGCTTCTTGCGTCGGATCCTCGGCGCGCGCACGTTGCTCGGCAAGCAGGGTGCGCATCGCGGCGAGCGGTGTCTTCAGGCTATGGGCCAGATCGTCGAGGGTGTTGCGGTAGCGCGTAAGCCTGCGGCGCTCGGTTTCGATCAGCGTGTTCAGGTTGTCGGCTAGGCCCACGATCTCGGACGGATATCGGCCCGTAAGCTCCACGCGCTCGCCCGCTTCCACCTCGCGCACTTGCCGCTCGAGCCGGCGCAGCGGCAGCAGCACGAACGTCAGGAGGCCGCTCAAAACGATCAGCATCGTGAGCGTTATCCCTAAGAACCAGCCGATCAAAATGCGGCGAAACTCGGTCTGACGCTCGTTGTACGGCTCGAGCGACAGCGCGATCGCGAACGTGTAGTCCGCTCCGTCTTCCCACGTCACGCCCATAAGATAGGCCTCGAGCGGCGGGAAGCCCGGCACGTCGAGCCGCTCGTAACGCTCCTCGCCGGCCACGGCGAGGTAATCGATGGGGAAATCGCGCCCGAGCAGCGACAACGATTGCCATACGGCGCGGCCGTCGTCGGAAAAGAGCGCGCCGTAAACGCCCGAGTTTGCAACCTCGAGCTGCGGGTCGCCGGAGATGGCTTCGGGCGGCAGCGTGAGCTGGCCGCCCTCGTCGTATTCAGCCAGCGCGATGAGCCCGAGCGCCTGCGCCTCGAGCAGCTCGCGCCGCGCTTGATCGATGCTGTTGCGAAACGCCACGTCGAGCACGACACCGGTGGCGGCGAACAGCACGACGAGCGCCACGCTCACCCAGAGCACGACGCGCGCACGAAGGGAGCGAACGAGCGCCATGGATTCGGGCTAGGTCAGTCGGCGTCCGGCGCGCCGCGCGCAAGACCCAGACGGTAACCGCGGCCGCGCAGCGTTTCGATGGGCTTGTAGGCGTTGTCGGGATCGAGCTTGCGCCGCAACCGGCCGATGAACACCTCGATCACGTTGCTGTCGCGCTCGAAGTCCTCGCTATAGAGCGCTTCCGTGATTTGCGTCTTCGACAGCACCTCGCCGGCATGCAGCATCAAGTACTCGAGCAACTTGTACTCGAAGCTCGTGAGCTCGAGCTTCGCGCCGTTCACCGTCACTTCTTGCGTACGGGTGTCGAGCGTGATCGGCCCGCACACGAGCTCCGATTGGGCCCAGCCGCCCGCGCGGCGCAGCAGCGCGTCGACCCGCGCAAGCAGCTCTTCCACGTTGAACGGCTTCACCACGTAGTCGTCGGCGCCCAGCTTCAGCGCCTCGACCTTGTCCTGCCATCGATCACGTGCGGTGAGCACGAGGATCGGGTACTCCTTGCCGTCGGCGCGAAGCTGCTTGATGAGCTCGACGCCGGACATGCTCGGCAAGCCGAGATCGACGATCGCGAGGTCCACGGGGTACTCGCGCGCATAGTAGAGGCCCTCGCGGCCGTCTTGCGACTTCTCCACGGAGTAGCCCGCCTGCTCGAGCTGCGATGCCAGCGAGCGACTCAGGTTGGGGTCGTCTTCGACGAGCAAGAGCCGCATAGGAACCTGCTTTACAGGAAGGCGCCGGTCTGAGCGTCGATGCGCACGATCCGCACGCGGCCGTCATCGCCGAGGATGCGAATCTCGTAAACGCGACGATCGCCCACCTGCACCGACTCGGCGCGCACCACACGGCCCTGAAAGCGGCTGCGCGCCATCGCCGTGGCCTGTTCCAGCGAGATGCCGCCGCGCTGCGACGGCACCAGCTCGTCGCGCTGCGCGGGCGCGAGCGGCCCGTCGGCCTGTACGGTTTGCAGCAGGACGCGGGGCTGTGCGAGGGCGAGATCGCCGCCGACGAGCAGCGTCGCGGCCATGGCCGCGGCCACGCCGGCTTTGCGGCCGGCGCGCTCGATCGTGGCTTTAAGGCGATGGCTCATGGGCGTCACAGCTTGTGGTCGAGCGTCGGTCTGCGTCAAGAAAGCAGCCGAACGACGACCGGGCGGGCGCGGTCGCCCGCCCGGTCTGCTCGTCGTCCCTACCGCACTCTATAGCCGACGGGGCGTGCGGCGAGCTGCACCGTGGCGCCGGGATGCCGGTCGGTCTGCATGGTGTAGAGGCGGCCGTCGAGGCGGTACGTCACGACATAACCGTCGACGATCTCCTCGCGCACGCGGCTGTGCACGACCTCGCAACGCTGCACGGCCACGTCGCGCGTGACGCCCGCTCCGTTACGAACCGCGCGCCGATGCGCAACCGCGCCGCCGGCCACGGCACCGAGCACCGTCAACGTGTCGCGGTCGTTGCCGCTGCCGAACTGCCGGCCGATGGCGGCGCCCACGAGGCTGCCGGCAAGCGTCGGCCCAGCCACGCCGTACGGACGCACGGGCTCGCGAATGACGTCGTTCCAGCACTGCTCTTGCGGGCGACTGACCGTGACATAGCGCACCAGCGGCTCGACATTGACGACGCGCGCGGAAACGACGGCGGGACCCTGCCGATAGTGACCGTACGCGTGGCCGCGGCCGCGGCCGCGATCATCGTGGTCGGCCAGCGCGGGCGATGCGCCGAGAAACCCCAAGACGGCAACAGCCAGAAACTTGTTCGCCAACATGGCAGCTCTCCTTCGCGTTGGATCCTACGTCGAGGACCTTGGAGCGCAGATTAGGAGCGCAGCGCTGAATCGAACCTGAATGCCGAAAAGCGCCTCGAAAGCCGCGCCGCTCAAGGCTTTGCGAGCGCGAGCGCCGCTTTCGCGTGCCGCCACAGCGCATCGAGCTCGGCCGCGTCGTGGCTCGACCAGGGCTTGCCGCTCGCGGCCACCTCTGCCTCGACGGCGCGAAACCGGCGCGCGAACCGCTCGTTCGCCGCGCGCAGGCACGTCTCGGGATCGAGCTGTAGATGCCGGCACCAATTGGCGATGGAGAACAGCAGGTCGCCAAGCTCCGCTGCCACCTCGTCCGCATCGTTCGCTGCCGCCGCGCTGTCGACCTCGGCGAGCTCCTCGTCGACTTTGGCCCGCACGCCCGCCACATCGGGCCAGTCGAAGCCGACCGTCGCTGCGCGCTTGCCGAGCTTCACGGCGCGCGTGAGCGCCGGCAAGCCTACGGGCACGTCATCGAGGACTCCGGCGCTGCTCGCGCCCGCGGCGCGCTCCTCGCGCTTGATTTCCTCCCAGCGCTTCGTTTGCTCGGCACTGTCTGCAACGCGGCTCGACCCGAAGACGTGCGGATGCCGGCGCAGCATCTTCGCGTTGATGGCGGCAGCGACGTCCGCGAACGCAAACGCGCCGGCCTCCTCGGCCATGCGCGCGTGAAACACCACCTGGAACAGCAGATCGCCGAGCTCATCCTTGAGCTCGCCTAGATCGCCGCGCTCGATCGCGTCCGCCACCTCGTAAGCTTCCTCGATGGTATAGGGAGCGATGGTGGCGAACGTCTGCTCGAGATCCCACGGGCAGCCGCGCTCTCGGTCGCGCAGCCGGGCCATGATGTCGAGCAGTTGTGCCAGCGCTGCGGTGCTAGGTTCGGTCTTCATCGAGTATTACTTCCTGGAAGTTGCGCAGCACCGCGGCTGTGGCGCCCCAAATGCGGCGGCCGCCGTAGTCGAGCTCGTAGGTGAGCAGCCGCGAGCCGTGCCGCTCGAAATAGCCGATGCTCATGGCGGTGCGATCGAGAATGAGCGTGAGCGGCACCTCGAAAACCCCGGCCACTTCGCGCGGATCCGGCGTCGCGACAAACGTGGGATCGGCCACGATACCCACCACGGGTGTAATCGTGAAACCCGTGCCGGTGAGAAATCGGTCGAGTGTGCCGATCACTTCCACGGACTCGGGCGTAAGGCCCACCTCCTCGCTCGCTTCGCGCAGCGCCGCCTCGGCCACGCTCTCGCCGTCGGCGAGCCGGCCGCCCGGCAAGCTGACCTGGCCTGCGTGGTCCTTCAGATGCACGGCACGCTCCGTGAAGAGCACCGTGGGACCGCCGGGTCGGTTCAGCAGCGCGAGAAGTACCGAGGCCGGCCGTCCCGGCCGATCGAGAATTTCGCGCAGCACAGGGGAAAGGGGACCGTCGATGCTGCCGAGCAGCCGCGCCCGAGGATCGCGCGGCGCGCGCGGCGCCGCGAGACGGCGGCGTATGACGTCGAGCGTCTTAACCTTTTATCCCGCCCTTCGTGAGCTCGAGCGGATCGAGCAACTCGCGAAGCTGGTCGGGAGTGAGCTTCGTTTGCTCGGCGGCCACGTCGCGGATTGCGCGGCCCTCCTTGTATGCCTGCTTCGCGACGGCCGCTCCCTTTTCGTAGCCGATGACGGGATTCAGCGCCGTGACGAGAATGGGATTGCGCTCGAGCGCGTCGTCGAGCTTCGCCTTGTTCACCTTGAAGCCTTTGATCGCCGAGTCTGCGAGCGCTGTGGATACGTTCGCGAGCAGCTCGATGCTTTGCAGAAGATTCAGCGCAACGATGGGCAACATCACGTTCAACTGAAAGTTGCCGGACTGCCCCGCGATCGTGATCGTGGCGTCGTTGCCGATCACCTGCGCCGCAACCATCGCGGCGGCTTCCGGAATCACGGGATTGACCTTGCCGGGCATGATGCTGCTGCCGGGCTGAAGATCCGGCAGCGCGATCTCGGCCAAACCGGCGAGCGGACCGCTGTTCATCCAGCGCAGATCGTTCGCGATCTTCATGATGCCGACGGCCGTGGTCTTGAGCTGACCCGACAGCTCGACGGCAGTGTCTTGGCAGCTCAGCGCCTCGAAATAGTTTTCGGCCGAGTGGAAGTCGATGCCGGTTTGCTTCGCGAGCACCGCGGCCAGCTCGGCGCCGAACTTCGGATGGGCGTTGATGCCCGTACCCACGGCAGTGCCGCCCTGGGCGAGACCCGTGAGCCGCGGCATCACCGCCTGCAAGCGCCGAATGTCCGCGCGCACCTGCGCAGCCCAGCCGCCGAGCTCCTGGTCGAGCCGCACGGGCATGGCGTCCATGAGATGCGTTCGGCCGGTCTTGACGATGCCGGCCACCTCGCGCGCCTTCGTTTCGATCGTGGCGGCAAGATGCTCGAGCGCCGGCAACAGCTGGCCCGTGAGCTCGAGCGCGGCCGCCACGTGAATCGCCGACGGGATAGAGTCATTGCTGCTCTGGCTCATGTTGACGTGATCGTTCGGGTGCACCTTCGACCCCAGCGCATCCGTGGCGAGGCGCGCGATGACCTCGTTCGCGTTCATGTTCGAGCTGGTGCCGGAGCCTGTCTGGAACACGTCGATGGGAAACTGATCGGCGTGGCGGCCGTTCGCGACCTCGAGCGCGCTCGACTCGATGGCCGCCGCGATCGCGTCGGGCAGAAGGCCCAAGCCGCGGTTCGTTCGCGCGGCCGCCCACTTGATGAGCGCCAACGCGCGGATGAACGCCGGCGGCATGCGCACGCCGCTGATCGGGAAGTTGTTCACCGCGCGCTGTGTCTGCGCACCCCACAGCGCGGACGCGGGCACTTGCAACTCGCCCATGCTGTCGCGCTCGACGCGAAAATCGGCCGCCATGCCTTCTCCTAGAGGTTTTCGAGCCCGCACGGCGCGGACTCGCAGTGTATGATGCGCACTCCGAAAACGCTTGTATAGGCGTTGGCCGTACGTTGGACGCAACCTCGCTTCTCGCACTCTCGCCGCTCGACGGCCGCTACGCGCGCAAAGCCGCACCGCTGCGCGAATACCTTTCCGAATATGCGTTGATCCGTTACCGCACGCTGATCGAGGTGCGGTGGTTACAGCATCTTGCCGATGAAGCGGCCATTGCCGAGCTGGCGCCCCTCGAGCCGCCGATCAAAGACGTGCTGAACCAGATCGTCGACCAATTCAGCGTAGACGACGCAACGCGCATCAAGGCACTCGAAGCCAAAACGAACCACGACGTGAAAGCCGTGGAGTACTACCTGCGGCAAAAGCTCGAAGGCGTTGCCGTGAGCGCCGGCAACCTCGACGCATTCATTCACTTCGGCTGCACGTCGGAGGACATCAATAACCTCTCCTACGCCTTGATGCTCCGCGATGCGCGCCAGCGGGTTTTGTTGCCGGCGATTCGCGAGCTGACGAACGACCTGCGCGAGGTCGCGCATCGCTTTGCAGCCGTGCCGATGCTCGCGCGCACGCATGGACAGCCGGCGACCCCTACCACGCTCGGCAAGGAGGTCGCCAATTTCGTGTCCCGGTTGCAGCGGCAGGCCGAGCTGTTCGCGGCCGTCGCCATTCACGGCAAGTTCAACGGTGCGGTGGGTAATTACAACGCGCATCTGGCCGCTTATCCGAATGCCGACTGGGTCGCGATCACGGATCGCTTCCTGGCTTCACTTGGCCTGGCGCCGACGCACTACACCACGCAGATCGAGCCGCACGATTGGCTTGCCGAATACTGCCAAGGGCTCGCACGCATCAACACGGTGCTCATCGACCTGACGCGCGATTTCTGGGGCTATATCAGCTTGGGATACTTCCGCTCGCGGCCCGTAGCAGGCGAGATCGGCTCCTCGACGATGCCGCACAAGGTAAACCCGATCGACTTCGAGAATGCCGAAGGCAACTTAGGGCTGGCCAACGAGTTGCTGGCGTTCTTGGCCGCCAAGCTACCCATCTCGCGCTGGCAGCGCGACCTCACGGATTCCACGGTTCTGCGCAACGTCGGCGTCGCGCTTGGCCACTCGTTGATTGCCTTGGACGCCGCCGCCAAGGGCTTGAGCAAGTTGGACGCAGACCCCGCGGCAATCGCGGCGGACCTCGCGGAGCGCTGGGAAGTGCTCGCCGAGGCCGTGCAGACGGTGATGCGGCGTTACGGCCTGCCTGACGCCTATGAGCAGCTCAAGGAGCTCACGCGCGGCCGCGCCATCGACGCTGCAGCGCTGCGGGACTTTATCGGCCGGCTGCCGATCCCGGACGGCGAGCGCCAGAGACTGCTTGGCCTCGATCCATCCTCGTACACCGGCCTTGCGGCCGAGCTCGCTCGACGCATCTAAAGACAAGGCGTCGAAAAACCGTGACCGCGGGCACAGCCCGAGTTTGCCCCTTAAGTAAACTCCTGGGCCATAAGAACCGATCCGCCATGTCACAGCCGCAAGAGCAGATGAAGACCCGGGGCGTTCGTCAAGTGCTGACGGGCGTCGCTGAAGTGCGCGCGGCTGTTATCCAGGTGACGGGTGCCGCCAACCGCACGCTGTCGATCCTGACGCACGACCTCGAGCCCGACGTCTATGAGCATGACGACTTCCTCGAGACGCTGAAGCGCTTCATCCTCGCGCGCACGTTCGCACGCGTTCGCGTTCTGATTCTAGAGCCTGCCCGCGTCGTGCTGTCGGCCAGCCGGTTCGTGGCGATGGGCCGGCGCTTGAACAGCTACATCGAGTTCCGCCGCGTGACGCCGGACTTGAGCGCACATCCGGAAGCGTTTTTCATCGCCGACGAGCATGCGCTCGTTTACCGCGCCCGCGCCGACAGCTGGGACGGGATGTCCGACACCTACGAGCCTGCCGTGGCTCGCATGTACTTGAGCAAGTTCGAGTCGTTGTGGAACGCCTGTGAAATCGAGCCCGAAGTTCGCCGCCTTCAAATATAGTAGGCGCATGACACGGGGCATCGACGTCACGGTCGCCGCCATCATCGAGCGCGACGGCAAATTCCTCATGGTCGAAGAGCGCGCCGGCAACGGTCTCGTCCTGAACCAGCCCGCCGGCCATCTCGAGCAAGGCGAGTCGCTGTTGACCGCCGTCTCGCGTGAGACGCTCGAGGAGACGGGGCATCGATTCGAGGCCGAGCATATCGTCGGCTTCTATCTCTGGCGCAGCGAGGAAGCGGACACTACGTATTTGCGCATTGCATTTTGCGGTCCCGCCGAGCCTTCCGCCGATGTCGCGGCCTTCGACGACGGTATCGTGGCGATCCACTGGCTCTCGCGAGTACACCTGCGGCAGCGCGCGCATCAGCTCCGCAGCCCGATGGTGCTGCGCTGCGTCGACGATTATCTTTCCGGATACCGCTATCCGCTCGATTGCTTGACGTACCTCGAGCCGCGCTCGTTGATCGACGAGCCGGCCTTCGGTTAGCGCACCCCGGCCGCCGCCCGGGCTGCTAAAATTCCGGCATGCCGTGCAACTCTCCGATCGTAGTCGCCCTGTCGGGCGGCGTGGACTCCGCCGTTGCGGCTCTCCTGCTGCGAGACGCGGGCCATTCTGTGCAATGCCTGCACATGAGCAACTGGGAGGACGACGGGTACTGCGACAATGCGCGCGAATTTCAGGACGCGCGCCGCGTGTGTCTCGAGCTCGGTTTACCGTTGCATCGCGTGAGCTTCGCGCGCGAGTATCGGGAGCAGGTGTTCGGCGATTTCCTCGCCGAGTACGCCAAGGGCCGCACACCCAATCCCGACGTGCTCTGCAATCGGCGCATCAAGTTCGGCGTGATGCGCCGTTACGCACGCCGGCTCGGCGCTGCGAAGATCGCGACGGGCCACTACGCTCGTATCGATGTGGACCCGGCGAGCGGTGCGCCGCGGCTGCGCAAAGGCGTCGACGCTACAAAGGACCAGAGCTACTTCCTGCACGCAGTAGCCGCCGAAGATTTTGTCGACGTGACGATGCCGCTCGGCGAGCTCACGAAGGTCGAGGTGCGGGAGATCGCGCGCAGTGCGGGCCTGGCCGTCGCGGAAAAGAAGGACAGCACGGGTATCTGTTTCATCGGCGAGCGCCCGTTCGCCGAATTCCTGGGCCGGTATCTGCCCGACGAGCCCGGCGTCATGCGCGACGACTCAGGCGTCGAGCGAGGCCGGCATCGTGGCCTGGCCTACTACACGTTGGGCCAGCGCCACGGCTTAGGGCTGGGCGGCGTGGCCGAGCGCCCCGAGAATGCGTGGTACGTGGCCGCGAAAGACGTTGCGGCCAACGCGCTCGTCGTCGTGCAAGGCCATGAGCATCCGCTGCTCTTGGCTCGCTCGCTCGCAGCGACGGACGTGCATTGGATCGGCGCGCCCCCGCGCGAGTGGGAACGGCGTCAGCCGCTGCGCTGTCACGCCAAAATCCGCTATCGGCAAGCGGATCAGGCATGCACGATCGTGCGCACCGGAGCCGATACGCTGGAAGCGCAGTTCGACGCACCGCAGCGCACGCCGACGCCGGGCCAGTTCATCGTGCTCTACGACGGCGACCGCTGCCTCGGCGGCGCCACGATCGACACCGCGGCGGCGGCCTCCGAGGTGCTGCAGGCCACGGGTTAGTTCGGCGCGCGGCGCGGTTCGCGCTTATAATTGCGTGTCCCAATCCGAGCTCTCAGAGGTTCCCATGACCGACAGCTTCGGCGCCCGCAAATCGCTCGCCGTTCGTTCCATCGACTACCAAATCTATCGTCTCGACGCCGTTAAAGGCGCCGTCGACACCCTGCCCTATACGCTGAAGATCCTCCTCGAAAACCTGTTGCGCTTCGAGGACGGCGTGAACATCACCACGGACGACATCACGGCGCTGGCGAACTGGGACCCGAAGGCTGAACCGGACCGCGAGATTTCGTTCACGCCCGCGCGCGTAGTGCTGCAAGACTTCACGGGCGTGCCGGCTGTCGTGGATCTGGCCGCTATGCGCGATGCCGTCGTCAAGCTCGGCGGCAAAGCGCAAATGATCAATCCGTTGTCGCCGGCCGAGCTCGTCATCGACCACTCTGTACAAGTCGATCACTTCGGCTCGCGCGATTCGCTCGCGAAGAACACTGCGATCGAGTTCGAGCGCAATCAGGAACGCTACGCATTCTTGCGCTGGGGTCAGAGCGCATTTCAGAATTTCCGCGTCGTGCCGCCGAACACCGGCATCGTGCACCAAGTGAACCTCGAGTACTTGAGCCGCGTGGTGTTCGACAAACCCGTCGGCAAGCAGCGTCACGCGTATCCCGACACGCTCGTCGGCACGGACTCGCACACCACGATGATCAACGGCCTCGGCATCCTCGGTTGGGGGGTGGGCGGCATCGAGGCCGAAGCGGCGATGCTTGGCCAGCCGATCACCATGTTGATCCCCCAGGTTGTGGGCTTCGAGCTCAAGGGCAAGCTCGCCGAAGGCGCCACCGCCACGGATCTGGTGCTTACGGTGACCGAAATGCTGCGCAAGCGCGGCGTCGTCGGCAGGTTCGTGGAGTTCTTCGGCGACGGTCTCGATCACCTGCCGTTGGCAGACCGCGCGACGATCGGCAACATGTCGCCGGAGTTCGGCAGCACGTGCGCCGTGTTCCCCATCGACGGCGAGACGCTGCGTTACCTCGAGCTGTCGGGCCGGTCGCGTGAGCAGATCGATCTCGTGGAGGCGTACGCGAAAGCGCAGGGTCTGTGGCGCAGCGCAACGGTTGCGCGCTACAGCGACGTGCTCACGCTCGACATGGCTGCCGTGGAGCCGAGCATCGCGGGGCCGAAGCGTCCGCAGGACCGCATCGCATTGAAGGACGCCGGCGGCAAGGTCACCGACCTTTTGAAGACGGCCGGCAAGGGCACGTCGGTGCCCGTGACGACGGCTGCGGAAAGTTTCAACCTCGAGGACGGCGCCGTCGTGATCGCCGCGATCACCAGCTGCACGAACACCTCGAACCCGGCCGTCATGGTCGGCGCAGGTCTCTTGGCTCGCAACGCCGCGGCCAAGGGGCTCACGCGCAAGCCGTGGGTCAAAACGAGCTTGGCGCCCGGCTCGAAAGTTGTCAGCGACTATCTCGCCGCGTGCAAGCTCGACGACGATCTCGACGCGCTCGGGTTCAACCTCGTCGGCTACGGCTGCACCACGTGCGTGGTCGGCGGCACGCCCGTGCTACTCGCGAACGGCACATCGCGCCGCATCGAGCAGCTGCCGAATGCCGGCGGCGTTCGCGTGTTCGGTCCCACCGCCGACAAGACGCTCGCGATGGCAAACCAGCGCGAGATGATCCCGCAAGGGAAGCGCGAATGCGTGTCGCTCGTTCTCCAGGACGGACGGCGACTCGTCTGCACCCCCGATCACAAGATCATGCGCGCCGACGGTCAGTGGGTACGCGCCGATCGGCTCGTGCTCGGCAAGGACCGCGTGCTCGTCGGTCTCGAGGCGCCGCTCGACGACGTCGGCGACGACGAAGCGGATTACGCGCTCACAACCGGAAGCTTCACGTTCTCGATGGAAACGGCGCACGAGCGCGCTCGCACGCTGGCGTTTGCACGCCTCGTCGGCCACTTGATCTGCGACGGCTCGATCAGCGTACACGGCCAGGGGCGGATGAACGTCGGCCAAGCGCTGGACCGGCAGGCCGTGCTCGACGACGTGGAGCTCTTGACGGGCAAGCGTCCGGCCGGCACCCGCTACGACGAGCGCAAGTGGTCGATAGCGCTGCCGCAGGAGCTGACGGACGCAATCAGCGCGTTGCCCGGCGTGCGCGTCGGCCGGCGCATCGATCAACCCGCGAGCCTGCCGGCATTCGTGCTTGATCGCGAGTGTCCCGTGGCCGTCGTCCGCGAATTCCTTGGGGGCCTGTTCGGCGCAGACGGTCACGCGCCAACGCTGCACCGAAGCAACGCGTCAAAAGGCGCCGATGGCGCCGTTCTCTGTCACCCCGCATTTTCGCAGACAGCCAAACCTGAGCATGTGGAGACGCTGAAGCAGCAAATGCGGGCTGTGATCTCGCTGCTCGAGCGCTGTGGCGTCCGCTTGAAGGGAACGTCCGTCAACGAATACGCAGTCCGCAGATCCACCTCTTCGTATCCGCCGGCTCGCGATGGCGTCCCGCGCATCGAAGTTCGCTTGCAGCTCACGCACGGCCTCTCGTTCGTCGAGCGCGTAGGGTATCGCTATTGCGTGGACAAGGCGCTGCGCGCGAGCGCAGCTGCAGCGTACTGGCGCATGGTCGATGGGATCAATCGGCAACGGCTGTGGATGGCCGACAGGCTCGAGGAGGCACACGCCGCGCACGCGGAGCTCTCGTTCAACGCGGCGCGCGAGGTTGTCGCCGCGGAGCTCACGGCACGTGAGACACCGGTGTTCCCGCATTACTCGCTGCTGGAAGGTCATGACCGTTTCGACCGCTTGCCGACGCCCGAGACGGCGTTCAAACCTCTGCATCGTAAGAGTTGCGGCTTCCCGTCGCCTGCTGAGTTCTTCGAGCAGATCGGCGCACGCTCAGGGTTTGCGGCCTTGCGGGCAAGGGATAGCTCGATCGGTGAGTCCTCGGACTTCGAGATGCGGACTCGCGACACAATCGACAACCCATCCGGCGATGGCTCCATCGAAGAGCCGAAGAGCTACTGCGTCGACAAGGAGGCACTCGAAGCGCCCACGTTCGCTCTCGCCGTCGTCGATCGCCGCGAAGCTGGCGTGCATCCCGTTTACGACATCGCTGTCGACGGCCTGAATACATTCGTCGCCGGCACGGTGCTTGTCTCTAACTGCATCGGAAACGCTGGCCCGTTGCCCGAAGAAATCGCAGCGGCGATACAAAATAGCGACGTCATCGCCTGCTCCGTGCTCTCCGGAAACCGCAACTTCGAGGGCCGCATCCACCCGCAGGTGAAGATGAACTTCTTGGCGTCGCCGCCGCTCGTCGTCGCCTACGCGATCGCCGGCAGCATGAAGGTGGACCTCTACAAGGATCCGCTCGGCTTAGGCAAGGACGGCAAGCCCGTCTACCTGCGCGACGTGTGGCCGTCGACGAAAGAGATCCAAGATCTCATCGCCAAGCACGTGACATCCGCGCAGTTCAAGACGAGCTACGCCAGCTTGTTCGACGGCGACGAGAACTGGAAGTCCGTCGCCACACCGGAGGGCGAGAACTTCACGTGGGACGACCACTCCACCTACGTGAAGAATCCGCCCTATTTCGAAGGCATGACGTTGCAGCCGGGCGTGCCGCAAGACATCAAGGGCGCGCGCGTGCTCGCAATGCTCGGCGACTCCGTAACCACGGATCACATTTCGCCGGCCGGCAACATCGCGCCTAACAGCCCCGCGGCGAAGTACCTCGAGAGCCTCGGCGTCACGCGCAAGGACTTCAACTCCTACGGCTCGCGGCGCGGCAACCACGAGGTCATGGTACGCGGCACGTTCGCCAACATCCGCTTGAAGAACTTGCTGGCCCCGGGCACCGAAGGCGGCGTCACCGTGCACATCCCGAGCGGCACGCAGATGTCGATCTACGACGCGGCGATGAAGTATCAGGCGGAACAGACGCCGCTGATCGTGCTCACCGGCCAGGATTACGGCGCGGGCTCGTCGCGCGACTGGGCGGCGAAAGGCACCGCGCTGCTCGGCGTCAAAGCCGTCATTGCCGAGAGCTACGAGCGCATCCACCGCTCGAACTTGATCGGCATGGGCGTGCTGCCGCTGCAGTTCTATGCCGGCGACACCGCAGCGGGGCTCGGGCTGACGGGTAAGGAGACCTTCGACATCGAAGGCCTCGGCCTTGCGCGCGCGAAGGAAGTCACGGTCACCGCGACGGATGCCGGCGGGCAGAAGAAAACCTTCCGAGCGGCCGTGCGCATCGACACGCCGAAGGAGCAGGAGTACTTCATCCACGGCGGCATCCTTCAATACGTGCTGCGCCAGCTCGCCGCGGCCAAGCCCGCGGCCTAGGGCGTCATGAAGCTCGCCGTGCCCTCCTGGCTCCGCCGCGGCGCGAAAACGCCCGCCGAGCCGGGGCCGGCGTTTCCACCGCCAAGCGACGCGGCGCGGCGGCGGCGCTGGCCGTGGATCACCGCCGTTGCAGCGCTGCTTGTCGTGCTGGCATGGGGCTTGAGCTTCTACTGGTCGCGCGAGCCGGCGCCGCTCTGGGTCGTCGCCGAAACGCCGTCGGGCGAACGCACCGTTGTCGGCTACTCGACGGTGCATACGCTGATCGAGGTCGTGAACTGGCTGCTCGAGAAACCGGGCGGTTATTTGAGCAACGACGTTCTACCGCCGGGTCTGTGGCTCGACAACATGCCGAACTTCGAGTTCGGCGTGCTGACGCAGTGCCGCGACCTCGCGCGCGTGCTGCGTAACTACCACACGCGCTCGCAGTCGCAGTCGATCGAGGACGACGATCTCGCGGTTGCGGAGCCGGCGCTGAATACGGACAGCGAATCATGGCTGTTCCCGGCGGCCGAAGCGCGCTATCGAGACGCCGTGGAAGCGCTCCAAAGCTTCGAGACGCGTCTCACGGACGCCGATCCCGGCAACGCACAGTTCTACGCTCGCGCGGACAATCTGCGCGAATGGCTCGCCGTGGTCGAGCTGCGCCTGGGAAGCCTGTCGCAACGCCTGTCGGCCAGCGTGGGTCAAGTCCGCGTCAACACAGACCTTGGCGGCACGCCGGCCGGCGCGGTTACGAGCGAGACCAACGGCGACGTCAACGTCAAGACGCCGTGGCTCGAAATCGATGACGTGTTCTACGAAGCACGCGGTACGGCATGGGCTCTTTTGTTGTTCCTGCGCGCTGCGCAGTTCGACTTCGAGCGCACCCTCGAAGACAAGAACGCGATCGTGAGCCTGCGCCAAGTCATCCGCGAGCTCGAAGAGGGCTTGAGGCCGATCAGGAGCCCGATGATCTTGAACGGCCAAGGCTTCGGCATGTTCCCGAACCACTCGCTCGTGCTCGCGTCGTATCTGTCGCGTGCGCACTCGGCCGTTGCCGATCTGCGTCGTTTATTGGAGCAAGGCTAGGCTGCAAATGGATTGGAAAATATTCGCAACGATTTTCGGCACGGTGTTCCTCGCCGAGCTGGGCGACAAGACGCAACTCGCGACGCTGCTCTTCGCTTCGAAGAACGCCATGAGCTTATGGACGGTCTTTTTCGCGGCGTCTGCGGCGCTCGTGCTGACGTCGGCAATCGGGGTCGCGGCGGGCGCGCTCGTCTCGCAGTACGTGAACCCCAGGTATCTTTCGTATGCCGCCGGCATCGGTTTCGTTGCGATCGGAGCGTGGATTCTCGTCCAGGCCGGCACCGTCCCGGCCGGATGACCCGACATTTGCACCCGCTTGGTGCAGAACCGCCGCGCAGCGGGCGCCTCATTGGCGAATTGACTGCGCGCCGCGCCGGCGGCATCGTGCTCGCATGTCGAAGCTGAAGCTCACGGTTTTGAGTCTGCGCTACTCGTCGTGGTCGATGCGCCCATGGCTAGTGCTGTATCAAACGGGCGCGCCGTTCGAGACGGAAACCGTGTCTCTGCCGCACATGGCCCGCCAAGGCGACACCACGCCGCTCGCGGAGCGCCGCAAGCTCGGCAGTGTGCGCGGCCTGTTCCCGGTTCTGCGCGTAAACGACACGCCGATTCACGAATCTCTGG
Source organism: uncultured Gammaproteobacteria bacterium (assembly GCA_946887385.1). Next base: position 32,666 of record CAMPKU010000007.1, read on the forward strand.
CGATCTGCGAGTACCTGGCCGACGCGTTTCCCGACGCCCAGCTTTGGCCGATCGAGCCCCTGAAGCGTGCGACAGCGCGCGCAATTTGCAGCGAGATGGTCAGCGGCTTTGCCAACATGCGCACCGAGCTGTCGTGCCACCTATTCGGCCGCGTGAAGTCGTTCCAGCCGACTGCGGCAGCGCGCGACGACATCACTCGCGTATTTGAGATCTGGGACGAGCAGCTCCAGGCGTCGGGCGGCCCGTTCCTGTTCGGCCGCTTTGCGATCGCCGACGCGATGTACTTTCCGGTGTTGACGCGCTTTAGAACCTACGATGTAGCGCTGCCACGCTCGCTCACGGCGTATGCGGATGCGCTTGAGGCGCACGCCGCAGTGCAAGCGCTCGTCGCCGTCGCGCGCACGGCGCCGCGAATACCCGTATACGACGATTACTTACGCCGCTTCGGCGGCGATCCCGACGCAGCGCTGCGCTAACCTCGAGGTTGCGAGCCCGCCAAGGCAACGCGAAACTCGTGGCGGGTCAACGAGGCGTCCTCGTTGGCGTCTGCGGAGGCGAAATCAAAGTTGGGGATGTCGCTCGCTTCCGTGCGGTTCACGCGGCCGTCCTTGTTCTTGTCGGCCGTGTCGAAGCTCACTGGAGCGGCGCGCCGCTCGCGGGGCTCTCGTGCCTCTTCGCTGTCGGTTGTGAGCGTCGCCATCGCCGCCTGGTACTCGGGCCGGGTCAATGCCGCGTCATTGTTCGTATCGGCGCTCGAAAAGTCGAAGCCTGCGATGGCCGCCGCTTCGGCGCGATTGATGCGGCCATCGCCGTTCTTGTCCACGGCCTTGAAGCTGGTCTGGTCGGAGTCCTCGGCGCCTACCGACACGCGCACCGCTTCGCTACTGGTTCTGGGTGGCTGGCTCACCGGGCTCGACGAGACCGTTGTCTGGTCTTGCGCGCTTGCGGCCGCCGTTGCCGCCATCGCCACTAACGTTACGAGCGCCAAGTTGCCCATCGACCGACTCCTAATAAGTGAACGAGCCTGATGAGACCAGACCTCACCCTGCTCGTTCGTTCCGAGTTCGTGTAAAAATTGTGCAAGACATGTGCCAGCGCACCCGAACCGCTGGTTGTGCGGCCCGCGCGGCCGTTTTATTCCAGAATTGGGAAGCGATTTTCCAGATTGGACACGACTACGAGCAGTCGCCAAACGGCGACACCGAACGCGCACAGGCCTGATTCGAGGCCCATGCCGCGCAGTAAGCCATGGCTAAGCCTCGCATCGTGATCGTGGGCGCGGGGTTCGGCGGCTTGTTCGCCGCCCAAGCGCTTGCGCGCGTAGACGCCGACGTCACCATCGTAGATCGCCACAACTATCACCTGTTTCAGCCTCTGCTGTACCAGGTCGCGGCCGCGGGTCTGCCCCCTTCGGACGTGGCTTGGCCGGTGCGCGCCATACTGCGCCGGCAACTCAACGCAACCGTGCTGCTCGGCGAGGTCACCGCGATCGACACGGCGCGGGACGTGATCGTGCTCGCCAACCGGCGGGAGCTGCCGTACGACTACCTCGTCGTCGCAACCGGCTCCACGCATTCGTACTTCGGTCACGACGATTGGCAGCCGTTCGCACCGGGGCTCAAGTCCATCGACGATGCCACGCAGATCCGCCGCCGGATCCTTCGCGCGTTCGAGGCGGCCGAAATGGAGCCGGATGCCCAACGGCGCGAGCGGCTTCTGCGTTTCGTGATCATCGGGGCGGGGCCCACGGGCGTGGAGCTCGCAGGTACGATCGCCGAGCTGGCGCGCTTCACCCTGGCGGCGGACTTCCGCCGCATCGATCCGCGCAGCGCGAAGATCGTGCTCGTCGAGGCGGGTGCACGCGTGCTCGCAGCGTTCAAGCAGCGCCAGTCCGACTACGCGCAGCGCTCGCTCGAAAAACTCGGCGTCGAAGTTCGCTTGAACAGCGCTGTTACCGGCTGCGATGCGAACGGCGTGTCACTCGGCAGCGAACGCCTAGAGAGCGCGACGATCATCTGGGCTGCGGGCGTGGCCGCCTCGCCGGCCGGACGCTGGCTGGGCGCGCCAACGGATCGCGCCGGCCGCGTACTCGTTCAGCCCGACCTAACGGCGCGCGAGAACGTGTTCGTGATCGGCGACGCGGCGAGCGTTACGCTGCCCGACGGCCGTCGCGTGCCGGGAGTCGCTCCGGCCGCGAAGCAGCAAGGACGCTACGTCGCAACCGTCATCGCCGCGCGGATCGCCGGCCGGCCGGCGCCGCCGCCGTTCGCCTATCGCGACTCTGGCAACCTGGCCACGATCGGCCGCAAGTCCGCCGTCATCGAGCTCCCTCGCCTCACGCTGCGAGGCTTCATCGCATGGTGGATCTGGGGAATCGCGCACATCTACTTTCTCGTCGGCGTACCGAGCCCCGTCGTCGTGTCGCTGCGCTGGCTATGGGAGTACCTCACCTACGGCCGCGGCGCGCGCCTTATCACAGGCCGCGAGCCCTAAAAGGAGACGGCTTTATTTTTCCGCGAAGACTTCAATCCGTCCGCTTCGCGTTGGAAAGTGCGAGCGCATCGAGGTCGTCCGCGAGGCGATGGCGCCCGAGCTCGCGAGCGTAGGCCGCTAGCTCGGCCGTGAATGCAGCCGGCGGCACGAAGCTCGGCGATAGCTTACGACAGCGCTGCGCTAGCTCCAGCGCATCGAACTTCCGGCCTGCTTGCCAAAGCCGCGCGGCAAAACGCTCGCCGAGCAGCGCTGCGTGCTTGACGTCGTCCCATGCCAGCATGCCGTTGAACGTCCACTGATAAATGTCGAGACTGTCGCCCTCGCTATCGATGAGCTCCTTGATCGTTCGGTACGCCTGCGCGGGCAAGCCGCTGCGCACCGACGCGTAGGCGCGATCGAGAACCTTCTGCCACTGCTGGCGGCGCTCCCGTTCCTCGCGCTGGTCCGCATCGTCAGCGCCCTCGAGCAAGTCGAACTCGAACCGATGGCCTCGCAAGACGGCGCCGATCGCCAGAAACAACGCGAGCATCGTCCAGACGGCGAATATCTCGCCGAGCACTCCGAGCAGCCAAGACGCCTGCCAAAGCGAACCGCTCATGCCGCCGAGCGCCACCAGCAGCACGCAGACGGCGACGAGCTTGGCGTAGTCCGCACCGAGAACGCGCGCAATCGCCCAGAGGCTGGCGGGATTCAACGCGGCAGCCAAGCTATTCGTCATTCCCATCACCGCCGCCGACGCCGGGAATACGAGCGCTACGCCGCCCAATGCCAGGACGCGAACCGGTGTGCCGATAAACGGGGTCGCCACGAGCAGCACGGTCAACGACGCGAAGAACACGTAGTGGAACACTACGGCGACCTCGCCGAACGGGTTCATCGATTCCATGTCCGGCGGCGGGAAGTGATTCCACCCGCGCGCGACGTGACGCAGAATCGCATAGGAGTACCGCCACAACGACAGCAGGATCATCGCCGCGAGAAACAATCCGTAGATGCCGGCGAACAGCGCCAGCGGCAGCAGCAGCGCATACACGCTCGCCACGACGATCACGGTCGTGTTGCCGAGCGCTTTGAAACTCACTGCCGCCATGGTGCTAGCGCAGCGGGTGCGCCCAAAGGGGAATCTCAGCCCAGGCGGCTGTCAAACGCCGATCCAACGCTTCGTAGGCGGGCTCGTAGCGCGCGACGGCGGCCCAGAATTTGCGCGAATGATTCAGCGCGATCAGGTGGCAGAGCTCGTGCACGAACAAGTAACGCACCACCGCCGGCTCCACGAACAGCAGAGCCGCGTTCAGGCTCACGGTACCGCTATTCGAGCAGCTACCCCAGCGCGTGCGCTGCAAGCGCACTTGCACGCTGGTAGGCCGGTGGCCGATGACTTGCGCCTCGCGCTTGAGCCACGGCACGAGATGATAGTCAGCCTCGTCGAGCAGCCAGTTTCGAAGCGTCTGAGCCGCGCCGCGCCGATTGCTTCCCTGCGTGGAGACCTCGAGCACGGCATTACTTGCCCGGCAACGTAGCGGACCGTGCGGGTCATGCCGGTATTCCACACGCCAGCTCTTTCCGATCGCCGCCAGATCGATGCGTTCCGGCAAGCCTTCCGACCGCAGTGGGCGGCATTGCGCGAGCTCGCGGCGCGCGTCCTCGATCCATTGCCGATGTTCGCGGACGAATGCGGTTACTTCCGCAGCTCGCGTGCCGCGCGGCACGACGAGCTCGAGCACATGAGGCGGCAGCAATCGCAAGGTGAGATACCGCGCCCGGCGGCTCTCGCGCACGCTGAGCGGCGCGTGGACGAGCTCGGCCGAGGGCGCCTCGCCGCGTGCGTCGAAAAGTCCGAGCTGCTCCGTCACAGGAGCGTATCCAACCCTAGGGCGTGCCGGAAGGCAACCGCACGCTTGCTTTACAAGGCGCGGCCATCCGAGCGTGAGGTCTGGAGCGCCACTCGCAGCTCCACAGCCGCGCGGTAGTCGGGCGCAAGCAGCAGCGCCCGCTCGATGAGATCGCGCGCGGTACGCGGTTGCCCACCGTCGAGGGCTTTGGCCGCGAGCGCCGTCAGCGCCTCGGCATGCCCCCAATCGGGCGCGTCGAGCGGCGGCGACCACGTGTCGAACGCCTCGACGACGGCAGCGAGCTTCTTGGTCGCGGCCTCGCGATGAGCGGCGTCGGTGCCAGCGGCCGCGTCGAGCGCCCACGCCTCGACCAGGCCGATGCGCGGATTGTCGTCGTCGCGCTCGCGCGCGCGCTCGAGCGCCAGCACGCGGCGGCGCTCGTCCCCGGCCACAAACGCGCAGGCTGCGACCAGCACCCACGCTTCGGCGGCCGCGAGCTTGTTAACGCCAGGCGCCACCTCGCGATGCGCACACTCGCGCAAGCGCTCGGCGTTCGAGCGTTCCGCCCCGCCGAGCTGTGCGCGGCGCAGCGCGGCGAAATCCCGGTAGTACGCGACCTCCGGCGAATCGCCCAGGCGTTCGAGCGCAGCGGCGGCCGCGTCCAGCGCGCGGGGCTCGCCGTGGTAATAGCCGTAGTGCACGCGCCCCGCCAGATCGAGCAACTCCGCAGACGGCGCAGCGGCGGCATGCAGCGTGCACGCGGCGGCGAGAACGGCGGCCAGTGATCGCGATTCTGTAAAACGCATTGGGCCGGTAGTTTAGCCGGCACACATTGCCGCGCTCGCCGTGCGTCGTCACAATCCCGCGCGAAATGCTGGATCTGATCGACATCGGCGCCAACCTGACCCACGACAGCTTCGACCGAGATCGCGACGCCGTGCTCACGCGCGCGGCGGCGGCGGGCGTCGGCCGCATCGTCGTAACCGGCACCTCGGTGACGAGCAGCGTGCAGGCGGCCGCGCTCTGCGAATCCCGGCCCGGCGTATTGTTCGCCACCGCCGGCGTGCACCCGCACCATGCGGCGGACTTCGATGGTCACACCGCCGCGGCACTGCGCTCGCTGCTCAAGGGCCCCGCCTTCGTCGCCGTCGGCGAATGCGGCCTCGACTTTTTTCGCGACTACTCGCCGCGCGACGCGCAGCGGCGCGCGTTCACGGCGCAACTCGAGCTCGCCGCCGAAATCGGCAAGCCGGTGTTTCTGCATCAGCGCGAGGCGCACGACGAGTTCATGGCGGTGCTGGCGCCGTTGCGCGCACGGCTTGCCGGCGGCGTTGCGCATTGCTTTACGGGCGGCCCGGCCGAGCTCGCGGCGTATCTCGATCTCGACTTGCACATCGGCGTCACGGGTTGGGTGTGCGACGAGCGGCGCGGCAACGAGCTGCGCGCCGCCGTGCCCGCCATACCGCTCGATCGGCTGCTCGTGGAAACCGATGCGCCCTACCTGTTGCCGCGCGACCTCTTGCCCAAACCGCAAAACCGCCGCAATGAGCCGCAGTACCTGCCGCACGTGCTCGCGCGGGTGGCGGCGCTCATGAGCCAACCGGTGGAAGTGGTGGCCGAAGCGACCACGGCGAACGCCGAACGGCTGTTCGGCCTGCGCGGAGCGCGCGCGGCTTAAGGAACCGGCAGGGTGGCGGCCTTCACGCGATCCCAGTGCGGCGCAAACGCCACCACGATCCGTTCGAGCTCCGCCTTCTCGGGCAAGCCATAGCGTTCGACGAGCTCGGCTGCCGAGAGCACGTCACGGGGGCGGCCCTTGGAGAAGTCGGCGCCGCCCGCGAACAGCACGTAGCCCGCCACGGGAACGTCGCGGACGAGCTGCCGCAGCGCCGCCACGCGATCGTAGAGCGTGCCGAGCGGATTCGGGAACGTGAACCGGCCCTGCTTGCTGATCACGGTCCACTCCTCCATGCGCTCGCTGGCGAAGATCGTACCGGCGAACGACTTGGCGTCGATGACGACGAGCCCTTGCCCCGTCAGCAACAGATGTTCCACCTGAATGTGCCCGCCCATGCCGTCCGGCAGTAGCACGTTCTGAAGTCGCTCGATCGCCACGGCTTCGATCGCCCGCTTGAGCTCGGGGCCCCGCTTACGGCGCCACACGATCCAGCCCGTGAGCCCCACGAGCGCCGCTGCGACGCCGATTGCGAGCAGAGTTCCGTACTGAGATATCACGTACGATGACACTCGTAACTTATGGTTATCCCCATCGATCTATCTCGCCTATCAGCTCCGAAAGTTGCGCAGCCAGCGGCACGCTTTGCATCGGCCGCTCGAGCAATTCGGCCAGCGCCGGCGGGATCGGTACGAGCCGGCCGATCAAAGGCTCCACGATCGTCTCGAACTTCGCGGGATGGGCCGTGGCACACGCAATCCAGGGCCGCCCGGTTTTGCGCGCCGCCGGCAGATGATCGTAAACCCAGAAGGCCGTCGCCGTATGCGGGCACCACACCTCGCCGAACCGTGCGTAGTCCTTCGTGATCTGCTCGCGAATACTCGCATCATCGACGGCGTAGGCTTCGATGTTCGCGCGCAGCTCCGCGAAATCGGGCATCAGGCTGCGCAGACGCTCCATGTTGCTCGGGTTGCCCACGTCCATGGCCGACGCGAGCGTCTCGATGCTCGGGCGAGGCTGCCACTGTCCTGTGGCCAGATACTCGGGCACGGTGCGGTTCGCGTTCACCGCCAGCACGATCTCCCGCACCGGCAGACCCATCGCGCGGGCCCAGACGCACGCCATACCGTTGCCGAGGTTGCCGCTCGGAATCAGAGAGCCGACGGTCGTGCCATGTTGCCGCCAGTGCCACAAGCTCGCTGCGGCATGATAGGCAACCTGCGGCAGCAAGCGGCCGATGTTGATGCTGTTGGCTCCCGTAAGCCGATGGCGGCGTTGCAGACCGGCATCCGCGAACGCCGCCTTCACGAGCGACTGGCATTCGTCGAAGGTGCCGTTCACCTCGAACGCACGCACGTTGTCGCCCCAGCAGGTGAGCTGATGTTGTTGGCGAAGTGACACCTGGCCTTTCGGAAACAGCACGGCCACGCGTATTCCGGGGCGACCCTGAAACGCCGCGGCCACGGCACCGCCCGTATCGCCCGAGGTGGCCACGAGGATCGTCAGCGGCCGCGTGTCCGTCGAAGCGCGCAGCGCGCGCTCCATGAGTGCGGCTAGGAAGCGCGCGCCCACGTCCTTGAACGCAGCCGTCGGGCCGTGAAAGAGCTCGAGCACCGCAAGCTCGCCGCCCGCGGGCACCAGCGGTTTGAGGGGCAACGGGAAATCGAAGGCGTCGCGGCAAATCGCGTTCAGATCCGCCTCTAAGCTCGAGCCCGAGAAAAACGGCGCGAGCACCTGCGCCGCGATCTCGACGAACGAGTCGCCACGGATCGCGGCGGGATCGAAACGCGGCAGCTCGCCGGGAACGAACAAGCCGCCGTCCGCGGCGAGCCCGCGCATCACCGCATCGACGAGATCCGTTTCCTGACCGCCGCGGGTGCTTTGGTAACGCATCGCAAGCTAACTGTGGTTGCCCGACAGCATGCTACAAAGACGCAGCAGGTCCGCGAAGATGCCGCCCGCGGTCACGGCCGGACCGGCGCCCGGCCCACGCACGATCAGCGGGTTGTCGCAGTAGCGTCCCGTCTCGAACTGCACGATGTTGTCCGTGAGGCTGATGTTGGCGAACGGATGCTGCGGGCCGAAGGATTCGAGCCCCACCTTGGCCTTCCCGAGGCGAACGTCGATCGACGCGACGTAGCGCAACACCTGCCCCGCGCGTTTGGCGGCGGCAACCCGCTCCGCCATCGGCGCGTCGAAGTCGGGCAGACGTTGCAAAAATTCGTCGACGGAGGCCGTGCCGAGCGCGGGCGGCACGAGGCTCTCTACCTCGATCTCGGCGAGCTCGAGCGTGAGCCCCGCCTCGCGCGCGAGTATCACGGCCTTGCGTGCCACGTCCGTGCCCGAGAGATCGTCGCGAGGATCGGGCTCCGTGTAGCCTTTCGCCTTCGCTTCCCGAACGATCTCGGAGAACGGCCGGCTGCCGTCGAACAAATTGAACAGGTACGCCAGCGTGCCGGAAAAGATGCCGCTGACGCTGCGGATTTCGTCGCCGGTCTCGACGAGATCCTTCAGCGTCTGAATCACGGGCAAACCGGCGCCTACCGTCGCTTCATACAAAAAATGCGCGCGCGTTCCGCTGCTCAGGCGCTTCAAATCCTGGTAATACGCGATCGGCCCGCTGTGAGCTCGCTTGTTCGGCGTGATCACGTGGATGCCGCGTTGCAGCCATTCGGCATAGCGATCGGCCACGCTCTGGTTGGCCGTGCAGTCGATGAGCACGGCGTGCGGCAGATAGTCGGCTTGCACGTGCGCCACGAGCTTGTCGGTGTCGAGCTCCGTGCCCTTCTTCAAGGCGTCGCGCCATTTGGCGAGATCGATGCGCTGCTCGTCGAGCGCCATGACGCGGCTGCCGCCGATCGCGCGCACGCGTAAGTCCAAGTTGAACTTGTCGCGCAGCGCGGGCGCCGCGCGCGAGAGCTGATCCAAGAACGTTCCGCCGACATGCCCCGGACCGAGCACGCCGATCGAGACGGTCTTCGCAGATAGGTAAAAGCTGCTGTGGACCGCGCGGATCGCACGTGTCATGTCCTTGGCGTCGATGACGGCCGAGATGTTCCGCTCCGAGGC
>CAMPKU010000008.1 GCA_946887385.1 uncultured Gammaproteobacteria bacterium
TCTTGAGCTTGTAAACCGAGCTGCCGTAGTAGTCGATCATCGCCTTCTCGAGCGCACGCACGTGCGAGCCCATGCGCTTCAGCGCATCGGCATCGAGCTCGATGTGCTTGCGGCGGCGATCCTTGCTGTCCGGCACCAGCTTCAGCACACCACCGGGCTGCGCTTCGGCCGTGAGCGAATAGACGATCCGCGACACCGACGTGTACGGAATGCCGAGTTTGCTCGACAACGATTTCATCGAATGCGGCCGTCCTTCGAGATTCGAGTCGATCACCTCGAGCGCGATGAGCACCTCGGCCATCGTGCCGTGCCGGCCGGTCTTGTAGATGGCCGTGAGCAACGCGATCGCGGCCTTACGCGCGCCGTTGGAATCGAAGCGTTCTTTTGCAACGGTCGGGCGAATTTGCGGAACTGTCGACATGTTCTCCCTGCTCATAGCCACTCCAACATCCGGCGCGAGCGCCGGGCGGGGCGCAGTGTATTCATGCGTTCGGGAGCGTCTCAACACCGCACTGTTCGGTACGGGAAAACCGACATTTCTATAGATCGGCGCGCTCAGTAGTTGAACACGACGTCGGCTTGCAAGCGGTTGTAATCGTGCTCGTTGCCGGCCTCGGCGCCGCGCTCGTTCAAGAAATACCGCAAGCCGAGCACGAGCCGATCGCGAACACCGTAATTGAGCTCCACGACGTGACCCTTGCCGTCGGTGCCGCCGCCCGCAAAGTCCGAGTCGGCGAACGTGCCCACGACTGCGTCGGCCTCGAGATCCTGATAGGCGTAGCCCACTCGCCACGTGCCCCGGCCCGCGATCTCGCCCAAGCTTGCGCCGAGGGCAAACCCCGTGTCAGCGCCGTCAGCTTCGGTGTTCACCACGTAATCGGCGAACAGCGTGACAGGCCGCGACCGCGCCGAGAAGTTGAGCTCCGCGAAGAGCTCGGCAAGGTTGAAGTCGCTGAGGTAATTGCCTGCGGCATCCACGCGATTCCCCACCGCCGCGCCGTCCCAGAACGGCGTCTGCCCGCGCGTGTTCAGGTAGTCGTAATAACTGGCACCGGCCGTAATACGCAGGCCGTTGTCGAGCATGCGCCGATAGCCGAATTGACCGCCGAGCATGATCGAGTCGTCGGCGGCGCCGCGCTCCTCGACCCAGAGGCCTGCGTAGTTGGCGAACCAATCGCCGCCCCCGTAGCGCAGGGCAAGCCCCTCGGGATTCAAGTCGCCGTCGTAGATCAGGTGATGGTTGCCGGGGCGGAAAAACGGATTCGCGATCTTGCCGCCCGTAAACGTGAGCTCCTCAGTAGCGGCCCAGGTGAAGAACGCGCGGTCCACGCCGATGGGCTTGCGCGCGAAACCGGTATCGAGCGTTTGGTTGGCCGACACCGGATCGTCGCCGCCGGTCGCAAGCTGAAGACCCAGACGCACGTTCTCGGCAACGTCGGCCGTAATTCCGAATCGCCCGCGCACGCGCTGCCGGTGCTGCTCGCTCTGCGTCTCTTCGTTGATCGACTCGTGGCGGTAGCGTAGATCGCCGGAAAAGCGGACGTTCGGCGCAGTGGCCGCTGCTCTCGTCTCGACGACGCGCGGCGGCTCGGTGTCTGAAGCGGCCGGCTCGGCGCCGGCCGATGCCGCCTGCTCTAGGCGTTCCAGCCGGGTCATAAGGGCTGCAACCTCGCCGCGAATCGCCGCGATCTCCGCGGCCGTGCTCGGCTGCGCCTCGGCAACGCCGGCGAAGCTCGAAGCTCCTGCGAGGACGACGGCGACCATCTTCTTATTCATTGATTTTGCTCCGGTTTGTACCTTCCATGGACGCGCATAATGCGGCGCGGCTGTTACAAGCGTGTTACAGAACGTCGGCTGGGATCGGCCGACTCGAAACAACGATGCCCGTATAATCGATGGTTCCCGGCACAGGGGTACACCGCTGTTGCGCATACTGGCTGCGATCGCGCTGAGCGTGCTGCTCAGCACGTGCTCGTCTCCGCCCTCGGTCCTCGACCGCATCCTGCGCTCGGGTGAGCTGCGCGTGGTCACGCGCAACACGCCGGCCGCGTTTTACTACGGCGCAGACGAGCCGCGCGGCGTGGAGTACGAGCTCGCACGGGGCTACGCCGCGAAGCTTGGCGTGAGCTTGCGCATTTATATCGACGACCAGGTTTTTCCGGACCTCGTCTCCGGCAAGGCCCAAGTCGGCGCCGCGAGCCTCACAGTCGCCGATGTGCGCCGCGACAGCGTGTCGTTCGGCCCCGGGTACCAAAAGATCGAACCGTTGATCGTGTACCGGCGGGGCACTCCTCGGCCGCGCAAGCTCGGCGATCTCGTTGGCGGCCGGATCGAGGTGGTCGCGAGCTCGTCGCATGCGGCGCTGCTCGAGAAACTCCGCGCGCAGGAGCCGCTGCTCACCTGGATCGAGCATACCGAGCGCTCGAGCGACGAGCTGATTCGCCGCGTAGCCGAAGGCGAGATGGACTATACGGTGGCCGACTCGCATCTGTTCGAGCTGCTTCGGCACTTCTATCCCGATCTTCGCGTCGCGTTTCCGCTCGGGCCAGCCGAGCGCATCGCGTGGGCCCTGCCCAAGGGCGACGAGCCGCTTCGCGAAAGCATCGCGGCGTACTTTGCGGAGATCGAAGCCACGGGCGAGCTGCAGCGCATCCTCGATCGCTATTACTTCGCGTCGCGCGAGTTCGACTACGTTGGCTCGCGCGCCTTCATGCGCCACGTCAACACGCGGCTACCGCGCTATCGAGAATTCTTCCTCGAAGCGGAGCGCTCGACCGGCCTCGATTGGCGCTTGCTGGCCGCCATCGCCTATCAAGAGTCGCACTGGGATCCCGCCGCGGTGTCGCCGACCGGCGTTCGCGGCATGATGATGCTCACCGAGCTTACCGCGAGCATGATGGAGGTCAAAGATCGGCTCGACGCGCGCGGCAGCATTCTCGGCGGCGCGCACTATTACTTGCGCGTGCGCCGCAAGCTGCCGGAACGCATCGGCGAGCCAGATCGCTCTTGGCTCACCGTGGCCGCGTACAACTTGGGCTTCGGCCACCTCGAGGATGCGCGCATCATCACCCAAATGCAGGGCGCCAATCCCGACCGTTGGGAAGAAGTGCGCGCGCGTTTGCCGCTCTTGAGCGACAAAGCCTGGTACAGCCGCGTGCAGCGCGGCTTCGCTCCCGGCCAGACCGCGGTCACCTACGTAGACAACGTGCGGCGCTATTACGAAATCCTCATGTGGCTCGACAGCCACGAGACGCTCACCTCGCAAGACTTCGCCCCGCCAGACCTGATCGGCTAGGGGTCCCCTTTTACCGTGCCCTTTTCGCTGCGAAGAAGCGCTTCAGGAGCGTGGTGCATTCGTCGCCCAGCACGCCGCTTTCCACGGCGATGCGGTGATTGAGCTTGGAATTCGCGGCCAGATCGAAGACGGAGCCGCACGCGCCGGTTTTCGGATCGGCAGCGCCATATACGATGCGAGCCACGCGCGCATGAACGAGCGCGCCCACGCACATAGCGCACGGCTCGAGCGTCACGTACAGCACGCAGCCCGGTAGACGGTAATTTCCGAGGGCGCGTCCCGCCGCTCGCAGTGCGAGGATCTCGGCATGCGCCGTGGGATCCTGACGCGCGATTGGCGCGTTCGCCGCGCGCGCAAGCACGTGACCCGCGGAGTCCACGAGCACGGCCCCTACGGGCACTTCGCCGGCCGACTCTGCATGCCGGGCGCATAGCAGCGCTTCTTGCATGCGTTCGCGGTCGGCTTCGGGGCGCTCGCTCAAGCGATCTCCTGACGGCGCCGCGAGTACGCGCGCCCGAGGACGGTGGTGGCGCGAAGTATGCCAAATTCGCGGCGCATGGAACTGCCGCCGCGTGCGACTCGCCCACGCGCTCGGTGCCGCTTGAAATACTGCACCGCGCGCGGAGCTCGGCTGCTGCCCGCCGAGCACCCGGCGGCGTTCGCAAACGAGGTATCGCTTACAAAAAGTGTAAATGGAGTACGCGCGCTCGCGCGCGCGGGGACGCAGAGAACCGCTTCTCGACTTCGAGTAGCAGACGAAGCGAAGTGGCACGTGCTTTGCAAGCGCCAATGCTTCCAACGCCGAGAGTGATCGGCGTCGTTATCGGCAGAAACACGGAGGTTTCTGGTGCCGTTGCGGATCGCCATGATCAGCGACCACGCGTCCCCGCTCGCAGCCGCCGGGAGTGTCGACAGCGGCGGACAAAACATCTACGTGGCCGAGGTGGCGCGCAATCTCGTGCGGCTAGGGCATACCGTCGACGTCTTCACTCGCCGCGACGACCCGGCCCAGTGCCCGATCGCCGCGTGTGGCGGCGTACGCGTGGTGCACGTGCCCGCGGGCCCTCCGGAATTCGTGCGCAAGGAGGACTTGCTGCCGATGATGCCGGAGTTCGCGCGGTTCGTGCGCGAGTTCTGCGCGGCAGAAGGCGGCTACGATCTAGCTCACGCGAACTTCTTCATGTCCGGTGTAGTGGCGGCCGAGCTCAAGCGCGCGCTCGGCATTCCCTTCGTGATGACGTTTCACGCGCTGGGGCTCGTGCGGCAATTCCATCAGGGCGACGCCGACGAGTTTCCGCCGGAGCGGATCGCGATCGAGCGACAGTTGGTGACGGAAGCCGACGCCGTCATCGCCGAATGTCCGCAAGACCTCGATGACCTGGTAACGCTGTACGAAGCACGCCCCGAACGCATCCCCGTGATCCCGTGCGGATTCGAGCCAAAGGAGTTTTGGCCGATCGACCGGCGCTTCGCCCGCAAGGCACTGGGGCTCGAAGCAAGCGAGCCGCTCGTGCTGCACTTAGGCAGGCTCGTACCGCGCAAAGGCGTGGACAACGTGATCCGCGGCCTGGCACGGCTGGCAAGTGAGCACGAGATCGCGGCCAAACTGCTGATCGTGGGCGGCAACTCCGATGTGCCGGACGTGCGGCTTACACCGGAGATCGGGCGGCTTCGCGGGATCGCCGAGAGCGAGGGAATCGGCAATCGCGTCGTGTTCACCGGGCGCCGCTCGCGCGAGCTCTTGAAGCTGTATTACAGCGCTGCCGACGCTTTCGTCACCACGCCGTGGTACGAACCGTTCGGCATCACGCCGCTCGAGGCGATGGCCTGCGGCACGCCGGTCATCGGCTCGAACGTGGGCGGCATCAAATATAGCGTCGTCGACAACGAAACCGGCTTTCTCGTGCCGCCAAACGAGCCCGACGCGCTCGCACAGCGGCTCGCACGACTGTGCTCGAATCGGCGGCTCGCAAAGCGGCTCGCGCGCGACGCCGCACGCAGAGCGAAAGCCCGTTTCACTTGGCGCGCCGTGGCGCGCTCGATCGCGGCACTCTACGAGGACGTGGAATCCGGCCGGGCCCTCAAAGGCGCCTTGCAGCGGATCGCGGCAGCCGCATGACAGTGGCGCCTTCGCTCGGCGGGCGGCTCGTGTTCGTAACCGGCGGCGGCAGTGGCCTTGGCGCCGCCACCTGCACATTGCTCGCAAGCGAAGGCGCAGCAGTGGTGGTGGCGGACATCGATCTGCAAGCCGCCCGCTCAGTGGCTGAAAGCGTCGAACGTCGCGGCGGCACGGCGTTCGCCGTCGAGCTCGACGTGGGCGATGAAGCGCGAGCGCCGCAAGTGCTCGAGGAAGCGGCGGAGCGGCACGGCGGTTTGTTCGCGCTCGTGAACAACGCCGGAACCGATCGTACGTTGCCGATCGACGAGCTCACGGTTGAGCAATGGGACCGCGTGCTGCGCACGAACCTTCGCGGCCCCTTCCTGCTGAGCCGGTGCGCCGCTCAGCTCATGAAACGCGGCGGCGCGGGCGGCCACATCGTGAACGTGGCTTCCACCGCGGCGAAGCGTGCCTGGCCTAACGCGTCCGCGTATCACGCGAGCAAGTGGGGCTTGCTCGGCTTGAGCCACGCGCTGCATGCCGAGCTGCGGCCCCACGGCATCAAGGTGTGCGCCGTCATCGCGGGCGGCATGCAGACACCGTTTTTGCTCGACCGGTTCCCGGACCTCGACCGGTCGACGCTGCAAGACCCCGCGAACGTGGCGCAAACCATCAAACATGTGCTGCTGCAGCCCGAGGGCACCGCGATATCCGAAGTGATGGTGCTGCCGGTGCGCGAGACGTCGTGGCCATGAGCCGTTCGGCTCGAACGTTGCGGAACAACGGCCTTCGAGCGGTGCGCGCTGTCTTCCTCGACAAAGACGGCACTCTCATAGAGAACGTGCCCTACAACGTCGATCCCGCGCTCGTGCAGCTCGCGCCCGGCGCGCCGCAGGCTCTGGCGCGGCTCTCGATGGCGGGTTTCCGGCTGATCGTGGTATCGAATCAGTCCGGCATCGGCGACGGCCGTTTCGCGGCCGCCGCGCTTCTCGCCGTGGAACGGCGCATTCAAGCACTCCTCGCGCCGGCGGCAGCGATCGACGCGTTCTACTATTGCCCGCACTCGCGCAGCGCGGGTTGCGGTTGCCGAAAGCCGTCACCGGGACTTTTGCTGCGCGCCGCGGCCGAGCACGGCATCGACCTCGGCCGATCATGGCTCGTTGGCGACATCTTGGACGACGTCGAAGCGGGACGGCGTGCAGGGTGCCGCGCCGCACTGATCGCGAACGGTAACGAAACCGAGTGGCAGCTCGGGCCGTTCCGCACGCCGCACCGCGTGGCGCGCTCGCTCGAGGCGGCGGCGAACGCGATTGTGGCAGCCACGCAGCTCGGTCGACAGCGGGAGGCCTGCGCGTGAGCACTCGCTGGCGAGCCGCGGACGAGGTGCTGTGCGTTCGGCTCGACGGGGCCGGCGACGTGCTGATGACCTCGCCGGCGTTGCGCGCCCTGCGCGAAGACAAGCCCGGCCGGCGCGTCACGCTGCTCACGTCAGAAGCCGGCGCAGTGGCGGCGCGCCGAATCCCGGAAGTAGACGACGTCATCGCATTTCGCGCCCCCTGGATGAAACCGAGCTCGGACGGTGCCGCTGCCGACCACGCGCTCGTTGCGGCGATCGCGGCCCGCCGTTTCGACGCGGCCGTGATCTTCACCGTCTACAGTCAAAGCCCTTTGCCGGCCGCGTACCTGTGCCGCCTTGCAGGCGTGCCGCTCACGCTCGCGCATTGCCGCGAGAATCCGTACGAGCTCTTGACGCACTGGGTGCCGGATCCCGAGCCGCAGCAGCAAGTGCGCCACGAAGTGCGCCGTCAGCTCGATCTCGTGAGCACAGTGGGTTGCCGGCCGAGCAGCGAGCGCCTGTCGTTTGCCGTGGGCGCGCAAGCGCGACGCCGCGTCTCGCGGCTGTTGAGCGCCGCGGGCGTGAATCACTCGCAGCCGCTCGTGGTCGTTCATCCCGGCGCATCGGCCGCTTCACGGCGCTACCCCCCGGATCGGTTCGCGCACGCGCTCGAGCAGCTATTCGAGCGCACGAGATGCCATATCGTCTTGACCGGCGACGCTCACGAGGCCGATCTCGTTGCCGGCATTCGAGCCGCCGCCGGTGCGCCGTTGCACTCGCTTGCCGGCCGCCTCGACCTCGAGGAGCTGGGCGCGCTGCTCGCGCGCGCCGACGTGGCGATCTCGAACAATACGGCGCCGGCTCATATCGCCGCGGCCGTAGGCACTCCGGTGGTCGATCTGTACGCGCTTACGAACCCGCAGCACACGCCCTGGCAGGTCGAGCACCGTGTGCTGTACCACGACGTGCCGTGCCGCTACTGCTACAAGAGCGTCTGCCCCATGGGGCATCACAACTGCCTTAGCTCCGTGCCGCCGTCCGCTGTCGCGGCGGCCGCTATCGAGCTGCTCGCGCCGTCGCTGCGCGCGGTTTCCACGCGTTCGCTGCCGCCGCTTCGCTCCGCCACGGGGGCCATCGAGGTGAGTGCGTGAGCTCCGCCATGCACACGCTCGGCATCAACGCCGCTTATCACGACAGCGCAGCGTGCTTGGTGCGCGACGGCGTAGTGGTGGCCGCCGCCGAAGAGGAACGCTTCACGCGCATCAAGCACGGCAAGCGGCCCGTGCCGTTCAGCGCTTGGGAGCTTCCTTACTACGCTATCGACTTTTGCCTCGCAGAAGCCGGCATCGAGCTCGCCGATTGCGATCACGTGGCGTACTCGTACGATCCCTATCTGCTGCTCGAAGAGCGCAGCGAGACGATCGCGTTGCCGCTCGAGCCGAGCACCAAGCCTGCCGTATCGCCGCTGCTCGACCAATGGGGGCCGCTGTTCTTGTCTTACGTGGTGAACGCGGAGCGGCAGCTCGTGGACGGTGCGCCGCATCACTTGCGCCAGCGGTTCTTGTCGGCGAAGCACGCACGCCATTGGAGCTGGCATTTCGTCGAGCATCACTTGGCTCACGAAGCGAGCGCTTTCCTCGCTTCCCCGTTCGACGACACCGCCGTGATGACGCTCGACGGCCGCGGCGAGCTCACGGCAACGAGCTACGGTCTGCTCGCCGACGGAGAGTACCGGCGTATCGGCCAGGTGGAGCTGCCGAATTCCTTGGGGCTTCTGTACGAACAGGTCACCGACTACTTGGGCTTCCTGCGCTCGTCGGACGAGTACAAGGTCATGGCGCTTGCGTCCTACGGCAAACCGGTGCACGTCAACGCGTTTCGCGAGATCGTGCGCGTGGCACGCGACGGCTCCTATTCGGTCACGCCACCCGAGCTCGCTGCCCGCTTCGGTCCGGCGCGCGCAAGAGGCGGTCCGCTCGAGCAGCGCCACTTCGACATCGCGCATTCGCTGCAAGCGGTGCTCGAGGAAACGGTGATCGAGCTCGCGACTTGGCTCAAGCACCGTACCGGCGCCGATAACTTGGCAATGGCAGGAGGCGTGGCGCTGAACTGCGTGCTCAACGCGCGCTTGAGAGACCGCCAGATTTTCCGCGATGTCTGGGTACAACCGGCCGCCGGTGACGCAGGCACCGCCCTCGGCGCCGCGCTGTGGGTGGACTGGAACGAGCGCGGCCGTCAGCGCGGCTACCGCATGGAGCACGCGTTCTTGGGCCCGGAGTATTCGCCCGCGGAGATCGAAGGCTTCCTGCAGCGCTCCAAAGTGCCGTACCGCATGCTCGACGACGTAGCCGGCGAATGCGCCGAGCTCCTTGCCGACGACAAGATCATCGGCTGGTTCCAAGGCCGCATGGAATTCGGCCCTCGCGCGCTCGGCGGGCGCTCCATTCTCGCCTCGCCCATCTCCACCTCGATGCAGCAGCGGCTGAACGACATCAAGGACCGCGAAGACTTCCGTCCGGTAGCCCCCGTCGTTCTCGAGGAGGAAGCGCCGGCGTGGTTTGCGAACGGCACGCGCGCTCCGTACATGTTGTTCGTCTTCGACGTGCTGCCGGACAAAGCGGATTCAATCCCGGCGGTGCGGCATGTCGACGGCACGGCCCGTGTGCAGACCGTGAATCGGGCGCAGCACGCCGTCTACTACGACCTGCTGAAGGCCTTTCAACGCCGTACGGGCGTGCCCGTGCTCGTGAACACGTCGTTCAACACTCGCGGCGAGCCGGTGGTTTGCACACCGCGCGATGCGGTGGAGTGCTTCTTTACCTCTCCGCTCGACGCGCTCGCGATCGGGCCGTACCTGATCGAGAAAACCACATGACGCCGCGCGTGACAGTGGTGGTGCCAACCTATCGACGAGCTGCGCTGCTCAAGAGGTGCCTAGCGGCGCTCGCCGACCAAACGCTGCGCAGCACCGACTACGAGATCGTGATCGTGCACGACGGCCCCGGCGACGAAGCCTACCGGAGCGTGGCGGGCTCACACCCTCCAGGCTTCCCGCGCGGCCGATTCTTGGAGCTGCCCGCGCAGCGCGGCCCGGCCGCCGCGCGCAATCGCGGCTGGCGGGAAGCACGCGGTGCAGTGATCGCATTCACGGACGACGACACGGTGCCCGACTCCCGTTGGCTCGAGTGTGGGCTCGCCGCGCTCGGCACGCACGCCGACGCGGCGTGGGGCCGGCTCGTCATGCCGCTGGGACCCGCCCCCACCGACTACGAGCTCGACGCCGCACGGCTCGCGCATGCGCCGTTCGTGACAGCGAATTGCTTCGTTCGGCACAGCACGCTTGTGCGCGTGGCGGGATTCGACGAACGCTTCGAGCAAGCATGGCGTGAGGACTCGGACCTGCACTTCAGGCTGTTACGCGCGGGCGCGCGGATCGTGCGCGCAGCCGACGCCATCGTGGTGCATCCGATCCGGCCCGCTCCTTGGGGCGTGAGCATCGCGCAGCAGCGCAAGATCCTGTTCGACGCGCTGCTGTACAAAAAGCATCCCGCGCTTTACCGCGAGCGAATCCGGGCCCATCCACGCTGGGATTACTACGCTGCGGTGGGCGCGCTCTTGGGCTGCGCCGCTGCAGCGGCGGCCGGCGCATTCGGCATTGCGGCCGCGCTCGGCGCCGCCTGGGCCGCGCTCACTGCGCGGATCTTCGCGGCACGGCTCAGGCCGGCATCGAAACGCGCCGCGCACGTCTTGGAGATGCTGGTAACTTCGGCCGCCATTCCGCCGGCGGCGGTGTTCTGGCGTTTGATCGGCGCGTTGCGCTTCCGGGTGCTGTTCCTATGAACGGCCGTGCGGCCATGCTCGGTACGCCGCGGGAGATCGCGGTGTTTCGCGCACTGCAGCTCGGCGACTTGCTGTGCACCGTGCCCGCGCTGCGCGCGCTGCGGAGTGCATACCCTAAGGCCCGTATCACGTTGATCGGCCTGCCGTGGGCCCGCGCGATGGTCGAGCGCTTTCACCGCTATCTCGATGCGTTCTTGGCGTTCCCTGGGTTCCCGGGATTGCCGGAGCAGCCCGTCGACGCCGCGGCGTTTCCCGACTTTGTGCGCGCCGCGCAGCGCGGCAAGTTCGACCTCGCACTCCAGTTGCACGGCAGCGGAGCGCTGTCGAACCCGCTCGTGATGCTGCTCGGCGCGCGGCGGACGGCAGGCTATTTCCGCGCCGGCGATTACTGTCCCGACGCCGATTCTTTCTTTCCTTGGCA
Source organism: uncultured Gammaproteobacteria bacterium (assembly GCA_946887385.1). The sequence continues at coordinate 10,991 of CAMPKU010000008.1, forward strand.
GCCGCACGAGCACGAGATTCATCGCTATCTCGCACTGCTTCGCCGGCTCGGAATCCCGGCCGACGACGTGGCGCTCGAGTTTCCGCTCACGGAACAGGACCGGGCCGACCTGCGCCGCTCCGGCGCGGGTATCGCGCTGGCGGAGCGGAATTACGTTTGTGTGCATCCGGGTTCGCAACTACCGTCGCGACGCTGGCATGCGGAGCGCTTTGCGGCCGTCGCGGACGCGCTGGCGGAGGACGGCCTCGACGTCGTGCTCACGGGCGTTGCCGGGGAAGCGGGCCTTACGCGCGCCGTGGCACGCGCAATGCAGGCGCCCGCGATCGACCTCGCCGGCAAGACCACGCTCGGCGGCGTCGCGGCGCTGCTTGAGGGCGCGCGCCTGCTAATTTCGAACGACACGGGCGTCGCGCACGTCGCGGCCGCCCGCGGCACGCCCACGGTTCGGATCTCGTGCGGCGGCGACGTGGGGCGCTGGGCGCCGCTCGACGACCACATTCATCGCGTCGTTCACCATTCGGTGGACTGCCGCCCGTGCACCTATGCGATCTGCCCGCTGGGGCACCCCTGCGCGGAAGGGGTGACGGCCGCCGCGGTGATCGCAGCGGCCCGGGCGCTGCTCGCTCGTGCGAGGGAGCGCCGGTTCGACCGGGCTGCGCTCGCGGAGGCATGACGATGCGGCGTCTGAACGTGCTCACCTGGCACACGCACGGCAGCTACCTTTACTACTTGACGCAAGTGCCGCACGAGTTCTACGTGCTCTCGAAGCCGGGCCGCCCGGCCGGATATGCAGGGCGTGCCGGCCACCTTCCCTGGGGCGACAATGTTCACGATTTACCCGTCGCAGAAGCCAAGCGACAGCGCATCGACTGCATCCTGTATCAGGACGATGCGCAATACTTTTTGGATCAGCACCAATTTCTATCGAGCGCGCAGCGGCGCCTTCCGCGGATCTATCTCGAGCACGATCCGCCGCGCGACAATCCCACCGACACCCCCCATCCCGTCGACGACGAGAACGTGCTCGTCGTGCACGTAACGCCGTTCAATGCACTCATGTGGCAGCACGCGCGCTCGCCCACGCGCGTCATCGAGCACGGCGTGGTCGCGCCAAAGGGCGTGTCGTACAGCGGCGAGATCGAGCGCGGAATCGTCGCCGTGAACCATTTGCGCCGCCGCGGCCGGCGGCTCGGCGCCGACGTGTTCGAGCACGTACGCCGCCGCGTGCCGCTCGACCTCGTGGGAATGGGCGCCGAGGAGCTCGACGGCCTGGGAGAGGTGCAACACGATCGGTTGTTCCACTTCGCGGCACGCTACCGGTTCTTCTTCAACCCGATTCGCTATACGAGCCTGGGGCTCGCCGTGATCGAAGCGATGATGGTGGGTCTGCCAATCGTGGGCCTCGCGACCACGGAGATGGCGACCGCCATTGCGAACGGCGTCACCGGCTACGTCGATACCAGTGTCGATCGGCTCGTGGAGCGAATGAAGCAGCTTCTTCAGGACCCCGGCGAAGCGCAGCAGCTCGGACGCAATGCGCGCCGCTACGCGGAGCAGCGTTTTCACATCTCACGGTTCGTCGACGACTGGAACCGCGCGTTCGCGGCCGTGACGTCATGACCGACCTCACGGCGAAACGCGTTCTCGTCACCGGCGGCGCAGGCTTCTTGGGCTCGCACCTGTGCGAGCGGCTGCTCGCCGACGGCCTGGACGTGCTCTGCGTCGACAACTTTTATACGGGCCGCAAGCGCAACGTGGCCCACCTGCTTTGCGAAGCGCGGTTCGAGCTGCTTCGGCACGACGTGACATTTCCGCTCTACGTGGAGATCGACGAGATCTACAACCTGGCCTGCCCCGCATCGCCCATCCACTACCAGCTCGATCCGGTGCAAACCACGAAGACGAGCGTGCACGGCGCGATCAACATGCTGGGCCTGGCTAAGCGCACCAAGGCCAAGATCCTGCAGGCGTCAACGAGCGAGGTGTACGGGGATCCCGCGGAGCATCCGCAATGCGAGCCGTACTGGGGTCACGTGAATCCCATCGGGCTGCGCTCGTGCTACGACGAAGGCAAGCGCTGCGCCGAGACGCTGTTCATGGACTATCGCCGCCAGCACGGGCTCAAAACCAAGATCGCGCGAATCTTCAACACCTACGGGCCCCGTATGCACCCGAACGACGGCCGCGTGGTGTCGAACTTCGTCTTGCAGGCGCTTCGGAACTTGCCGATTACGATCTACGGCGACGGCGCACAGACGCGCTCGTTTTGCTACGTGAGCGATCTCGTCGAAGCGCTCGTCGCGCTGATGCAGACGGCCGACAGCGTCTTCGGGCCGGTGAATCTCGGCAATCCGGTCGAACACTCCGTGCTCGAGCTCGCAGAAACCGTGCTGCGCCTCACGGGCTCGCGCTCGAAGCTAACGTTCGCCCCGCTCCCGCAAGACGATCCCGTTCAGCGCCGCCCCGACATCACGCTCGCGCGCCGCGTGCTCGGCTGGTCGCCGAAGGTGGCGCTCGAGGACGGGCTCGAAAAAACGATCGCCTACTTCGACGCGCTGCTCCTCGGCTCCCATCCGGCCGAGAATCTGGCGCCCGAAGGGCTGCGGAGCGCGACGGCGCGGTGATGGACCGTAACGTTTCGAGCCGCGTCCTTGCCACGCTCGCGGCCGAAATTTGGACGTCGCGCGGGCGCGTGATCGCGGCGCTCGTGTTGCTTTCGCTCGCCAAGCTCGCGGCCGTGCTCGTGCCGCTCTTGCTGAAAGAAATCGTGGACGTCTTGAGCCGGCCCGAAGCGGTGGCCGCACTGCCGGTTTTGCTGCTGGCCGGTTATGCCGCCGTCCGGTTCGCCGCTACGCTGTTCGCAGAGCTGCGCGATCTCGTGTTCTCACGCGTCGCGCAGCGCACCGTGGCCGACTTCCTGGTGCGCACGTTCTCGCATTTGCACAAGCTCGGAGCGCGGTTCCATGTATCTCGTGCCACCGGCGCGCTCACGCGCGACGTCGAGCGGGGCACGGCTGCCATCGGCTTTTTGATTGGCGCCGCACTCTTCACGCTCGTGCCCACGGTGATCGAGATTAGCGCCGTGCTCGCGATCATGATCGCAGCTTACGGCGCCAAATTTTCGAGCCTGCTGGCCGCAACCTTTCTGATGTACTCGGCGTATGCCGCTGTCTTCATCGCGCGGCGAGCGGATCGGCAGCGCGCGGTGAACGAGCTCGACTCGAGCGCGAACCGGCGCCTGGTCGACAGTCTACTCAACTACGAGACCATCAAGTTCTATACCAACGAAGCGTTCGAGACCGGCCGGTTGCGGGGAATCATGACGGATTGGATCGAGGCCGGCGTGCGTAACCAAACTGCGCTCACGCAGTTGCACGTGGGGCAGAGCGCGATTATCGCGCTCGGAGTGGCCGGCGTGATGCTGCTCGCAGGAGCGGACGTGCTCGCCGGCACGCTCACGGTGGGCGATCTCGTGCTCGTGAACGCGTATGTGATTCAGGTTTGCCTGCCGTTGAACACGCTCGGCTTCGTGGCGCGCGAAACGAGCGACGCGTTCACCAAGACGGAGGCATTGTTCGCACTGTTGCGCCAGCAGCCGGATACCGAGCCGGGCGAGCCCGAAGAGCTGCCGGCCGATGCGCCGGCGGAGGTTCGCTTCGAGAACGTGAGCTTCGGCTACGAGCCGAGCCGTCAAGTGCTCTGGGATACCAGTTTCACGATCGGCGCCGGTCAAAAAGTGGCCGTGATCGGCGGGAGCGGCTCGGGGAAGTCCACACTGGCGCGGCTACTCCTCCGCTTCGTGGATCCGTGGTCGGGAAGCATCTCGATCTACGGCCGCGACCTTCGCGAGCTCACGCGCGCAACCGTGCGCGCGAAAGTGGGGATCGTTCCGCAAGACACTACACTTTTCAACGACACCATCGGCTACAACATCGGCTACGGAAGGATCGGCGCAACGGACGACGAGATCGTCGCGGCCGCCAAGGCGGCGAACGTGCATGACTTCATCGAAGCGCTGCCCGAAAAATACTCTACCGTCGTTGGAGAGCGCGGCCTCAAGCTCTCGGGCGGCGAAAAGCAGCGAATCGCCATCGCCCGTGCAATCTTGAAGGATCCGCCGATCCTGGTGCTCGACGAGGCGACGTCGGCGCTCGACAGCCGCTCGGAGCGTGCGATCCGCGTTTCACTCGAGCAGCTTGCGGAGCCGCGCACCACGCTCGTCATCGCACATCGGCTTTCGACCATCGTGAACGCAGACGAGATTCTGGTGATCGAAGCCGGCAGGATCGTCGAGCGCGGCCGCCATGCAGAGCTGCTCCAGCGCGGCGGCCTTTATGCACAAATGTGGTCGTTGCAGCGCCAAGAGCGCGAGCTGCGCCGTTCGAAGCATCGCGCGACGCTGTCGCCCATCGATCTCACCGTGCTCGTGGCCGATGCGATCGGCGCCGCGCGGCCGGAGATCGACGCGAAGGCGCTCAACCTCTACACCACCCTCGGCGACGTCGGGCTCGTTACAGGCGATCCCACCGCGCTGCAAGAGGTGGTGTCGGACCTCGTGGAGCACGCCGTGCGAGCCAGCGAGCGCGGCGCGCGCGTTGAGGTGAATCTTGGGCGCGTGGGCAACGAAGTGGTGCTCAAGGTTAGCGACACGCATGCTGCGGCGGCCTCGGGCGCAGCACCGGGCTCTTATGCAGCGCACCGGTTCGACCCTGCGAGGCTGCGCACATTGCTCGAGGAAAATCACGGCAGCCTCGCGATTTCGCACGACAGTGCGGCGGGATCTACGTATAAGGCGTCGCTGCCGGTGCGGGCCATCGCCCCGCCTCCCAAAGCCGGGCCCATGCCGCCGGTGTTACAGGCCGACGGCGCGCTTCGCGACCGAAAGCTGGTGATCGTAGACGACGACGAGGATGCGCGCGAGGCACTGCGGTTGCTGCTCACGATGCAAGGGGCCAACGTGGAGGCGTTCGAAAGCGGCCACGCCGTGCTCGATTACCTGCACGAGCGCAGCAGCGAGCAGTGGCCGGACCTCATGATTTGCGACATCGGCTTGCCCGATGAGACCGGCTATTCGGTGCTGCGTCGCGTCCGCGGATTCGAGGCCGAACGCCGCGTGCCGCTCGCGGAACGCATGCCCGCGATCGCGCTCACGGGCTTCGCGCGGCCTGAGGACCGAATGCAAGCGCTCGTCGCGGGGTTTCAGGTTCATCTCACGAAACCTGCCATGCCGCAGGAGCTACTCGAGCTGATCGGCCGCCTGCTCGGCCATCCGCCCGCTTCTCAGTCCGCCTGACGGCATCAGCCGCCTGCGGTTTCGCCGCCCATCACCTGCAGCACCGTACCCGTGACGTAAGACGAATCGGCATTGGACGCCAGATACACATAGGCCGGCGCCAGCTCCTCGGGTTGCGCGGGGCGCCCCATCGGGTTTTTCGAGCCGAACTTTGCAACGTCCTTCGCGGGTAAGCCCGCATCCGCCGGGTTCAGCGGCGTCCACACGGGCCCAGGCGCAACCGCGTTCACCCGGATGCCGCGCTTGACGAAGCTCTGCGCGAGCGTTTTCGTGAAAGCATTGATCGCGCCCTTCGTGGCCGAATAGTCGGGAAGCTTTGCGGAGCCGAGAATGCCCGTCTCCGAGCTCGTGGCGATGATGGCGCTGCCCGGCTTCATGTGCGGTGCGGCGGCGCGCGCGAGACGAATGTACGCAAAGACGTTCGTGCTGAAGGTGTGCTCGAGCTCCTCGTCGGTAAGATCCTCGAGCGCCTCCTTGCGCCGCTGATAGGCAGCGTTCGAAACCAGAATGTCGAGCTTGCCGAACCGGTCGACGGTCTTCTCCACGATTTCGTCGCAGGTTTTCGGTTCGCTGAGATCGCCGGGCAGCAGCAGGCACGCCCGGCCGCAGTCCTTTACTTCCTTCTCGGTTTTCTTCGCGTCGGCCTGCTCTTCGGTAAGGTAGTTGATCGCGACGTCGGCGCCTTCACGCGCGAACATCACGGCCACGGCGCGGCCGATTCCGGAATCTCCGCCCGTAATGAGCGCGACCTTGTTTTTCAACTTGTCCGCGGCCTTGTAGGCTTCCGCCTCGTAGCGCGGCTGCGGATCGAGCTTCGCTTCCAAGCCCGGGCTGTTCTGGTGTTGCACGGCGAAGGGAGGATTAGGCTCCTCGAGCTGTCCCTGCTCGTTGCGGTGTTCGTCCGCGGCACGGGGCGATTTGCGCGTCATGGCGTTTCTCCGCTGGCATCCGTTCCAATCGTGGTGCTCTCGCCTTGCAAGAACGAGGCCACCCAGACGAACTAGCAGCGCCACACCGCCATCAGCGGCGCCCCCGGCTCGGCTCATTCGCCGCGATTGATGTCGAAGACCTCGGTGCCCTCCTCCGGCACACCGTAAATCTCGGCCATCGTCGCCCGGCGCGGAATCGGCAACCCGTTGGCCTTCGCTTCCTCCACTTCGCGCTCGTAGGCCCGCTCTCCACTGAGCCCGCCGCTGACGGCGAAGTTGCCCTCGTGACACGAGTACTCGTACACCTCGTAGTTGGGCTGCGTGGTCCACATGGCTCGCACCGTGAACGGCGCCGTATACGTTTGCGGATCGTCGATCGTGATGCGGTACTCGATCATCTCGGGGTCCACGCGGCGGATGTGCTCAGTGGTCCGCAAGCGCCGGCTGTTCGGTGCGCCGGCACCCACGCTGGTCTTGTCCGTGAAGCCGGTGGTCTCGACGACGAGCGTGTCGCCTTCCCAGCGGCCACGCGAATTGCCGTTGTACTGCGTCACTCCGTCGGCAAGGTGCGCTCCGCCGTCCAGCTTGATTACGCGTGTTTCGTGCACCATTTCGTAGGTGATCGTGACGCTGTCGGGGCTTTGGGCAATCACGATGCCATTGCCGTACAGCACGGCGCTCATGCCGGCGCTCAAGCCTCGCGCGATGCAGCGGTCGTACAGCGAGAAGTCTTCGAACGCGTCGAACGGGCCCGGGCCGAACGACCCGTTGCCGGCCGCGGCGGCAGCACGCGCACGCCCGTCGGCCGTGAGCTCAGGCGTGCGGCCGTTCGGCGGATCGACGACGAGCGACGAAAAACCGAACACGCGCGTGCCGTACGCCACGCGATGAAACGTCTGCACGTTCGCAGCGTGCTCGCTGCCCGCCTGCTGGCGCTTTGCACGCTCGAAAAACGCCGCCTCCCCCAACGCCTCTTCCAGGCCGAGCGCTTGCGGGCGGTCGAACGGAATTCCGCGCATGTCGTCCGTCGACCACGTGCCCTGAAGGCTGGGATGGCCCCACGAGGTCTTCGGCGCCGTCCAACTGCGGCTGGTGTACGCCGCAGCGGTCTGCTCGGCGGGAATGCGCCGCTGCACAGAGAGCTCGAGATCGGCCGGAACGGGCGGATTCAGCGCCTCGAGCTCCGGCGTCAGTGCGCGAGGCGCCTGCGCGCCTGCCGGGGCCTGGGCGAGCGCTAGTGCCGGCGCGCCTGCCGCGCATAGCAAAAGCCAAATCACTGCCTCTTTGCTCCGCATCCAATGGTCTCCGAGCGTCGCGCCGATGACGAATACTCTAGCCCGACATGCGGCCGACGGGCTATGTTGCAGAGAGGTACTCTCTCAACGGCAGGTTTCGAGTCATGGATTTGACGTTCTTCGCACGACGCGCCGCTCCGTTGCTCCGCGCAGGCACCTTGCTAGCGTTCCTGTCGGGCGCGAGCCCAGTGTGGGCCTTCGACTTCGACGACGTTGCCGCTCTTGCGCTGCGCAAAGCACGCGCGCCGTACGAGCCGCCCGATCGCGCGCAGCCCGCCGAGCTCGCGGCCCTTGGCTACGATCGGTACCGCGACATTCGTTTCCGCCCCGATCGCGCAATCTGGCGAGCCGAGGATCTGCCCTTCGACCTGATGTTCTTTCACCGCGCGCAATCGAACCCGCGTGTGCGTATGAACGAGATCGTCGGCGGCAAGGCACGGCACCTGCCCTACGACAGCGCCGACTTCAACTTCGGCGAGAACACGCTTTCCTCTGCAAGCTGGGGCGACCTCGACTACGCCGGCCTTCGCGTGCATTACCACTTGAATGGACCCGAGTATAAAGACGAGCTCATCGTATTCTTGGGCGCGAGCTACTTCCGCGCGCTCGCCGCCGGAACGCGCTACGGCCTCTCAGCCCGGGGTTTGGCCGTCGACACGGTGGGCGGCGAAGGCGAGGAGTTCCCCTACTTCCCCGAATTCTGGATCGTGAAGCCCACAGCCGACGCGCGCACGTTGCGCATGTTCGCCTTGCTCGACTCGCCGCGCGTGAACGGCGCTTATCAGTTCGACGTGACGCCCGGCGAGGAGACCGTCATCCACGTGCGTGCGCGGCTGTACCTGCGCGAGCCCGTCGGCACGCTGGGGGTCGCACCGCTCACGAGCATGTACCAATTTGGCGAGAACCAGCCGCATCGAACCGACTTCAGACCCGAAGTGCACGACTCCGACGGAATGATGGTGGCCACCGGCGACGGCGAATGGCTCTGGCGGCCGCTGATCAATCCGCCTGCGACATTGACCACGTCGTTTGCAATGCGCGAGCTAAAGGGGTTCGGCCTGATGCAGCGGGACCGCAACTTCACGAGCTACGAGGACCCGGAAGCCCGTTATGACCTGCGACCCAGCGCGTGGGTGGAGCCCGTGGGCTCGTGGGGCGCCGGCCGCGTCGAGCTCGTGCTACTGCACACACCGAACGAGACGAACGACAACGTGGTTGCGTACTGGGTGCCCGACCGGTTACCGGCGCCCGGCGAGCCGCTGGACTTCGAGTACCGCCTGCATTGGCAAGGCTCGCGCATCATGCAGCAGCCGCCCGGAGCGTGGGTCACGCAGTCGCGTGTCGGCCGAGGCTATCGCGAGCTGGCCGAAGACGAGCAACAGTTCATGGTGGACTTCATGGGCCCGTCGTTGGCCGCGTTACCGCCCAGCGCAACCGTCGACGCCGTCGTCTCGGCACCCGCGAACGGCGAGATCCTGGAGACGAACGCGTACCGCGTGGAGGCCACGGGCGCGTGGCGCATGATGGTTCTCGTGAAGCAGCTCGATGCCGCGCAGCCCGTCGAGCTTCGCGGCTATCTCCAAAACGGCGAACACGTGCTCACTGAAACCTGGAGTAACCTGGTGCCGCCGCGCTGAGCCCGCTCAGCCCCAATAGTTGCACAATGCATATATCGTGATGCGCTGCCCATTTTATGACTGGGCCGATTGCTAGCATCGCCAATTATGGAAAGGAAGGCGCTTCAGCCGTTCGGGCTGCCCCGCCCGCGCGGGCGGGTTGTTGCCGCGCTCGCGTTGGCCTTTGCCGCCGGCGCCGCGAGCAGCCAAGAGCTCGACCTCATCGATTTGAGCCTCGAAGAGCTGGCCAACATTCAGGTCACGTCGGTCTCCGGACGAGCGGAGGAGCTTTCCGGAGCGGCTGCTTCCATTTATGTGATTACTAGCGAGGCCATCCGCCGCTCCGGCGCCACCACTTTGCCGGAGGCTTTGCGGCTTGCGCCGAACCTGCTGGTTGCGCGCGTGGATACCGCGCAGTACGCGATCAGCGCACGCGGCTTCAACAGCGGCATCGCCAACAAGCTGCTCGTTCTCATCGATGGACGCACGATTTATACGCCGCTGTTCTCGGGCGTATTCTGGGAAATGCAGGGCGTGATGCTCGAGGACATCGATCGCATCGAAGTGATCAGCGGTCCGGGCGCCACGCTCTGGGGTGCGAACGCCGTGAACGGCGTGATCAACGTGATCACCCGGCGCGCCGAGGACACTGCGGGAACACTCGTACTTGGCGGAGTGGGTAACCGCGAGCGACGCTTCGGCGTTCGCCATGGCGGCACGCTGGGCCGGGACGGTCATTTCAGAGCCTACGCCCAGGTGGCGGAGCTCGAGAACACCGAACGCGCCGACGGCGTGGCGAATCGCGACACCTGGGAGCGGGCGCAAGCGGGGTTTCGCGCCGACCTGAGCCTCGCCAGCGGCGCATTGACGCTGCAAGGCGACGTGTACGGCGCACAATCCGATCACCGCGGCTTCGCCGGAACATTCGACTTCGGACGATTGGAAGGCTCCGGCGCCAATCTGCTGTCGCGTTGGTCGCGTGAATTTGCCAACGGCTCCGACTTCAGCCTGCAAACCTACGTAGCTCACAACGATCGTGATGACAATGTGGTGTTCAGCCCCGAGTCCGACATCTTCGATGTGGAAGCGCGGCACACCATCCCGCTGGGCGCGACTACCTTGCTGTGGGGAGGCGGCTACCGGCGCGCACGCGACGATATCGAAGACGGCTTTCTGTTCGGCTTCCGACCCACGAGCCGGCAGCTCGACTGGGCAAACGTGTTCGTTCAATCGGAGCTCGCCCTAGCCGATCGGCTCGATCTCACTTTGGGTGTCAAGCTCGAGAGCAACGATTACACCGGAACCGAGTCGCTGCCTACTGCGCGCATTGCCTGGCAGGCCTCGTCGACGCAACTGGTGTGGGCGGGTCTATCGCGCGCAGTGCGAGCGCCGTCGCGCCTCGACCGCGACGTGCTGCTTCCTCCACCCTCCGGATTTTTGATCCTCGGCGGGCCGAACTTCGTTTCCGAAGTAGCCGACGTCGTCGAGCTCGGTTACCGCGCGCAGCCGCGTCCCAACGTCACGGTGTCGACCACCGTGTTCGACTACGAGTGGGACAAGCTTCGAAGCGGACAATTACCGCCGGCCTTCGTGCAGAACATGATCGAAGGCAGCATTTATGGCATCGAAGCGTGGGGCAACTGGCAAGCGAGCGAGCGCTGGCGGTTTGGTGCCGGCCTCACGGCGCTGCGGCAGAACCTGCGCGTCAAACCCGGCAGCACGGACCCCCAGGGGCCCAGCGCCTTGGGGAACGACCCCGAGTACCAGTGGATGCTGCGCGCCTCGTACGACATCGCGCAGGGGCAAGCGCTGGATTTCATGGTGCGCCGCAGCGATGAGCTGCCGCAGCCGCAGGTACCGGCGTACACCGCCGTCGACGTCAATTACTCGTGGCGCATTCGGGACAAGCTGGTGCTGTCGCTGGCGGTGCAAAATCTTCTCGATACGTCGCACGCGGAGTCGGGCGCTGCGAACAACCGAAGCGAATACCCGCGCGCCGCCTACTTGAACGTAACCTTCGGCGATCGCTGAGCACGCGTCTCAAGGCGCATCCGAACGACGCCGCGTTCGCGCGCGCGTAAACAACCCGTGTCCCGCACAACTCCGTAGAGAAGTTGCGTTCTGTCGTCCCACGGTGCTACATGACTGTATCGCGCAATAGGGTACACGGTCATGGCAAAACTAACGGATGCCGAAATGCGAGCGCGGGCGCTGGCCCGCTGGGAAGGCGAAGGCGGCGCGCTGTCGCCGACGGGTGCCGCGGACTCGATAGACGAGTCGGAGCTTCGCATCCTCGCCCGGCTAGGTGCCGCACTGCTCGACGATTGGGGCAAGGTAGCACCGGCTTTGCAAGCCAACATCGTTCGGCGCGCCAAAACACTCGGCGGGCCGGGCGATCATGCACACGTGAAGGAAAGGCTCGCGCGCTTTTTGCACGAGCACCGTAGCGAGCATTGAGCGAGCCGCGCTCCCCGCGCCATGTCGATGCCCGCGATGTTCTTCGGCCACGGCAACCCGATGAACGCCGTGAGTCGCAATGCGTACACCGAAGGGTGGCGGCGCATTGGCGAACAGATCCCGCGCCCCGAAGCCATCGTTTCGGTTTCGGCGCACTGGTACGGTCCGGGCACGGCGGTCACCGTGAATGCAACGCCGCGAACGATCCATGACTTCGGCGGCTTTCCGCCCGAGCTGTACCAAGTGCAGTACCCGGCGCCCGGCGATCCCGCGCTGGCGCGCCGCGTTCAGGCCTTACTGGCGCCGCTCGAGGTAAGGCTCGACGACTCCTGGGGCCTAGATCACGGCACCTGGTCCGTGCTCAAGCACGTCTATCCGGCCGCCGACATTCCGGTTATTCAACTCAGCATCGACGAGACCAAACCGGCTGCATTTCATTTCGACGTCGGCCGGAGACTAGCGCCGCTGCGAGCAGAAGGCGTGCTGATTGCCGGCAGCGGCAACCTCGTGCACAACCTTCACACGTATGCGTGGGGTCAACATTCGCAAGATCCTTATGACTGGGCCGTGCGCTTCGAAACTGCCGCGCGGGATGTCATGCTCACAGGCGAGTTCGGCCCGCTCGTCAACTACGAATCGCTTGGGCGGGACGCGCTGCTTTCGATACCGACGCCCGACCACTACTTACCGCTGTTGTACGTGCTCGGCTGCCACCAGAAGGGCGAAGACATTGGCTTTCCAATCGAGGGCGTGGACGGCGGCTCGATTTCCATGCTGAGCGTGCAACTCGGCTAGCGGGCGCATGAAACGGAATTCCGTCTGGGTGGCTAAATGGCCGTGCGCAACCGCAACGCGTTCGCGATCACCGACACGGATGACAAGCTCATCGCCAGCGCCGCAATCATCGGCGACAGCAGCAAACCCGTGAGCGGGTACAACACTCCCGCGGCGATGGGCACTCCGAGCGCGTTGTAGAGAAACGCGAAGCCCAAGTTCTGGCGCATGTTCTTGACCGTGGCCAGCGAGATTGAGCGGGCGCGCGCAATGCCGCGCAGATCGCCTTTGACCAACGTGACCTGCGCGCTGCTCATCGCGACATCCGTTCCGGTGCCCATCGCCACGCCGACATCCGCTTTGGCCAGCGCGGGCGCGTCGTTGATGCCGTCGCCCGCCATGCCGACCACGCGGCCCTCGTTTTGCAGCTTCTCCACGAGCACCAATTTATCCGCGGGCTTCACTTCGCCGTGCACTTCAGCGATGTTCAGCCGCGCGGCCACCGATTTCGCGGTGGTGAGGCCATCGCCGGTAGCCATCACCACGCGGATGCCGGCAGCGTGCAGACTGGCCACCGCTTCCGGCGTGCTCTGCTTGAGCGGGTCGGAAACCGCCAGGAGTCCGAGCAATTGCTGCCCGCGAGCCAGGTACATGACGCTGGCGCCCCGCGCACGCCGCGCCTCGCCGGCTGCGATGAGCGGGCTCACGTCCACCCCTTCTTGCTGCATGAGCGCCGTGTTGCCCAACACGAGCGCTTCGCCCTCGACCACGCCGCGCACGCCAATTCCCGACGAAGAGTCGAACTGCTCGACTTTGGCAAGCGCGAGATCTTGCTTGCGCGCCGCCTCCACGATCGCAGCCGCGAGCGGGTGCTCGCTGCCTTGATCGAGGCTCGCGGCCAACCGCAGCACTTCGCGCTCGTCGAATCCCGATACCGCAGCGGCCGAATCGAAAGCCGGCTTGCCTTCCGTCAGCGTTCCGGTCTTGTCCACGATCATGGTGTCGAGCCGCCGGAAGCTCTCGATGGCCGATGCGTCGCGAAACAAAATGCCCTGCGTCGCCGCTTTGCCCATTGCCACCATGATCGACATCGGCGTTGCGAGACCGAGCGCACAAGGACACGCGATGATCAGCACGGACACCGCGTTGATGAGCCCGTACAACCAGCCCTGCTCACCGCCGATCAGGCCCCATGTCACGAACGTAGCCAAGGCGATGAGCACCACCGACACGGCGAAATAGCCTGCAACGCGATCCGCCATCCTCTGCATGGGCGCCTTCGAGCGCTGCGCCTGCGCCACCATCAGAACGATTTGCGACAGCATCGTCGCGGCGCCGACGCGTTCCGAGCGCATCGTGAGGCTGCCCGTGGTGTTCTGTGTGGCGCCGATGAGCGCGTCGCCTACGCGCTTGGTAACCGGAATCGGTTCGCCCGTGAGCATCGATTCGTCGACGGCGCTCGATCCCTCCACCACGATACCGTCCACCGGCACTTTCTCGCCGGGTCTTACCCGCAATAGATCGCCCACGTGAACATGTGCGAGCGGTACGTCCGCTTCAGTGCCGTCCGCCGCGACGCGCCGGGCGGTCTTCGGTGCAAGGCCCAGCAGCGATTTGATTGCAGCGGATGTCTGCGAGCGCGCTTTGAGCTCGAGAATTTGCCCAAGCAACGTGAGCGAGATGATGACGGCCGCGGCCTCGTAGTAAACGCCGACACGCCCATCCTCGATGAACGTGTCCGGAAATACGCCGGGCGCTACCGTGGCAGCCACGCTATAAATGAACGCCGCTGCCGTACCGAGACCGATCAGCGTCCACATATTCGGGCTGCGATTGACGATCGATTGCACCCCGCGCACGAAGAACGGCCAGCCGGCCCACAGCACGATCGGTATCGCCAGAGCGAGCTCAATCCAAGTTTGAGCGGTGATATCCAGCCAGCCCAGTCGATGCCCGAACATCCCGAGCACGGCGACGACGACGGTGAGCGGCAGCGTCCACCAGAATCGCCGCTGAAAATCGACGAGCTCGGGGTTGTCGTCGGGCGCGCCAAGCTCGGGGAGCAGCGGCTCGAGCGCCATGCCGCACTTCGGGCAGGTGCCGGGCCGGTCCTGCCGGATCTCCGGGTGCATGGGACACGTGTAAATCATGGGCATGTTGATGCGCCTGCAGTGTTAATCGGGGGCGACGACCACGTCCTGCGGTCCGGGTGCAATGCGCGGGGACTGCGCGGCGACCGGGCGCTCGATCATGCGCCGGACGCGTGGCGGGCCGGCGCCGCGGTGCAACGCCCGCAGCGATTCCGGGATCACTGCGTCGTGTCGAGTCAGACGGTTGTTGAGACGAACATAGTCGAGCCAGGTTGGCGTCTCGTAGCGCTCGATCCATAGCTCCGGGTCCGCGAGGTCGCGCAACAGGCGCCAATTCAAAGCACCGTCTCGGCGGCGTATGCGCCGCCGTTCCGACATGGCCGCCAAAAATCGCAACTGGTCGTCCTGCCGAATGAGATATTCGATGGTGATCACGACGGGCCCGGTCCTTTGGTCGACGGGCACGGCGGTTTCCGGCGCGTTCCATTGCCGCAGCGGATCGAGATCGAGATCCTCCGATTGCGCCAGCGGCCGCCACGTGCCGAACGCCGCGCAGGCGAGCAGCACCGCCGCGCACGCCAGCAGCGCGACCACGATACTTTCTCGGTCTGCGACTACGCCCCACAGCCAGCTGCCACCTGCGATTCCGCCGAACGCGGCCATTTGGTAAAGCGAGAGCGCGCGGGCCACGACCCAGCGCGGCGCCGACAGTTGCACGCTGACGTTGAACGTGGCCAGCGCAAGCACCCAACCCGCTCCGGCCAGCAGCAAGCCCGCCATGGTCACCGGCAACCGCGTGCTCACGCCGGCCACCGCCGCGGCAACCGCGAATGCGATGCACGCCGCACGAACGATCGTCTCGGTCGAAAACGCGCGCCGGAGCTTCGCGGAGCTGATGGCGCCGGCCACGGCGCCGGCGCCGAAGGCGCCGAGCATCAACCCATAGACGAGCGGCCCGCCGCCGAGCAAATTCTTGGCCACGAGCGGCATCAACGCCATCAAGCCGCTCGCGCCAGCGCCGAAAATAATGCTGCGCAGCAGCACCGTACGAATGGCCGGCGACATCGACACGTAGCGAACACCGGCCGCCATGGCAACGCCCAGCGACTCGCGCGGCAAGATCGCGGGCGCGCGGATCGGGCGCCAGCGAGTCAGCACGACGATCAGCGCCAAGTAGCTGGCCGCGTTCACGACGAACGCCGCGGCCGCGCCTGCTGCAGCCACGATCGCTCCGCCGATCGCAGGGCCCACGCTGCGCGCAATGTTGAAGCCCAAGCTGTTCAGCGCCACCGCGCCCGGCAATTCGGCGCGCGGCACCATGTCGCCGACCGAGGCCTGCCAGGCCGGCGCGTTGAATGCCGAGCCGCAGCCGATCAGGAACGTGAACAGCAGCAACAGCGACGGCGTGATCAGCCCGGCCCAGGCACACACCGCCAGCGCGACGGAAACGGTGAGCATGAAAGACTGCGTGCCCAGCATGACCAGGCGCCGGTCCCGGTTGTCCGCCAGCGCGCCGGCCGCCAACGCGAGCAGCATCACCGGCAGGGCGATCGAGGTCTGCACGAGTGCGACCATGTCCGCCGATTCCGCGATCGAGATCATCAACCACGAGGCGCCGACGGACTGGATCAAGGCGCCTAGATTCGCCAGCGCACTGCCGAGCCAAACCGCCCGAAACACCGGGTAGCGCATGGGAGAAAGCGCCGTGGGCTCGACCGGCGCCGCATCGACGCGGTCCATGTGCCCAGTGTACCGAGACCTGCGCGCGCGTAGTGGCCTCAACGCGTGAGCAGAGGACGCGCTTATAGCGCGCCCATCCCGCCATCGATGCGGTACTGCGCGCCGGTGATGAAGCGGCTCTCGTCCGACGCCAGGAACAGCACGAGGTTGGCGATGTCGCCGGATTCGCCGTAGCGACCGAGCGGGATGGCCTTCTCCATCGCCGCCTTGGCGGCCTCGGCGTCTTCCGGCGCGAAGCCGGCCTCCAGCGAACGCATCATTCGCGTGTTCACCGGCGACGGATGCACGGAGTTGACGCGGACGTTATGGCTGGCCGCCTCGATCGCGGCCACCTTCGTCATGCCCGTGAGCGCATGCTTGGAGGTGACGTAGGGCAACACGCCCGCGCTGCCGCTCAAGCCTGCGACCGACGAGGTGTTGATCACGCTGCCCTCGCCCGCCTCGTACATGTGCGGCAACACGTGCTTCAGTCCCAAGTAGGCGCCGCGCACGTTGATCGCGATGACTTTGTCGAACATGGCTACCTTTTGCTGCTCCAGCGGGGCGACCTCGCCCTCGATGCCGGCGTTGTTGAAGAACACGTCGATGCGTCCGAAGCGGTCCATGGCCGCCTGCACGTACCGCTTGACGTCCTCCTCCTTGCTGACGTCGGCCTTCGCCGTTAGCACGCGCTCGCCGCCGCCGAGCGCCTCAGCCGCAGCGTCGAGCCCCGCCTGGTCGATGTCCACCAGCACCACGGACGCACCTTCCTCGAGAAAGCGCGCCGCGGTTGCCTGGCCGATGCCGCCTGAGCCGCCCGTGATGACGGCGACTTTGTCTTGCAGACGTTTCATGTGCCTTTCCTCCGCTCTGTTGTTGGTCCGATTCCATTCGGCGTCGTGGCGATCACCGGGCGTGATGCCGGCGCACGCGGATGTTTCGTGCACTGACCGTGCCAGGCTGCGGATGGCAAGGCTAAGATGGTCGAATGAAAATCGAGGTGCGGGACGGATTTGTTTTCGACAATCGCTCGACGATGATCGAGGCCGCCGCCAAGCTGTTCGCCGAGCGCGGCTTCGACGCCACCAGCATGGACACGCTCGCGGCTGCGGCGGCCGTATCGAAGCCCACGCTGTACCGGTACTTCGAGAACAAAGAGGCGCTATTCGCCGCAGCGCTGCAAAGCTTGCTCGAGCAACTGCCGCCGCCTGAGGCGATGATCCTGAAGCGACCCGGAACGCTGCGCGAGCGTTTGACCGCGATCGCGCACGACTCTCTGCGCCTCGGCACCGGCCCGTTGATGAAGAGCTTGCATCGAATGCTGTCGCTGCCGATGGAGTCGGCGTCGCAGCGCGCCGAGCGGCTCTGGGAATCTCACCTGCAACCGTATCACGACGCGATGCGGCGCCTGCTCGCAGCCGAGCGCGACGCGGGCACGCTCGACGTGGCCGACGTGGCGAGTGCCGCGTCGCACTTCTTCAGCATGATTGCCGGCGAGCCGATGGTGCGGCTTTTTCTCACCGGCGACGCATCGATGCCCGAGAGCGACGCAGCAAAGCACGTGGACGCGGCGGTCGATGCTTTCCTGCGTGCGTACCGACCGGGCAGCGCTTAGCGGGAGAAGCGAAGCACGCGGCGCTCCGTGACGATGAGATCCATCGGCACGTCGTGCGGCTGCGGATAAATCGTGGCGAGCTCGGCTTCGTCGTAACCCACGCCAACGCACAACGGGCGCGGCTCGGTTACGGCAAGCGTGCGATCGTAATAGCCGCCACCATAGCCCAGCCGATAGCCCGCCGCGTCGTAGCCGACGAGCGCAATCAACAAAGCATTTGGAACCACGACGCGCCGCTCGGCCGGTACCGGTATGTTCCAGAAGCCGCGCTGCATCGCGGCGCCGGGCTGCCACTGCCAAAACTCGACAGGCGCTTTCTTCTCGACTACCACGGGCAACGCCACGATGCCGCCGGCCTCGACGTGGCGCCGAGCCAAGTTGCGCAGATCGAGCTCGCCGCGGATGGGCCAATAAAAGCCGAGCACGGGATAGGACCGCAGATCGAGTGTAGCGAGGAGATGCGCCGTCAGGCTCTCGGCGTAACTCTCCCGGTCGTGCAACGCGAGCGCGCGGCGGCGCACGAGCCGCTCGGCACGCTTCGCCTTGCGGAACGCTTGGACGGCGCTCCATTCTTGCTCGCCCGGACGCGGCAGCAACTCGTCGGCGAACTCGTGCATGAGGCACGGCGGCGAGCTCGGCTCGCCGGGCTCATCGTGATTGCCGTTGCGGTGCTCAGCCACTTTGAAACTCCCTGCCGGCGGTCATTTTGCGTACGATGCCGGCGCGCACTACGAAGTCGCCGAAGCGCTCGCCGGGCGCACGCTCGGCCGCGTAGCGCGTGAGCAGCGCTTCGAGCTCTGCGAGGATGTCCTCTTCGCCGATGGTTTCGCGGTAGAGGGCGTTGAGCCGATCGCCGTTTCCGCTCGCTCCTAGATACAGGTTGTACTTGCCCGGCGCCTTGCCCACCAGCGCGATCTCGGCGAGATAAGGCCGCGAGCAGCCGTTCGGGCAACCGCTCATGCGCATGGTGATCGGCTCGTTGGCCAAGCCCGCGGCTGTGACGATTGCATCGAGCTTGTCGAGCAAGCTCGGTAGGTAACGTTCGCTTTCGGCCATCGCCAGTCCGCAGGTGGGGAACGCCACGCAAGCGAGCGCGTGGGCGCGAAGCGCGGTGCCACGCCGCTCGTTGGCGAGCCCGTGGGATTCGAGCAGCGCTTCGATCGCGGCCCGTTGCTCGGCGGGCACGCCGGCAATGATCACGTTCTGGTTGGTCGTGATCGCAAACACGCCGCGATGCACGGCGGCGATCGCGCGCAGGCCGGTTTGCAATGCGCTACTGGCCCGATCCGTGACACGGCCGTTCTCGACGAACAGCGTGTAGTGCCAACGCCCGTCGTGCCCTTCCGCCCAACCGTAGCGGTCGGCCGACGACTCGAGCTGCATGGGTCGAGCGGACTGTAGAGGCCGGCCGAGCCGTTTCGCGAGCTCGGCCAGGAACCACTCGGTGCCGCGGTCCTCGATCGTGTACTTGAAGCGCGCGTGCGAGCGGTCCTTGCGGTTGCCGTAGTCGCGCTGGATACACATCGCGTGCTCCGACACCGCGATCACGTCTTCCGGCACACAGAAGCCCACCACGTCGCTCAAGCGGGGGAATGTAGCGCGGGCGTTGTGCGTCATGCCCATGCCGCCGCCCACACAAACGTTGAAGCCCACGATGCGCGAGCCCTCCACGACGGCGATGAATCCCAAGTCGTGCGCGAACACGTCGATGTCGTTCGATGGTGGGACGGCGAGCGCGATCTTGAACTTTCGCGGCAGATACGTCTTGCCGTACAACGGCTCCTCGTCGGCCGCCTCCGGCACCGCCGGCGCCTCGCCGAGCAGGATTTCGCGGTACGCGCCCGTGCGCGGCAACAGGTGAGCGCCAATGCGGCGCGCGAGCTCGCTGACTTGCGCGTGCGCCGGCGACAGCAGCGGGTTCGCGGTGCAAATCACGTTGCGGTTATCGTCGCCGCAAGCCGCGATCGTATCGAGCCCCGCCGCGTTGATGCCTTGGATGTGCCGCCGCAGGTTGTGCTTACGAATCCCGTGGAACTGAAATGTTTGACGCGTCGTGAGCCTAAGGCTGCCGTCGGCGTTCTCGCGCGACAGGCGATCGAGCGCAAGCCACTGCGCCGGCGTACAGACGCCGCCCGGCAGACGCACGCGCACCATGAACTGATAGCGCGGCTCGAGCTTGGCGCGGCGGCGTTCGTCGCGCAGGTCGCGGTCGTCCTGCTGGTAGATGCCGAAAAATTTCGTCAGCAGCGCGTCGTCCGGATCTACTGCGGCCGTGACGGGATCCGCGAGGCTCGCCGCCAACGTGCCGCGCAGGTAGCGGCTGTCGTGCTTGAGCTGCTCGTTCGAGTGCAGCTCCTCGAGCGGCGAAGAAAGGTCGAAGCGGCGTGACATGCCGCTCATCAGTATACGTCCCGCTGATAGCGGCGGGCGCGCTGTAGCTCGAGCAAGTAACTGCGCGCGTCGTCGTCGTTCATCGCTCCATGTTCGCGCACCACGGCCAGCAGCGCCGATTCGACGTCCGGCGCCATGTGCGTGGCGTCACCGCAGACGTAAACGTGTGCGCCGTCTTGCAGCCATGCCCAAAGCGCCGCACCGTGCTGGCCGAGCCGGTGCTGCACGTACACCTTGTGCTCTTGGTCGCGCGAGAACGCCACGTCGATACGCGTTAACAAGCCGTTCTTGCGCCAACCGAGCCACTCGGTTTGGTACAGAAAATCGAGCTCGAACGAGCGGTCGCCGAACACGAGCCAGTTTTTGCCTTGCGCGCCCGCAGCCTCGCGCTCCGCCAGAAAGGCCCTGAACGGCGCGACGCCGGTGCCTGCGCCGATCATCACGATCGGCGCGCGCGAATCGGCCGGCAGCCGAAACGACGGATTGCGGTGCAGATACACGGGCGCGGCGGCACCCTCCGCGAGATCAGCCAGGGCGCCGGATACCACGCCGCGACGCGGCCGGCCGAGACCCTCGTATTCGACGATACCGACGGTCAAATGCGCCTCGTCCGGCGTCGCGGCTGCGCTCGACGCGATCGAGTAGAGCCGCGGAGCGAGCGGCCGCAGCAGCTTCACGAAAGCTTCCGGGTCGAGGCCGCGCGGCGGATGGGCCTGCACCAGATCGAGCGCGTCGCGGCCGTGCACGTAGCGCGCGAGCTCGATTTCGTTCGTAGCAAACTGCGCGAGCTCGTCGTTCCCTGTGGAAGCGGCGTAACGGCGCACGGATGCCGCGCTCAGCGTGCCGATTTCGCAATGCTCGAGCAGCGCGTGACGAAGCTCGAGCGCCTGGCCGCCGGCCGTCACGGGAGCCTCGGCGCTCATGCCGAGCGCGGCGAGCAACGCATCGACGTCGTCCGCACCATTGCGCGGCACAACGCCGAGCGAATCGCCGGGCTCGTAGTGCAGACCCGAGCCCTCCAGCGCCAGCTCGACGTGGCGCACGTCCTTGCTCGAGCCGCGGGCTGTGAGCCGCTGGTTCGCGAGCACGCTGGCCGCAAACGGGTTCTTCCGCGTGTACGCATTCCCGGCCGGCACAGGGCGCAGCACGGGAGCGGAGACCGCCGTGGCGGCGGGCAGCGCGGCGTCGGCCGCGATCGTTCCGGCAACCGTCTCGATCCAGCCTTGCGCCGCCGGCTCGAAATCCACGTCGCACTCGACGCACGCCGCAAGCCGCTTGGCGCCGAGCGCTTCGAGCCGCGCGTCGAACTGCCGGCCGGTCTCGCAAAACTTCTCGTAGCTCGAGTCGCCGAGTGCGAGCACGGAGTAACGCGCGTGGGCGAGGCGCAGCGGTTTGCGCCCGTGCAGCAGCTCGTGCAGCGCAATGGCACGGTCCGGCGGATCGCCGTCGCCGTGCGTGCTCACCACGACGAGCAGTGTTTCCGCGCTCTCTAGATCCTGCTTGCGGCAGTCGAGCATGTCGAGCACGCGATGCGGTATGCGCCCCTCTGCAAGCCGCGCGGCGAGGCGGCTCGCGAGCTGCTCGCCGTTGCCGCTTTGCGAGCCGTAAAGGATGAGCACCGACGCCGGCGCCGCCGTTGCGGACGCCGACACCGCGGCGGGTGCCGCCGCGGCGGGTTCTACGCTGCCCGCGAGATAGCCGCTCAGCCACGCGCGCTGGCGAACGTCGAGCTTCGCCACGAGCGCACGAATCTCCGCCGCCATAGCGGCGTCGAACGGAGCGGCCGTCCACGCGCCGGCCTCGCGCGGCGTTTCGGCAGTCGATTGCGCTTCGAAGGAGGCCACGCGGCTAGTTGCGTTTGCGCTCATGTCGCGTCAGCCAAAAGCGCAGACGGCCTCAAGCTCAAGCCGGCTGCTTGACGACGCGCAGATACGGTCTCTGCTCGTTCCAGCCGCCGGGGTACAAGCGGCTCGCATCGTCGTTCGACACGGACGGCACGATGATCACGTCGTCGCCGAACTTCCAGTTCACGGGCGTCGCAACCTTGTGCCGGTCCGTGAGCTGCAGGGAGTCGATGATGCGCAAAATTTCGTCGAAGTTGCGCCCGGTGCTTGCCGGATACGTCAACGTGGCGCGAATCTTCTTGGCGGGATCGATGATGAACACGGACCGCACCGTGAAAGTGTTGTCGGCCTTCGGGTGAATCATTCCGTAGGCCGTGGATACGGCCCGATCGTGGTCGCCGATCAGCGGAAACGCCGGGCGCGCGCCCTGAGTCGCCTCGATGTCGTCGACCCAGCGGGCGTGGTCGTCGATGTTGTCGACGGACAAGCCGATCACCTTGACACCGCGCCGCGCGAATTCCGGCGCGAGCTTCTCCGTGTAACCGAGCTCCGTCGTGCAAACCGGCGTGAAATCGCGCGGATGCGAAAACAGCACCGCCCACGAGTCGCCGAGCCATTCGTAAAAGCGAATGGGGCCCACAGTGGTGTTGGCGGTGAAATCAGGGGCGACGTCTCCGAGTTGCAGTGCCATGACCGGCTCCTTTTCTTGACGGTGTCGAGTGCCGGGAAACGTAACACATCACAATGTGATATAAACAGCACGTTGGCACTATCAATATGAGTTTCGGCTATGGCCACCAATCAGCCCATCGAGCCCATGAACCTACGGCACTACCGCGCGATGGCCGACTTTCGCTACGAATTGCGGCGTTTCCTGCGCTACAGCGAGCAGCTCGCTCGCCGCCATGGCGTAACGCCCCTGCAGTACCAGCTGCTGCTGCAAGTCAAAGGCTACCCGGGCCGCGAGCACGCAACCGTCGGCGAGCTGGCCGAGCGCCTGCAAGCCAAGCATCACGGGGCGGTGGCGCTGGTTTGCCGCTGCGAGGAGGCGGGCCTCGTAACGAAGCGCGTCAGTGAGGAAGATCGCCGCGCCGTGGTGGTCAAGCTCACGCGGAAGGGCGAGCGCTTGATCGAGCGGCTAGCCGAGCTCCACCGCAACGAGCTTTTGTCAATTCAAGGACGAATATTGTTCCCCGATCCACGAAGCTTGGAGTAACGCTATGCACTTGCTGCCCCCGTTGCCTTATGCCCTCGATGCGCTGCGGCCCGTCATCGGCGAAGAAACGATGCAAACGCACCACGGCAAACACCACGCGCGCTACGTGCGCGTCGTGAACGAGCTGCTCGGCGACGCCGCGGGTGCGCGCCCGCTCGAAGAGGTAATCGCCACGGCGCACGAGCGCGGCGACCGCAAGCTATTCAACAACGCGGCGCAGGCCTGGAATCACGCTTTCTTCTGGGAGTCCATGGCGCCCGAAGCGAGCACGCCGGCAGCGCCGTTGAAGAACGTCATCGATGCGGCCTTCGGCAGTGTGAGCGCGCTCCGGGATGTGTTCGTGGCCGAAGGCGCCGCACATTTCGGCTCGGGCTGGGTATGGCTCGTGGCATCGAAGGGCAAGCTGCAGGTCGTCTCCACTCACGACGCCGAGCAGCCGCTGGCCCAAGGAGCAACTCCGCTGCTCGTCTGCGACCTGTGGGAGCACGCGTATTACCTCGACTACAAGAACGAGCGCGACAGGTTCTTACGCGCCTGGTTCGATCGTCTTGCGAACTGGACCTTCGCGGCGGCTCAGCACGCGGCGGCCCTCCGCGGTGAGGGCGGCTACCGTTACCCAACTTAGCCGGGTCTGCTTGGGTTGCGAGCGCGCACCGAAACTGAACGCGCCTCAGGGCGCGGCGTCGGGCCGCGGCGCAACCAGCAACGGCGTATAGACGATCAGGAACACGACGAACGCAACGCTCCACAATGCGCCCGCCGCAGCGAGCACGGGCACGTATTGGGCGGGCAGCGCTGTGGGCCCCGCCACCCGCAACGCGGCGCCGGCAATCACGAGCACGTAGGCCACTGCGATCGACCGTGCGACGACGAGCTCGCGCCCCGTATGGCCAAGCGCCACGCGCGTCATGACGCCGAGCGTCATCGTGCCGAACGCGCCGGCCGTGAGCGCGTGCAGCCAGTTAGCAGCCCACGGCGCCTGAGCGAGCAGCCACAGCGCTTTGAGCGCCAATGCCACGCACAACCACAGAAACCCGGCGTGCAACACCCAAACGATCGGCATGCGCAAAGTACGGTGGCCGAACCAGCGGCTCATTTGCACCGCGAGCAACGCGGCCGTGAGCGCTGCGAGCCAGCCAGCAATGACGGAATCCGGGCGCACGATGTCGACGATGACCACGGACGCAGCGGCCGCAAGACACGCGCGGTCGAGCCAGGCCAGCGGTGTGAACGTGCATCGCACGCCGGCCTTGAGCAGCGCGTTGCGCGTGAACGCCGGAATGATGCGTCCGCCCACGACGACGATCAGCAGCATGACGAGATTCACGCCCATGCGCAGCGGATCGAACGGCGGCGCTGCGAGCCAGCCCAGCTGCACGGCCACGAAGAGCGCATCGGCGCTCGCAAGCAAAGCGAGAATCAACAGGAACTGAAAGTTCCGATAGTTGCGAGCGCGCACGAGCGGCACGGCCAGCGCGACAGCGAGCGCAGGAAAGAACGCGACGTCGAGCAACAGCCATGGCGTGCCCTGTAACTTAAGCCACGGGCTCATCGCTGCACGGCCCGCGAGCCACAAGGCGGCCAAGGCCGCCAGCGGAAACCCTGAAACGGCGCGCGAGCCCGTCCAGGCGGGCACCGCCGTGAGCAAAAAGCCCGCGATCGTGGCCGCCACGAAACCGAACAGCATTTCGTGCCCGTGCCAGCGCGCGAGCGGCAGCGCGCCGGCCGGCCACGCCCCGAGCACGAAGGCGCCGACCAGCGTGAGCAACGTGAGCGCCGCCCAACCCGCCGCGAGCAGAAAGAACGGCCGAAACCCGTACGAGAGCAGCGCACCCCATGACGCTCCGGCCGCCGGCGTCTGCGACGCGCCAACTGCGCTCTGCGACGGTATTGCACGCCTCATGGACGGACCTCACGAATTTCTAGGCGCCATTCTCGCCGCTGGTTGCCGGCAGCTACATAGGTGAAACCGCGTATGTCGAAAACCTCGAAGCCCGTCGCGGTTCCTGTTCTAAGAATCACGTACAGTGAGCTCCTATCGCTGCCCGGACTCTAGTCCGATCATAAGATGTCATTGAAGACACTGCGCTCATCTAACCATTCTGCGATTGTCCTGACGGCGCAACGGCCGGCACTACAGAGGCTACATGTTGCGTGTGCGGTTGGGCTGCTCGCGCTCGCCCCAGTCACGGCATTCGCGCTCGAGCTCGGCGAAGCGGCCTTGAGAAGCGGGCTCGGCCAATCGCTGCGCGTGGACATTCCGTATCGCTTGTCAGCCGATGAGCGCTTGACGCCCGGGTGCATCGGCCTCATGCCGGCCCTGCGCCCCGATCGCGGCTTGCCGACGTACTCGCGCGCCAGCCGCATCGACGTCACGCCCACCCACATCCAAATCTTCGGCGCGAACCGCGTCGTGGAGCCGTTGATCGGCCTCACCGTCGACGTCCACTGCGCAAGCACGCCGCACTTCGTGCGCAGCTACGAGTTGTTCGTCGATCCGCCGGCCGCGATGCCCACGAGCCTTGCCGACGGCACCCAGGTCGCGAGCGCGCGTGCGGGAGCCGCAAGCGATGCGCCAAACGCGTTCGCCGACAGTCGGCCGGCCGCGGCTCCGGACGTTGCGAACCGCGCTGCGACGAGCCGCTCGACGGCAAGCGCGGCGACGACGGCCACGCCGCGGGCGGACGTTTCGGCGCGCGCTCGCGGGCAAACCGGCGGCTTGCTGGCGCAAGGTGAAGCCTACCTCGTCGTCCGCGGCGACACGTTGTCCGGCATCGCGGCCAGAATCGCCGATCGGCGCGAAACGATTCGCGACGCCGCCGAGGCCATCTTCGCTGCCAATCCGCAGGTCTTTACGCGCGGCAACCGGGATCTGATCGAGGCCGGGCGCTCGATCACGATTCCAATCCTTGCGCCGGCAACGGCCGCGATGCCGGCACTTCCGGAG
>CAMPKU010000009.1 GCA_946887385.1 uncultured Gammaproteobacteria bacterium
CATCGTGCTGACGAGCCACGCTTCGTACGTGACGAGCGCGCAGTAAGCCAGAACGAAGCCCTTCAAGAATGCGCTGGTGCGAACCAGCCTGAAGAGCCGTGCTCGCGCCATCACCACGAGCAGCACCACGCCCGAGCCCGTCAGAATCATTTTCACGGCCGCGAACAAGCGCGGGTGCTCGTTGAGCACGAATGCGAGCAGCGGGTTCGTCTCCGTGGCGCCATCCGTCATCAGCGTGACCGTGAGAAAGCCGTCGACCACGCTCAAGACGAGCATCGCGATCGCCAGGCCCAGTAGATACGGCTCATGAAAATCGACGGGCAGCTCGTGCTCGCCGGCGCGCCGGCCGTCGCGGCGCCGCGGCTTGAGCCCGCCGGTGAGCAGCGTGCGCAGCGTGAGCGCGCGGCGGTCGGTGCTCTTCGCGCGGCGTTCGCGACCCGGTGCTTCGCCGAGCGAGCCGGGCTCGCCGTGGGGCTCAGTGCTCATGTGCCGCCAGCCTGCGCGGCCGCCGGGCCCTTGCCTAGCGGAGCAGCGTGGAAGTGCGAACGGCGTCGCGCTCGCCCAAACTAGTTGCGAGCTACAGGCGCGCAGCGCGACACTGAGCCATGCCTGCCTCGCAGTCGAACGCGTGACGCCGGTGCAGCGCCAGCCGGTCCTTCAGCGCCGTGGCGCGGCGCTGCTGTCTGTGGCGGGGCACTGCGCGATCGTGGGGCTGATGGCCTACCTGGGCGTGCATACCTACAGCGGGCCGCACGAGTCGCCGCTGATCATCGCCGAGCTGGTCACGCGGGTTGCACCCGACGCACCGCCGGCCGCAGCCGACGACTCGGCCGCAACGGAGCCCGTCGAAAGCATCGAGATCCCCACCGAAGAGCCGGCGGCGCCGCCGCCCTCGCCTGTGGAAGAAGCCACCGTGGCGCCTGCGCCGCCGCCCGTGGCGCCGCGCCCGGAGCCGCAGCCGAGCGAGCGATTCGTGGAGCCGCCCACGGAACCGGCGCCGGTCGAGCAGGTTGCAGACCTGCCGGAGCCGGCGGCCGAGCCCGCGGTGGAACCCGCGGTCGAGCCCGCACCGGCCGGCGAGCCCGCACCCACCGGCATCGCGCCCGAAGCTGCGGAGCCGGCCGCGCCACGCCGTGCGCTGGCGAGCCATGAAGAGCGCGCCATACGCGGCCGGCTCGAGTCGTGGACCGGCACGTTCGCTCCCGAGGACACGAGCGCCACGATCGATTGGCGCGACTCCGGGCAAGAGTACACGGCCGTGCTGCGGCGCGTGCCCGCCGCCGACGCGATGGGGATGGAGCAACTGCTGGTAGAGCTCAGCACGGAGCGCGACGGCGAGCGGCTCGTGGCCGAGCTGCGCATGAATCGCGTCGCCTTCTCGAACTTTGCGCAGTTCATCGACCGCTGGGACCCGGAAGTGCAGATCCACGACGACCTCATCGACGGCCGCTTCCACTCCAACACCGAGATTCGCGTGAGCCGCGACCGCGGCGTGCAGCCCATATTCACCGGCAAGGTCACGGTGGCGGGGGGCGACATTCGAACCGAGGGAGTGGGCTTACTGAACCGGCGCACCATGTTCCCGGCCGGCCTCGAGACGCGTGTTCGGCGTATCGTTCTGCCGCCGCGCGCGCAAACGTTCGACGACAGCGCGCTGCCGGCGGAGCGCGTGCAGCGCTTAGCACACGATTCGCTGATCACGTTCCACGCGGATGGCACGTTCGAGGCGCAGCCGCTCGGCGCTGGGCCGGCAGCAAGCGGCGGGCCGCTCGGCGACGAGCCGTTCTACCTGCTCGCGAACGAAGATGTGGCCTTACACGTGCGCGGCACCGTGAACGGCAAGGTGCTGGTCTACTCTCCCGAGCGCATCGTCGTGGCCGGCAACCTGCGTTACGCCGACGATCCGCGCGCGCCGGGAGCGGGCGACTACCTCGGCCTCGTCGCGGAACGCACGGTGGAGATCGCCGAGCCGCAGATCACGGGGCCCGGCGATCTCGAGCTGCATGCTTCGATCTACGCGCGCAGCCGTTTCGCCGTGCGCAGCTACCGCTCGCAGCGCAGCGGCACGTTGGCCATCTACGGCAGCGTTGCGGCCGGCTCGCTGAGCGCCACGGAGCCTCGCTATGCAACACGCATCGAGTTCGACGACCGGCTCACGACGATGCGCGCGCCGGGCTTTCCGCTCAGCGACCGCTACGAGCTCGATAGTATGAGCGGCGATTGGCGCGTCGTCGCCACAACCCCTTGAGGCGCAGCCGCTAAGCGCCGGGGCGGCGCGGCACGAGCATCTTCACGACGGCCACCTGCACGGGCTCGCCGCGTTGATTGAATGTTTGATTGCGCACGGTTGCGATGCCGCGATCGGGATTCGACTCCGAGACGCGCACGTCCAGCACTTCCGTTTCGACGTGCAGCGTGTCGCCGGGATACACGGGCCGCGGCCACTTCATCTCACCGCCGAGGCCGATGAGCCCACCCGCTACGCTCAGCTCTCCTTCGACGAGCAGCCGCATCGACAACGATGCCGTGTACCAGCCGCTGGCCGCGATGCGGCCGAAGACGCTGTGCCGTGCGGCCTCCTCGTCGAGGTGAAACGGCTGCGGATCGAACTCGGCGGCGAACGCCTTGCAGCCTTCGAGCGTCAACGTGACGGAGCGCGTGGCGAACTTGCGGCCCACGGCAAGATCGTCGAGATAAAGCGCCTGAGGCATCTCAGTGCGTCATCGCATAGATGACGTAGTTGACTCCGAACCGGTACGCCGTGGCCGTCATCGGCGCAGGATAGTGAGCGTCGTCGGCGTGCTCCCAGGCGTCGCCCATGTCGATATTGTGGTTCAGCGCCACCATGAGGCGGCCGTCGTCGTCGTAGATGCCGCGCCAGTGCGGCGGCCCTTCCATCTGCCGCCAACCGAGGTGCCGCTCGCCCGGGATCTGCGTGCGCTTGTCGAGATCGAACAGGATGTGGTGCAGCATGTCGTCGTCGGGGATGTCGACGATCGCACGGCCGGGCAACAAGGCATTCAGCGCATCCCGAACGTCGGCCCATTCGTAGTCGTTGTGGAAGTCGTCGATGACGAGAAAGCCGCCGCGCGCTAGGTACTCGCGCAACCGGTCGCGCTCTTCGCCCTGCGGGAACCAATTGCCCTGCCCCGGCTGCTGCAAGAACAGCCACGGATAGTCGAACAGATACTCGTCGGCGAGCGTGATGTGGCGGCTGTCGGGCGCCACGTGGATGCGCGTCATGCGCTCGACGGCCGGCAAGAAATGCGCCTCCGCTTGCGGGTAGTCGATGGCCCACCAGGGATTGCAGTAGCCGCGCGATCCGGCGCAACCGGGCGCGAAGTACGCGAGCCGCGCCATGTGAAACTCGGCCTCGGGCGGCGCGCCGGCAGGATCGGGGGCACGGCGGCCGAATTGCGCGCTGGCGAGCCCGCCGAGCAAACAGGCTGTGAGCGCGAGAATGAGCAACTTCGTCCGCATCCGCCTCGTACTGTGCCATCAGCGGCAGGCGACTTCCATCGGCGCCGACTAAAGCAGTGCAGCCAGCTCGCGGCGCACCTGATCCGGCGTCTCGAACCGGATGGCCGGCAGGCCCACCTGCCGCGCGCTCTCGACGTTGCGCTCCAGATCGTCGATGAACACCGACTCCTGAAAATCGAGCTCGAAGCGGTCGCGCAAGTGCTCGTAGATGGCGGGCTCGGGTTTCAAGAGCTTCACGGCCGCCGAGACGACGATGCCGTCGAACAGCTTGAAGAAGTCGTGGCGGCTCGACAGATGCGCGAAAATCGCCTCGGACATGTTCGACAAGCCGTAGAGCTTGAGCCCGGCGCGCTGGCGCAGCTCGCGCAGCAACGCCACGGTGGGCTCGATCGGCGTGAGCGCCGCCCGCACGTGCTCGAACAGCGCACGCAGCTCGCCCTCGGGGCGTGCCATGCGCGCGGCGCAGCGCCGCACCACGCTCGCTTCGTCGAGCGTGCCGCGATCCATGTCGAGCCAGTCGTCATGGTGGAACGCGTGCGTGCGCAGCGCTTCGCGCAGCGCCGGCTCCGTGTAGAAAGAATCGATGATCTCCTGCGGCCGCCAGGCCACGAGCACACCGCCGAAGTCGAAGATCACATTGCGCACGCGCGCCAGGGATGGCGGGCGTGTAGCGATAGCGGGACGCGAATCGCGACCGGGTGTGCGCGGCGTCGCCGTCAAGCCACGCTTCCTAACGGAATCGCGTTGAACTTGCCGGCTTGGTAATCGTGAATTGCCTGCATGATCTCGTCGCGCGTGTTCATGACGAATGGGCCGTACGCCACCACCGGCGCGCCGATCGGCTCGGCATGGCCGAACAGCAGCACGGCGTCCGTGGCGGCTTCGATCTCGACCGTGTCGCCGTCGTCATTGAGCTCGAGCAGGTGCCATTCGGGCGCCGCTTGGCCCGCCACCTGGATCGAGCCGCGCACCACGTAGAGGAACACGTTGCGCTTCGCCACGCCGGGCAGCTGCACGCGCGCGCCGGCCGAGAGCTCCACGGTAGACATGAAGATGTCGAGCAGCGGCTGCATTGCGCCTTTGTGCCCCAGGTACTCGCCGGCTATGAGATTCACCACGCCCTTGCCGTCGGGCGTGGCAATCGCCGGAATCTGGCTGCGCTGCAGGCCGACGTAACGCGGCGGCGTCATTTTCAGAGGCGGCGGCAGGTTCACCCACAGTTGCAGAATCTCGAGCGGACCGCCCTTCTGCATGAACTCTTGCGGCGAGATCTCCGCGTGCACGAGGCCGCTGCCGGCCGTCATCCACTGGATTCCGCCTTCCTTGATGATGCTTTCGTGACCGGCGCTGTCGCGGTGCGCGAGCTCGCCCGTGAGGATGAACGTCACCGTCTCGAAGCCGCGATGCGGATGCGGGCCGAACGGCAGCCCGCGGTTGTGCGGCGCATACACCTGCGGGCCGTGATGGTTCAGGAACAAGAACGGGTCGATCTGCTCGACGTCGCGGCCGGGCACCGGCCGCCGCGTGGTGAGATCGGCGATGTCGTCGCGCATCGCGGGATGCGCGCGCTTGATGGTCTTCGCGGTCATGCTGCACTCCGTTGCGACGAAGTCCCTCGTCGGCGGCCGTTCAGCATACAGGAAGCCCGCGCGGCGCCGAACCCGCGGCTTGCGACAAATCTTGAGGGCGCAAAAGCCGCGCCGTGGCTAGAATGCCGCCCCATCGAATAATCCCGATTGGGGGTGCGCTTTGAACAAGTGGATGCTCGGGTTGCCCGTGACCGTTGCGGCCGTCGTCGCGGCTCCGGCCGTGAACGCACACTTCAAGCTGCTCGAGCCCGCCTCATGGCTCGTCGAAGACGACCGCGGCGACCCGCAGAAGCTGTTTCCCTGCGGCGGCACTCTGGCCGACCCCGGCGAGCCCAGCGGGGCCATGACGGCCGTCACCGGCGGCAGCCAGCTCAAGATCGTCATCAACGAAACGATCTTTCATCCCGGCCATTACCGCATTGCACTGGCACGCAAGCGCAACTCGCTGCCCGGCGATCCCGTGGTGACGATGCACGACACGGAGCGCGGCGCGCGCTCGTTCACGGCGCACGTGGAGACAACCCCGCAGCCGCCGATCTTGGCCGACGGACTGTGGCCGCACACCGAGCGGCCCACGGAGAACTGGCAAACCGAGATCACGGTGCCGAACATTACTTGCGAAGGTTGCCAGCTGCAGGTGATTCAGTTCATGGCCGAGCACCCCGGCGTGCGCGAGGGCGGATTCTCGTATCACCACTGCGCGGTGCTGAACATCACGGCGGATCCGGCCAAGCCGAACGAGGACGCGCGCTGGTAGCGGTATCGGCTCGTTACGAAAGGCCGCCGTCGATCGAGATCACCTGCCGCGTGACGTACGCGGCCGCGTCGGACAGCAAATAGACGACCAGCGCGGCCACCTCGTCGGCTTTACCGAGACGCCGCACGGGAATCGACTCGCAGATTCGTTTCCGCTCCGCGCTCGAAAGATCGAGAGTGTCGATCCATCCGGGCGCAACGCAGTTGACCGTGATGTTGCGCTTCGCAAGCTCGAGCGCAAGCGCTTTCGAGGCGCCGATCACGCCGGCCTTCGCCGCGCTGTAATTCACTTGGCCGCTATGCCCGAGCACGCCCGCGGCGGACGACATCGTGACGATGCGGCCGCCGCGACGAGCTTGGACCATCGGCATCACGCACGGGTGTAGCACGTTGTAGAACCCGTCGAGATCCGTGCGGATCACTTCGTCCCAATCCCGCTCGGAGAGCAGCGGGAACATATTGTCGCGCTGCAGCCCGGCGTTGTTCACGACGCCGTAATAGGCCCCATGTGCAGCGATGTCCTGTTCGATCGCCGCGCGACACTCGGCGCGTTCGGCCACATCGAAGCGAAGGAGCCGACACTCGCCCCCCGCGCTCCGAATGGCTTCCGCCGTTCGCTCCGCTCCTTCCGCGCTGCTGCGGTAGTGGACGACGATCGTGAATTCCTGCCGCGCGAGCGCGACGGCGACCGCAGCGCCGATGCCTTTGCCCGCTCCCGTCACGAGCACGGAGCGCCTCATGCCGTGCCCGGCGATCGATGCACCGCCAGCTCCTCGGACGTAGGCCGATAAACGTTCACGACGGCAGTGGCAACGACGGCATCGGCCGCGATGGAGCAGCGGAAAGCCCCGAGACGACCCTCCGCAAGCAGCGGCTCAACCGTGATCGTGAGCGTCGCCCCGAGCGGGAACTCGCGCACGGCGCAGCGATAGTCGCGCGTGCCGAGCAAGAATCCAATGGCCAACGGCTCGCCGCGCAAACGCGCCTCATAGCCGGCGTGCGCCGCAATCGCTTGCGCCATGTACTCGATTCCAACCCATGCCGGCACGCCGGGTGGCAGACAGAACCGGCTGCTGCTCCGGATCGTGACCGCTGCGACGGAGCGCTGCGGCGTGTATTCCACGAGCCGATCGATCAGCGTCATCTCCGGCCCATGGGGCAGCAAGTCGCCGATTGGCACCGCGGCGCATTGCATCAGGAGCGCCCGATGGCAATCGCGATGTTGCTGCCGCCGAACGCGAACGAGCTCGACACGAACACATCGTGCTGCCAACCCGTGTCCGCCCCGATCAGATTGATCGGCGGCAGCGCAGCATCGCGCTCGCCGTCCCACACGTGGGGCGGCAGCCGCCGCTCCGTGTTCGCCTCGCTCAGCAGCAACCAGCATAGGCCAAGCTCCTGCGCCCCCGCGGCACCGAGCGCGTGGCCCATCAGCGGCTTCGTGGAGCTGCACGGCACTTCGAGCCCGAACACGCGCGCCACGACCTCACTCTCCATCTGATCGTTCTTGGGCGTGCCGGTGCCATGCAGATTGACGTAGCCGATGTCCTCGGCCGACACCCCGGCGTCCGCGAGCGCAGCGCGAATCGCCATCTCGGCGCCGCGTCCGTTCGGATCGGGAGCCGAGATGTGGTAGCCGTCCGACGATTCGCCGATGCCGCACAGGCGCACGGCCGACGGACGCCGAGAAACGACGAACACGCATGCGCCTTCGCCAATGTTGATGCCGCGGCGGTTGGCACTGAACGGATTGCAACGATCGGGCGCAAGCGACTCCAGCGCGTCGAAACCGTTCAGCGTCAGCTCGCACAGACTATCCACGCCGCCGACGATCGCGGCGTCGCACCAGCCGGCGGCCAGCAGGCGGGCGGCCGACGAGAACGCTTTCGCGGACGACGAGCACGCCGTCGAGATCGTGTAGCGCAGCCCCCCGAGACCCAAGGACCGGGCGGCGAACTCCGCAGCAGTGCCGATCTCTTGCTGCCGATAATGATAATGGCTCGGCATGCGCCCTTCGCGCGCGAGCAGTGCCGCCGCCTCCTCACCCGCCGCGATGCCGGACGTGCTGGTACCGAGCACGACGGCGATTCGCGCGGCACCGAGCTCTTCGCGCAGCTCTCCCACCACGCCGCGAATGTCGTCGAGCGCGCGCTCGAGCAAGCGATTGTTGCGGCAGTCGAGCTCCACGAGCTCGGGATCGACGGGCGCCGGTTCGACGCGCACGCGTCCGATCGTCGTAGGCCTGAGCCTCAGCAGCCCGGCGTAGGGAACCATGCCCGCGCAATCGCCGGCAAGCAGGTTCGCGAGCACCTCTTCCTTCCCGGTGCCGAGCGGACTCACGACGCCCATGGCGTTCAAGTACAGCGGCACGCAACCCCACTCCGAAGCGATGAGCGCGAGCCAATCAACGGCGGCCGCCCGCTTGCCCCCAGAAGTCGAAGAAGTTAAACCATTGCATAGGGGCCATCAAGCAATGCTCTTCGAGGCGCGCGGCGTAACGCTCGACCGCGCGCTCGAGGGTTTCGCGGCGCTCCGAACGCGGCAGCACGAGCGGATCGGCGAACGGCTCGACAAACACTCGATAGCGTCCGTCGATCTTCAAGAAAAAGAGCAGATACACGGGGCACTCGAGCAAGCTTGCGAGCACGAACGGCCCCTGAGGGAACGGCGCCGGTCGGCCGAGAAACGGGGCTTGCAACGATCGCTCCGTGTGCCGCACCGACACTCGATCGGCCAGCATTGCAATGTGCTCTCCGGCAGCAAGCTTGTCGCGCAGCATCGCCACGGAATCGGGCCCCAGCGAATCGATCTCGATCATGCGCTCGAGCGTTTGCGGGCTCGTGGCGGCTAACACGCTGTTCAGCGTCGGCGAGTTGCGCGTGTGCACGAGCGCGTTGATTCTCATTCCTCGCGTCTTGTCGCCGAAAGCGCGCAGCACCTCGAGGTTGCCGTGATGCGAGCCGATGAACAGAACCCCGCGGCCCGAGGTACGGAACGGCTCGAGCAGCGCGAAGTCCTCCGCCGTGACCAGGTGTGGGGGCGGCGCGTCCGCCCAGATCGCGACCCTGTCGAGCATGCCGTGGCCGAACTGCACGAGGTGCCGGAAGACCGTCAAGCCGCGCGGCACCGGCCGGCCGAGCTCCTCACAGCGCGCGCGGATTGCGCGCAGATACTCGCGCGATGCCCGGCGTGCCTTGCCGGCGGTGAGGAAGAAATACGCCACCACCGGATACAGCAACACCGTGAAAGCAGCCCGTCCCAGCGTGCGATAGATCGCGAACAGCAAGCGAATGGCGAAGGGGCTGCCCCGCTCGTCGAGCTCGGCCCAGTGCGTGGCGCTGTCGACGGAGCGCGTATTCACGCTGCGCTGCCGAACGACAGCCGGCCGCTGCTGAAGCGCGCGTCGCCGCATGTGTAGGCGAAGTGCAGCTTGCCCTCGGCAGCAATCCACTTCAGCGTCAGCGTCGCAACCGCGCCCGGCAACATCGCCTGTTGAAACTTCAGTGCCTCCATGCGCGTGACCTCGGCCGGCACGCCGAGGAGCCGGTGTGCCGCCTCGATCGCCCACTTGAGCTGCACCACGCCGGGCACGACGGGTGCGTTCAAGAAGTGCCCCGCGAAGTACTCGAGGTCCGCAGGAATCGACACGCGCAACACCGCCTCGGGCGGGGTTAGGTGCTGCTCGAGGACGACGGGCTCCGTGCTCATGGCTTGTGCGCAAACAGCTCGCCGAGCGCGGCGAGCTGGCGTTTGCCCTGAGCATCTACGGGAATCGTTGCGGGATAGCGGTACGCACGCGGCAGTGCCACCGCGTCGATTCGCCCGCGCAGCGCGCCGCGCAACGCCAGGCTCACCGCCCGTTTGCCGCGCTCGAGCAGCGCCGCCCGGCCGGATTCTGTCAGCTCCACAACCACGCCGACGTACTGCCTCCTGTCGTCCTCGAGCGCGACGGCCACGGCGTCCCGCACGTAAGCATGCTCGAGCAGGCGCCGCTCGATCTCGGACAACGACACACGCTTGTCCTCGATCTTCGCAACGCGGTCGGACCGGCCGAGCAGCTCCAAGGTGCCGTCGGCATGCAAGCTCACGCGGTCGCCCATCGCCAGCCATTCGTCGCAACCGGAGAACGGCGAGCGGACTTCGAGCAGCTGCTGCGGCGCGCGCGCCTCAACCGCCGGCAAAAGTCGAAAGCGTTCGCTCGCCGTACGGCGCCACGCCACACCGCTCGTCTCCGTGCTGCCGTAAACCTCGAGCGCGGCTGCGCCGAGCACGCGCGGAACGTGCGCCGCGGCATCGGGCGGCAGGAACCCTCCGGAGCTGAACACGGCGCGCCACTGCGCGGAACCGGCCGGCAAATGGCCCACGCGCTTCAGCATCGCCGGGCTCGAGATCAGCACGTTACCGCGACTCACGGGCCCGAGCAGCTGTTCGGGATACTCGAAGTCGAACGATGCGAACGGCCGTCGCGACAGCAACGGCCATAGAGCCCGGAACAAGAACCCGTAGACGTGCCGATGCGACACGGTGGCGAACACGCGTCCGTCCGACAGCTCCGCGCCCCACGCGGACTCGAGCGCCGCAAGCTCGCTTTCGACGTTCACGAGCCGGCGATGAGTATGCTTCGGCGTGCCGGTGGAACCCGACGTGTACAGCACGAGCGCTGCAGACGACGCGATCGCGCCGAGCGGTTGGCGCGCCGGCGGAAGCTGCTGCCAGACGATCCGGCTAGGCGCCGCCGTCGAGTCGCCGGCGAATTCGATCACGCCGTCGAGCGCTGCCGAATCGAGTGTTGCGAGCAACGGCCGCGGCGCGAGCACGGCCGTCCTTCCGGCCGCCCAACAACCGAGCAGGGCCGCCACGAAATCAAACGTGTCGTCGAGATTCAGTGCCCAACGCTCGCCATCGAAATCACGCAACCTTGCGGCGACTTGCGCGGCGACGGCCAGAAGCTCTGCCGCGTTGCGCTCGCGACCGTCGCGGCCGAAGCACACCACACGGTCCGTATCATCCGCGAGCAAGGATGCAAGGCGGCTCACAGTGCGCGCCTCGTTCTCAATAGCGAGCGGACGGCCAGCTCGGCGAGAAATAGCGCGCCGATCAGCAAATAGGCGATGAAGCCGTTGTAGAGCGCCCAGGTCTTGAGCGGGGTGGCGACCGCCGTATACAGCGCAACGGCGCCGTTCAGCACGAAGAACACGCTCCACACGATCGTGACGCGGCGCGTGTAGGTGATTGCCGCGGGCGACAACGCCGGCTCACGAATACGAGCGATGCGCTCGATGACGGTGGGCGGACGCCACAGACTCGCCGCGAACACGCCGAGCAGCACTGCGTTGACCAGCACGGGGTAGAACAGCATGGCCGAGCTGCTATTCCGCCAATAGCTCACGGCCGCGAGAAGCACGCCGCCGATGCAGACGAGCACGGCGCTGTAGCCGCCAACGGAGAGCCCGCCGCGCACGCGCAGCACGACGAGCCGAGCAACGCACACGAGCCCTAAGGCGAAGGCGATGCCGGCCGCACCTAAACGCCCAATCGCCGTATAGACGAGCAACGGATACGACGCGAGAGCGATACCGGCCAGAGCCGATAGCGACGTACCGACCGTACGCGCGAGCGGCACGCGCGCGCTCAGGGCGCCGAGGAGGCGCTAGGAGTGGCCATGATGGCCGATGAAGCGAGCCAGATTCGCGATGGAGCCGAAGTGCTTACGAATCGTCTCGGCATCCCCGTCCATCTTGACGTCGTACTTCTTGCGGATCGCAATACCGAATTCGAGCGCATCGATCGAGTCAAGGCCCAAACCTTCGCCGAACAACGGCGCTCCGCTATCGATCTGCTCGACGCTGATGTCTTCAAGATTCAAGACTTCGATCAGTAGCTGTTTGAGCTCCCGTTCAAGCTCCTGCATCTAGCGGAGTCTCCTTGGCATTTTGCGCGCTCTGCGGCGCTAGCTTTCGGGCCATGATCGTGGCTTACGCGGGCCGCCCGAGTCGTCGCGCGCGTACGCTAGCATTCGCGCTCGCCGCAAGGCAAGGAAACGGCTCGCACCAGCACGGATTGCGCCGCCGCGCGAAAGTGGGATCGTCGCTACTTGGCCATTCGGCGCCAGAGCCACCCTTGGCTGCCGGCCGTCAAGGCAAGAACCGGCCGAGCCGACAACACCCATGCCATGAACAGCGGCGCCAGCGGCGAGGCCGATTCTTCGCCCGACGGCTCGCTTACCTCGAGCCTGATCCCCCCGCTCGCCGCTGCTCGGAGCAGCAAGGCGAGCGCATAGGCGCGCGGCTCCTGGTGCGTGTACGGCCGGTACTCGCTGGACAGCTCCTCGTCGTAGCAGGCGAGAAGCACAAGCTTGTCCGGATGGGCCGAAAGCATGGCCTGCGACTCGATCCAACCATAGGCGAACGTGCCGGCGCCGGCCGCCAACGACGTGGCCGGGGCATGGCTGGCCGTGATGATCGTGAAGAGGCCGGCGCTCGCGTTGTGCACGGACTGGCTGAAGCTCGTGGGCGACAGCTCGGCGCGCGAAACGAGCGCAGCCAACAGCTCTCGCGTGCGCTCGAGCTCGCCATGCTGAGAACAGAAGACGAGAAAATCGGGCCGCGCGTCTCGCGTCGCTTCGAGCGCCGTTTGCACGGCCATCTTCGACAGCTTGCTCATACGACGGCGATAGGCCGCAGGAATCGCGTCGTCCGGAACGGAGCTCGCGGCCTGCTTCGTGACAGCTGCGGGCGGCCATTGCGTCGGCTCGCGCGTCTCTGGAGACCAAAAAGACCAGCCCACGATTTCGAGCGCAGTCGACATCTGCGGACTATATACTTGGCGCCGATCGACCGTGATGGTCCGGTGCGATCGACGGGGATCGCGGCAACCGATGCAACACCGGAGTTTCAGCGCCCGGCGCGCCGCGGCACTGCTAACCGTCTTCGCGGCTACAGCCGCGAGCGCGGCACCGGATAGCGACACATTGATCGCGAGTCTGGCACGCCCGCCGCCGGCCAGCGTGGTGTTTGCCGAAATTCGCTTCTCGTCGCTGCTGCGCGAACCGCTGGTTGTAAGCGGCAGACTGGATTACGAACGCGCCGGCGTTTTGCAGCGCCACGTCGAGATTCCGTATCGCGAGCGCACCATCATTAGCGACGAAGCCGTACGCATCGAACGCGACGGCGAGCCGGTACGAACGTTTGCCTTACGGCGTGCACCCGAGCTTCGTGGGTTGCTGACGGTGATGAGCGGCCTCTTGGCCGGCGACGCCTCTCTTATCGCCGCGCACTTCGACGTGACGGCGTTCGGCGACGACGCGCAGTGGCGCCTCGATCTCGTTCCCGCCGACGCGCGGCTGCGGCGGCACGTCAGCGAGATCGTCATTGCAGGCAGCGATGCAGAACCGCACTGCTTCGTCATCCGCGGCGACCGCAGCGGCGCCGCCAGCATCATGCTGCTCGGCGCGGCCGCCAATTGGCCGCTTGCGCCGCCCCCCGCGATGCCGGAGCTGCTCGACCGCTGCGGCGCCGAATGAAACGCAGCCGCGCGGCCCTGCTGCTGCTCGGCGCGTGGCTGGCGTCGCTCGCGGCGCTCGGCCTCTTCATCGAGCGCCGCCTCGACATAAGCTCCGATTTGCGGCTGTTCCTCCCCGCCCCGACGACCGCGGAGGAACGCCTGCTGCTCGATGCCATCGGCGAAGGCCCGGCTTCGCGCCTGCTCGTGGTCACGCTGGAGAACGCGGCTCCCGAGGAGCTTGCCGCAACCTCGAGCGCGTTGGCCGAATCGCTGCGCAGCAACGAGCAGTTCCGTTTCGTAGCCAACGGCGAGCTCGGCGTCGAGGCGGTTCCCGAAGCGCTGTTGCCATACCGTTATCTATTGGCGGCCGACGACAGCGCTCGGGCGTTCGACCGCGAGCGCTTACGCGCAGCGCTGCAAGCGCGCACCCGCGATCTCGCCCTGCCCGGCGGTTTCGCTCTGGAGTGGCTGATCGAGCGCGACCCCACACTTCTGACCGTTGCGCTTCTCGAGCAATGGCAACCCGTGGGCGAGCCGCGCCGCGAGCTCGACGTTTGGTTCGACGCGGCGGGCGAACGCGCGCTGCTCGTGGCCGAAACGTACGCCGCCGCATTCGATCCGGCCGGGCAACGCGCGGCGCTCACGGCGCTCGGCGCCGCGTTCGCGGCTTCGCGCACGCTGCCCGGCATGACGCTGACGGCGAGCGGCGCCGGCAGTTTCTCGGTGCTCATGGAAACAAGAACGCGCGCGGCCGCCGAAAATCTCGCTGCCTGGGCCACCATCGGAATGGCCTTGCTGATGCTCATCGCCTATCGGCGCATCGGCGCTTTGATCTTGAGCGCGTTGCCGCTAGCGAGCGCAGCCGTCGCGGGCCTGGCAGCCGTGAGCGCACTGTTCGGCTCCGTGCATGGGATCACGCTAGCGTTCGGATTCACGCTGATCGGCGTTGCGCAAGATTATCCGCTGCACGTGCTCAGCCATCAGCGTCCCGGCATCGAGCCACGCGTTGTCGCGCGCGGTTTGTGGCCCACGCTCGCAACCGGCGTCGCCAGCACGTGCGTCGCTTATCTCACATTCTGGTTCAGCGGCGTGGCGGGACTCAAACAGCTGGCGTGCTTCACGGTGGTGGGCCTGGCCGTGGCAGCGGCCGCCACGCGCTACTTGCTGCCGCTACTCATGACGCAAGGCGCACGCGACTACGGCCGGTCCACCTTGCTCGCGCGCATCGATCGCAACTTCGCTTCCGTGCCGCGAGCGCGCTGGACCGTGCCGGCGGTCGCCGCGGCGTGCGTCGCGGCGTGCGTCGCGGCGATTGCGCTCGCGCCGCAGCCGTTCTGGGAATCCAATCTCGGCGCACTCACGCCCGTGCCCGCCAGCTTGCTCGAGCGCGACCGTGCGCTGCGCTCGCAGCTCGGTACGGCCGACGCGCGCCACCTGCTCGTAGTGAAAGCTGCCACGGCCGATGCAGCGCTCGCGGCACTCGAGGCGCTCACACCCGAGCTCGAGCAGCTCGTCGGCGCCGGCGCCGTCGCTGCATACGATCATGCCGCGCGCTATGTGCCGTCGTCCGCCACGCAGCGGGAGCGTCAAGCTCAGCTGCCGCCCGCAAACGCGCTGCGCGCCGCGCTCGACGCCGCCGCCGACGGCACGGGGTTGCGTGCCGCCGCATTCGAGGCGTTCCTTACCGACATAGAGCGCGCGCGCTCGCTGCCCCCGCTGACGCCGGCGGCCGTGAGCGGGCTGCCCGCGTTCGGCAGCAGAATCGACACGCTGCTCCGAACGGACGCCGACTCGACAGTCGCGCTCGTCACGTTCAGCGCCGTGCACGACGTTGCCGCGCTCGAAGCGCTCGCGCAGCGCAGCGGCGCTGCCACGCTGCTCGACGTTCGAGCGGCATCCGAGAGCCTGGTCGCGGAGC
Organism: uncultured Gammaproteobacteria bacterium; assembly: GCA_946887385.1. The sequence goes on from CAMPKU010000009.1 coordinate 15,247, forward strand.
AGCGCGATCGCATGCTCGCGAGTCTCGCGGCCGGCGGCGTGCTGCTGCTCGCGATCATCGCTCTGGCGCTGCGCGACCGGCGCCGCGTAACGCGGGTGCTCACGCCGCTCGTGCTCACCACTTTGCTCGTGGTGGCAGCTTTGCAGGCGGCCGGCGTCTCGCTGAACCTGTTTCATCTGATTTCGCTGATTCTTGCGGCCGGACTAGGCCTCGATTACGCGCTGTTCTTCGAGCGCGCGGCCCACGATTCGGCAGAGCAAGCGCGCACGCTGCATGCGGTGCTGGCGTGCGCTTGCTCCACACTTTTGGTGTTCTCGCTGCTGGCGGCGGCGGACTTGCCTGTGCTGCGCGCGATCGGCGCACCCGTGGCGCTCGGCGTCGTGGCCAATTTCGTGCTCTCGCTGCTCTTGGCCGGCGGCGCGCCCCGCTCGGCTGCGCGGGAGCCCGCTTAGCGCCGCGCGGCGCGCACGTTACTCGGTCCTGGCCAGCAACGACAGTGGACCGAGGCCATCGGCGCCGTCGTCGGGCGCATACCGATGCACGGCGATCTCCAACCGGTGCGCCAGGCCGAGTGCGGCGACTCCAAAGTGACAATCCTGCCCGGCCAGCAACGCGAGCTGCGGCGCGGCGCCTTTAACCGTTCGGGCAACGATCAGCGGCGGCTCGATGCGACAGTCGAGCGAGTCGAGCCCGCCCGTAATCCCCACACCCACCGCCTTCAGGTACGCCTCTTTGAGCACCCACAGCATGCGGAAGCGCGGCGCGGAGTCTTCGGCGAGCCAGCGCACTTCGGCGGGTGTGAAAAATCGCTCGGCGATGTCTTGCGTCGCGCGTGCGTGGCCCGTCTCGACATCGACGCCCACGGCTGCCTCTGCGACGGCACAGACGACGATCTCGCCGCTGTGCGACACGCTGATGGCGGGGCCGAATGTGCACTCGGGTTTGCCGGCCGGCGAAACCTCGATGTGGAACGACGATGCCGCTTCGCCCGTGAACCGTGTCAGTGCGTACCGAAGCAGCGCGCGGCCCGCGAGGTATTCCGCACGGCGGCGCTCGCTCATGGTGGGCGCCAGCCGGCGGCGGTCATCGGCCGTCGTGAGCGCAGCGACCACCTCGCTCGACAGCGTGCGCCGGTCGGCATAGTAAATGTGGACGTTGGGAGCCGGCCTATCGAACATCGCCATCTTGAGGGCCGTTAGCCGAGCACGGAGAGCAGCGCGAGACCGCCGCCGAAGAGCAACATCACGACGAGCGAGTCGTAGCCCATTCGCAGCACCGTAGGGTTCTTGTGCTCGAGCAGCCCCACCATGAAGACGCCGGTCAGCATCGCGCCGAGCAGGGCCGAGACGATTTCGAACTGTCCCAGCTCGTTGATCACGGGTGCGCCGGTGAAGAACGCGTCCGCCACCAGAATCAGCGACAGATTGATGAAATTCGTTCCCAGGACCTGTCCGAAGGCCATCTCGTAGCGGCGTATGCGCAGCGCCGTCACGATCGAGCTCAGCTCCGGCATGGAGGTGGAGACGCCGATCAGCGCAAAACCCACCATGCCGCTGCCGAGCCCCGTCTGCTCGGCCAGCGCGTCGCCGGTCTGGGACAGCGTATAGCCGGCGGCGAAGATCACGGCGCCTGCCACGGCGGTTTTGACCACGAGCGATCTCAACGGCGCTGCGGATGGAGCAGCATCCTCCTCCGGCTGCGGCTCTTGGCCCTTGATGACCCACGGCGCGCGCCGGTCATACCCCGCCGACATCCAGAAAAACGCAATGCTCATCGCGCAGAGAACTACGGCACCGATGCCGACGCCGGCGCCGAAGACCACCACGTCGCCGATAACCGTCGATGCCGCCACCGCCACCAGCAAGAGCGTGCAGAGCGTGCCCATCATGATCGTCGACGGCTTGGCCACCGCGGAAGTGAGCGCGTCCCGCCCGATGAACGCGTCCGCTACGGCGAGCAGCAGAACGTTGATGGCGGCGCTGCCGAGCAGGTTGTTGATGCCGAGCTGCGGATTGCCCGTGAGCGACGAGGTGACGGTGTTCGCCACCTCCGGCAGCGAGGTGATGCCGCCGAGCAGCAGCATTCCCACGAACACGCGTCCGAGCCCGGTTTGCCCCGCAATGGCGTCGAGATAGCGCGTGAGACGCGTGCCCGCAACCCAGACCACCGCAGCCGCGGCCATAAAGATCAGCGCGTTGATCCAGAGCGGGTAGTCTTGGGCGTTCGAGAGAGGCACGCGCGGCGCGGCGTTCAAGCCCCGCGCAGCTCCTCGAGCAGGCCCTTGGCGCCGTTCGCGAGATACAACGTGTCCACGCCGGCCACGATCAATGTGTACCCGCGTGCCATGAACGGCTGCACGGCGGCCGCCGTGACGCCGAAATAGCCGAGCGGCATACCCGCCGAATTACACGCGTGCGTCACGCGGTCGATTGCGGCAACCACCTCGGGCGAATCGATCTGGCCCATCATGCCGAGGCTGGCCGACAAATCGTAGGGCCCGAGCAGCACGGCGTCGACGCCGGGCACGCGCACGATCGCGTCGATGTTTTCAACGGCGCGCACGTGCTCGGCCTGCACGATCACGGCGATCTCGCGATTCGCGGCGCTCACGTACTCGCGAAAACGAAGACCGTAGCCGTGCGCACGCGCAAGCCCGACACCGCGCGCACCCTCCGGCGCGTAGCGCGCCCACCTCACGACGTCGGCCGCCTGCTCGGCGCTATTCACCTGCGGCACGATGATGCCGTGCGCCCCGAGATCGAGCACCTTTTTTATGGGTAGCTCGGCGGCCTCGGGCACGCGCACGATGCAAGCCGTGCGCTCGCCTACGGCTTGCAAAATGCCGAGAAGCTCACGCGTCTCGAGCGGGCCGTGCTCAGCGTCGACGAACAGCCAGTCGAATTGAAGCGCAGCCAGGATCTCGGCCGTGGCCGGGCTCGCAAGCGTGACCATCGTGCCGAGCAATGTTTCGCGGCGTTTGAGCCGAGCGCGGAAGTCGTTTGCCATCGGCAAAAGTTAGACGAGAAGGCGAAGCGCGTCCACGCGCGCGGCGGTGCAGCGCAATGTTTTCGAACCCGAAAGGGCGCCGGCTTGCGGCATAGATATTGCATCGATCCGCGAAACAACCGGCAGGGAGAAACGCGGCCGAGCAGCCGCGAAGGGGACGCTTTTGAAGGCGCTGGTGACCGGCGGGACCGGATTCCTCGGCAAGTACTTGATCGACGAGCTGATCGAGGATCGATGGACGGTGTCGGTGCTTGCGCGTCATCCCGCGCGTGCGCGCAGACTCCCGGCCGGCGTTGCAGTGATTCAGGGCACGCTCGACGACCACGACTCGATACGCACCGCCCTCTGTGACGCCGACGTGCTGTTTCATCTCGCCGCCGCGACGGCGGGCCCATGGGAAACGCATCGCCACGTGACCGTCGAAGGCACGCGGACCATGCTCGCGCTTGCGCGCGCTGCGGGCGTTCGACGCTTCGTGCTCGTGAGCTCGATCGCCGTCTACGATAAGCGCGGTCTGGCGCCGGGCACGACCGTCGACGAGTCGGCGCCGCTGCTCCCCACGGATTCATCGGCCGGCGCCTACGCGCGCGGGAAGCTCGAGGCGGAACGCCTTGCGCGAGAGGCCTCCGGCGCACAGATGGAAGTGGTCATCGCTCGCCCGGGGCTCGTCTTCGGCGGCCAACATCTCGCCTTCAATCATCTCGGCGAGCTCTTCGGCTCGACCCGTGTGGCGTACGGCCAACCGTCGCTGCTGCTCCCGCTCGTCGAAGCGCACTCCTGTGCCCAAGCCCTCGTCGAGCTCGCCAAGAGCCCGCGAGCGGCGGGCCGCACCTATCACGTCGTGGATGCACACGTCACCACGCGACGCGATTACCTCGAGGCACTCGAGCAGTTGACGGGTTACCGGCAACGCGTGGTTTACCTGCCGACGTGGCCCGTGGCTGCGGCGTGCGGCGCGCTCGGCGCGCTCGGGCGGCTCGCGAAGCTGCGGCAAGCGGCCGATTGGTCGGCCGCCAAGGTGCGCACCCGCGCCGTGGAGCTCAGGTACGACACGGGGGCTCTCGAGCGCGACACGCCCTGGCGGCCGCAGCGGGCGCTCGCGCCGGGGCTCGCGCGCGCGCTCGGGCACGCCGCTGCAACGCCGGGGCACAGCGCCGGCAAGCGCGGCTTCCCCGGCCGCGTGCCGTCCATGGGTGCGATCGAGCGAATCGGCGTCATCGGCGCCGGTGCCATGGCGCGCGCGCACATCGACGCGCTGAAGCGCCTCTCGGGCGCTCGGCTCACCGGCATACTCGACACGCGCCGAGAAGCGGCCGAAGCGCTCGCGCGCCAAGCCGGCGGCGTTCCCGCCTTCGACGACATTGCGCGCTTCTTCGCCGAGGCCGCGCCCCAGCTCGTGCATGTGGTCACGCCGCCCGCAGCGCACGCCGCGGCGGCTCTTCATGCGTTGCGCCACGGCGCGCACGTGCTCCTGGAGAAACCCGCCACCGTGACGCTCGAGGAGTGCGATTCGCTGCTCTCGACCGCGGAGCAGCGCGGACTCACCATCGGCGTTGACGAAACCGTGGTGTTCGATCCGCTCGTGAGGCGGTGCTGCGCGCAACTTGCGAACGGCGTGCTCGGCGAGCTCGTGCACGTCGACGTGCACATGGGCTACGACATGCACCGCGGCGGCCGGCTCGCACGTATTCTGGCCGCGCCGGATTGCTGGGAGCGTGCGTTGCCCGGCGGCCCGCTCGAAGATTTGCTGCCGCACCCGCTGTCGATCGTGCGCGCGCTCGCCGGCCGCTTGGCCCTCGAGCATTTCCGCAGCGAGTGCACCGGCCGGCTCCCGGCCGACTTTCCCGACGAGCTCAGACTGGGCCTTGCGGCAGACGGCGTTACGGCCGCGGTCAGCGTGTCGCTCTCGGCGCGGCCCGACGACCTGCTCGTGACGGTGCACGGCACGCGCGCCACCGCGCGCATCGACGTGCAGAACGTGTTGTTCGACTGCCTGACGCCGCTGCCGGGACCGCGAGCCGCGACGCGCGGCCTGCGAGTGCTGCGCTCGGGAGCTCGCACGCTCGGGCAAACCGTGGGCAACGCGTTCGCCATGGCGCTTGGGCTGGCACCAACCCCTGCGAGCTCGCGCCACCTGATTCTGGCCCACCACGCCGCGCTGGCTTCCGGGCAACCGCCTCCGGCACCGCTGGCCGCCGCGCGCCACGACATTGCGATCACACGAACGGTGTGGCCGCTACCGGCGGACGCCGCCGACGCGGCCCGCGCCAAGGTACGCGCCGTATGACCGTTACGGCGCCAGTGCGTGGGGCGAAGTTTCAAGCGCACGCGCGGACGGAGCCTGCACCGCATCGGATCCTGTTTCTCGCCGATCACCTCGGGCCCGACGACGGCGGGCGCAGCGGCGTGCACGGCGTGACGACCTATCTGCTCGACGTGCTGCCCCCGCTCAAGGCGGCCGGCAACGAAGTCGGCGCGTGCTTTCTGCGCCATCCGAACCCGGCAGCCGAAACACTGCGCGCCGCCGGCGTGGAGGTTTCGTTCCTCCAAACGCACCGGTTCGACCCGTTCGTGATCGACCAAATCGACGAGCTCGTGCAGCGGCACGGCTACGGCATCTTGCACTGCACTCAGTTTCGCGCGTCACTGGCTGCGCGCGCGCTCGCGCGCCGGCGGCGCGGCATCAAGGTTGCGCTACACATGCACGACTTGAACATGCCGCCGAAACCGATGCGCTGGCTGCACCACATGCTGGCGGCACCGGACGATGTCGCGGTCTGTGTCTCGGCGGCCGCCGCCGACGTCGCCGTGCGCGGCTACCACGTACGGGCGGATCGCGTGCGGGTGGTCTACACGGGTATTGCCACCGAAGCCTTCGCGCCGCTCGCTGCCGCCGAGCGGGCGCAGATCCGGCAAGAGCTCGGGGTCCCCGCCAAGGCTCCTGTCCTGTGCCTCGTAGGCCGTTTCGGCCTCGTGAAGGGCCACCGCGAAATGATCGGTATCTTCCGGCTGGTCGTTCGCCGCCACCCCGACGCTGTGCTGCTCATGATCGGCGACGGTCCCGAGCGCCCCGGGTGTGAACGCTTGATCGCGGAGCTCGGTCTCGGCGACCGCGTTCGTTTACTCGGCTACCGCAGCGACGTCGCGCGCTGGCTCGCAGCCTCCGACGTGGCCGTCGTACCTTCGAGATCGGAGGGACTGTGCCGCGCCGCCATCGAAGCGAATATGTGCGGAGTGCCTGCCGTCGCGTTCGACGTTGGAGGGGTTCGCGAGGCCCTGTCCGACCCGGTGTGCGGGGAGCTGGTTCCGGCGGGCGACAAAGTTGCTTTTGCAACAGCGATCGACCGGGCGCTTGGCGGCGCCGTCGTCCCATTGGGCGACCGGCGCATTCGCTTGGCCCGCGAGCGTTTCGGCGTGGCCGATCACCTGCGCGCTCTGCTCGCTTGTTACGACGAGCTGCAGCCGTGAGCCGGTGGCACGACGGTGCAGCGCAAAACCACAACTCTGCTCAAGCTCACACTGAGCCTGGCTCTGCTCGCGGCGATCGTCGCTTATAGCGGTCCACGCGAGGTGCTCGGCGCGCTACGCAGCGTGAATCCGGCCTTGATCGCGCTCGGCTTCGGCCTGCTGCTGGCCGACGCGCTGGTGCGCGCGTTCAATTGGTTCCAATTGCTGCGCAACGCCGGCTGCAAGCTGCCGCTCGGCACGGTGATCCATGCTTACTTCGTGGGTGGATTCGTTGGCGCGCTGTTGCCTTCGACGCTCGGCACCGATCTTGCGCGCAGCGCACTCGCCGCACGGGCTGCGCGCACGCCGCTCGAGCTGCCGTTGGCCACGGCGGTGTTGCTCAACGCGCTGAGCCTCGCGGCCATCAGCGCCGCGGGGCTTTGCGCTTCGCTCGCTCTGCTCGCTTCGCCAAGCGCGCCGCGGGCCGCGCTCACGGCCGCGGCAGGCGTCGCGGCCATGTGCTTGTTGAGCATCGCCGTGCTCTGGGCCGGGTCGCGACGGCCGCGCAAGCCCGAAGCAGCCGGCTCAGGCAGCGGCTGGTCGACGCGCATCCGGCAGCGAATCGAGGGATTCCGAGCGGCGCTCGTTTTCCGGCCGGCGGCGCAAGCTGCGGCCGGTATCGGCTCGGTGGCGCTGCTGTGCTATGGGCTGCGTACGCTCGGCTGGCTGACGCTGCTCGCAGCGGCCGGGGCCGAAGTCCCGTGGGCCGTGCTGCTCGCCATCGGCCCCCTCATCACGATCGGCGCCGCGCTGCCGATTTCGATGCTCGGCTTCGGCGGCTATCAGGCGATCCACGTCACGCTGCTCGGTTTCTGGAGCGTTCCCGCGGAGCAGGCGCTCGCGGCATCGTTGTTGCAGTCGGGTTTGTCGGTGTTGCTCTACGGGATCGGCTGCGCTGCGTACCTGGCCGGCGGCCGAAAACCGATTACGCCGGGCGAGCCGGAGCCGCGCGGCGTGTCTTGAGAGGAGAGAAATGAGTGGATACGACCAGCATGCGGCCCGATAGACACGCCGGATCGGAGCGCTCGCGGCCGCTCGTGGCATTGACCGGCGCAACCGGCTTCACGGGCAGCGCCATCGCGCGGCGTCTGCTCGCCGACGGCTACGGCGTACGCGCACTGGTGCGCCGCGCACAGGTTCGCAGAGAGATGCACTCGCAGATCGAGACGGTCGTGGGCTCGCTGTCGGACCGCGCGGCGCTCGCAGAGCTCGTGACGGGCGCGGAGCTCGTGATCCACGTGGCCTCGATGTATCGCACCGAGGCCGCGCGCGAGCGATTCTTCGAAGTGAACCATGAGGGCACCGTGCACCTTCTCGAAGCCGCGTCGGCGGCCGGCGTGCGGCGCTTCGTGAGCTGCTCGACGATCGGCGTGCACGGCCACGTCGATACGAGCCCGGCGAACGAGGATTCTCCGTGCGCGCCGCGCGACCACTATCAGGAGTCGAAGCTGTTAGCCGAGCACGCGTGCCGCAAGGTGATGGCCGAGGGCCGCATGGAAGTCGTAATCGTCCGCCCGTGTGCCATTTACGGGCCCGGCGACACCCGCATGCTCAAGATGTTCCGCATGCTGTCGCGGGGGATGTTCGTGATGATCGGCGAGGGGCGGGCCAACTTCCATCCCGTCTATATCGACGACCTCGTCGAGGGCTTCATGAAGACGTTGACGGTGCCGGAGGCCGCCGGCGAAACGTTCATCATCGGCGGGGCACGTTACTTGCCCCTGGCGGAGTACGTGACGCTCGCTGCGCAGGCGCTCGGCACCGTGCCGCCGAAAATACGGCTGCCTTATGGGCTCATGGAGGCGGCGGCCCTCGGCTGCGAGGCGCTGTGCAAGCCGTTCGGGCTGAGCCCGCCGCTGCACCGCCGGCGCCTTCGCTTCTTCAAGCACAATCGCGCCTTCAGCATCGAGAAGGCGCGCCGCATGCTCGGCTACCAACCGCGCGTAGATCTCGAGGAAGGCTTTCGGCGCACCGTCGAAAGCTATCGCAGCCAGCGGCTCTTACCGCTCATCGCGCGTCAGTCGCGCAGCGCGTAAGCGAGCACGTAGTCGCCGGGCGTCGTTTGCATCCAAGCGTGGCCGCCCGCCGCGATGACGACGTACTGGCGCCCGTCCGCCTCGTAGGTCATGGGTGTCGCCTGTCCTCCGGCCGGCAGCTGCACGCGCCACAGCTCGCGGCCCGTGTCCGTCTCGAATGCGCGCAGCGCGTCGTCCATCGTTCCCGCCACGAAGGTCAAGCCGCCGCCCGTCAACATCGGGCCGCCGCGGCTCGGGGTGCCGAACTTCAAAGGCAGCGGCAACCATGAAGGGAGCTTCGCCAGTTTCTCGACCGTGCCGAGCGGCACGCGCCAAACGATCCGCCGGCGTTCGACGTCGAGCGCAACGAGCTCGCCCCACGGCGGCCCGACGCAAGGCGCGCCGAGCACCGACAGCAGAAGCCCGGAACCGGGCGCAAGGCCCGCTTGCGGCTCCGGGCCCGGCGGCGAATAGAGCACGCCGGCCGTGCGGATCAGATTCACGATCAAGAGCCGGCGCTCGGGATCGTAGGCTCGCATGCCGTGATTCATGCCGCCCGTGGTCCAAGGGTAGGTTAGCGTGCCGTCGCGGCTCGGCGGGCCATAGAGACCGAGCGCGCGATGCCCCTCGAGCCGGCGCCTGCACAGGGCTTCGTCGAGCGGTGTGAAGCCCCATGCGTCCGCGGCTGCGAAACCGACGCCTTCGAGGTGCGCCGCCATCAGCCATGGCATTTCAGTGGGGAACGGCTGGGTCGGCGAAGTCTCTTCGCCCGGTACGTCGCTCTGCGGGACGGGGCGCTCCTCGATCGAGAACAGCGGCTCGCCGGTCTCCCGGTCGAACGCGAACACGAGCCCCTGCTTCGTTACCTGGATCAGCGCGTCGCGCGTGCGGCCACCGACGCGAAGTTGCGTCAACAGACCTGCGCTCGGCAGATCGTAGTCCCACAAGTCGTGGTGAACGATTTGAAAGTGCCAGACGATCTCGCCGGTCGCCCCGCGCAGCGCCACGACGGAGTTCGCATAGCGGTTGTCGCCGGGCCGGCCGCGGCCGTCGAAATCGAGCGAAGGGCTCGAAGTGGATAGGTAAATGAGATCGCGCGCTTCGTCGACGCTCATGTCGCTCCAGACGTTCGCGGCGCCCGTGCGCGCGGCGCTCCCCTCCTTCCACGTCGCCGCCGCGGGATCGGCCGCATCCCGCGGAATCGGATCGAAAGTCCAGCGCGGCACGCCGGTGCGGGCATCAAACGCACGCACCACGCCGCTCGGCGCATCGCGGCGCACATGGTCCGAGACCGTCGAACCGATCACGGCGATGCCGTTGACGATCGCGGGCGGCCCATTCAGTTGCAGCTCACCGGCAAACTGCTGCGGCTTGTCGGGTTCGATCGATAGCTCGCCGCCACGGCCGAAATCGCCACAACTGCGCCCGGTAACCGCATCGATCGCAAAGACCCGCCGATCGTTGGTCCCGAACAGAAGCCTTTCGGCACAGGCCGCTCCCGGGGCGGCTTGCGGGTCGCGCCAGGCCGCAACACCGCGGCAGATCGAGCGGTGCTCCGGCGGCTGCGTCAAAGTGACTACGGGATCGAACACCCAACGTTCCTTCCCCGTGACGGGATCGAGCGCGATGACGCGGCTCCACGGCGTGCAGACGATCAGCGAGCCGCCGGCGACGATCGGCGTGGCGGCGAACGAGCTTCGGGCGAGCTCTTCTGGATGGCGCTCTGCAGCACCCGTGCGGTACACCCATGCGAGCTCGAGCTTCTGAATATTGTCGACGCCGATTTGGTCGAGCGGCGAATACTGCGTGGCCCCTGCATTCGCGGCGAAGTGGGTCCAGTTGCCGCTTGCCTCGTCCCTCGGCGTACGCTCGAGCCGAGCGCGGCCCACTGCAGCGGGAAGCGTTCCGGCCGCAGCGACTTGCGGCGACGACGGCTGCGTTTTGCGCGCAAGATCTGGAGCCGGTTCCAGAAACTTCAAATAGACCGCGCCCGCGAGCGGCGCGAGCAGCACGGCCGCCGACAGCATAGCGAAGAGTCGCTGCACCTTGTGTTTCCGGGCGCCGTGAAGCTCGTAGTGGCGTTGCGCAGAATCAGCAAGAAACGGGCCGCTGCCGCGCAAGCGCCTACTCTCGCGCCCGGGCAGCGATGGCATTGCCGTGCTCCCGCACGATATAGGCGCCGATGGCTTCGGCGGCCGCCGCGTGCCCTCCGGCCGTCCAATGGCCGTCGAGCGCGTAGTAAAGCTCGTACCGGTCTTCGCGCTTGCGCAAAGCAGGCGTCAGCTCGAGAAAACCGGCGCCGGCCGCGCGCGCCGCGTCTTTGACGACGCGCGCCGCGGCAACCTCCACCGGTTCCTCGGCGACCACCGGCGTCTGGCTCGTCACGAACACGAACACGCTATCCGCACCGCGCGCGCCGGCGAGCGCCGCCACGCGGCCGAGCAAATGGCCCGCCCGGGCCGCGTCCGCTTCGCTGAACCGATCGCCGTCGGTGGCCGTAGCGAGGCCGAGCCGCGCGGCGAGATAGCCGGCCCGCTCGCTCGCCGCGCGCGCCAGCACGCTGTGCCGCTTGAACCACTCGAGCGTGCGCTGCGGCTGCGGGCGCGGCGGCTCGGCCGAATGCAGCCAGCCGTCGCGCAGCTCCACGCGGCCGAGCGCGGGCTGCCGGTTGTCGTTGAAGTCGTTCTCGGCGAGAAACTGCACCACAACGAGGTCGGGATCGAGCTCGTCGAGGCGGCTCTCGAAAAAGCGCAGCTCGTCGGCCGTGCCGTAACCGGGCACGCCGGCGTTGAGCACTTGCAGGTCCACGCCGGGAAAGCGCTGCGACAAACGTTGCTCGAGGAGATGAGGATAGGCTTCCGCGTCGCCGACGCCGAGCCCCCAGGTGAACGAATCGCCGAGACAGACGATGCGATAAGTTTCCGGCCGCCGCGGGCGTGGGTCCGCGCCACGCAGGCCGGAGTTGCCGATCGTGACGCCATGCGCGTACTCGTCGCGCACGAACGTGCCGGTAAACCCCGGCGTCGGCACGTAGCCCACGGCCGGGTCGGCGCTGTAAAGACCGCGCGGATGGATTTCGTAGTCGCTCTCGTACAGCGCGCGCAGCACGAGCTCCGCACCGCCCAACGCGAGCGCGAACGAGCCGGCAAGCAGGGCCAGATTGGCGATCCAAGGTTTCCGCCGCGATAGCGTGCGCATGGCGCTAGAACAACGTGGAGCTGAACGGCGCGACCGCCGACCCTTGAGTATTGGACGGTCTCGCGTCCATCGCAGCAGTTGGTCCACACCCCCCTCGAATTGCTGGAGGTGATTCACTAATCGTGCCAACGCGGCCGTTCTTGCTGCCGACGGAAATGGAACCGGCCGGGCCCGGCGGCCGGACTTACTTGATGGTAACGACCTTGACGGGGCCTTCGCGCCGCCCGACGTTGATTCCGACATCCTCGCGATGACGAACGAGATACAGATCGACGCTTGCGTCGCCCACCTTGAGCCCTTCGATGTGTAGCTCGCGCAGGAACTCGGGCAGTACGGGTTTCGCGAACAGCACCTGACGCTCGGCGGCGTTCACCTCGAGCCCGAGACATGCTTGCAGCAGCAATAGCGGCGCCGCCGACGCCCAGGACTGCGGCGCACAGGAGACGGGATAGAGGGTTGGATTTTCGTCGGGCCGGCGCGAGAAGCCGCAGAACAGCTCCGGCAGGCGGTGCATGTCGAAGAACAGGCTCGCATCGAACAGACCCATGAGCACGCGAAGCACCGCAGCCTTGTGCCCGTAGCGCGCGAGCCCCGCTGCGATCAACGCATTGTCGTGCGGCCAGACCGAGCCGTTGTGATAGGACATGGGATTGTACTGCGCCTCGGATTGCGCAATGGTGCGGATACCCCAACCCGAGTACGAGGCGTCGGAGAGCAGAGTGGCCGCCACACGCTCGGCGTGCTCGGCGCTCGCGATGCCGGCATAGAGGCAGTGCCCCGCGTTCGACGCGCGTACACGGCAGCTCCGCTTGCGCCCGTCGAGGGCCAGGGCATACGTCGACAAATCATCGCACCAGAACGCTTCGGCGAAACGCTGTCGCAACGCTGCGGCGGCATCGTCGAGCTCGCGCGCGCGCTCGTGCGCGCCGAGCGCGTTGGCCAGCGCAGCGGCAGAGCGTTTCGCGGCATAGACGTAACCTTGCACCTCGCACAGCGCAATCGGCCCTTCGGCTAGCGTGCCGTCGCGGTGGAACACCGAATCTTGAGAGTCTTTCCAACCCTGCTGAACGAGCCCGGTCTCGGAGCGACGCGCGTACTCGACGAACCCGTCGGCGTCGACGTCGCCGTATCGATCGATCCATTCGAGCGCGCGCTCGACGTGGGGCCATAACGACTTTGCGAACACGAGGTCGCCCGTGCGCTGGTGATACGCGCCTGCGAGCATCACGAATAGCGGCGTGGCGTCGACGCTGCCGTAATACCGGCCGAACGGCACTTCGCCGGTCGCGGCCATCTCGCCGGAGCGGGTTTCGTGCAGCACTTTGCCGGGCTGCGCGTCGCTGTCGGCGAGATCCGACTCGGCTTGCGTTGCCGCAAGGTATTGCAACACGCCCTTGGCGATACTGGAATTGAACCATAGGCACTCGAGCGCCGTGATGATGCCGTCGCGGCCGAACGCGGTGCTGAACCACGGCACGCCCGCGTACGGATAAGGTCCGTATGGGGTTTCGGTGCGCATCATGTGCAGGTCGGCCAGCGAGCGCGATAACCAGTTATTGAACGGCTCGCTCGAGGTGCTGATCTGCGGGTCGTCGGCGCGCGCGCGGGCGAGAATGTCGGCGGCCGTGCGGGCGGCGTCCTCGTACGACTCGATGAACGGCTCGACCGTGCTCTCCTCGCCCTCCGTGGTCACGACCAGGTGGTACACCTCGTCGCCACGGGGTGGAAGTTTGAGCAGGAACTCGGCGCGCGTTTCGCTGAGCCGCGTCGGCGGCGGGTTGAACGCGAGCCTGGTCCGTCGCACGCGTCCGTCGAGGCCTTCGTAACCGAGCTCGAGCTCGGCGCCGTCGACGCGCGTCGGCAGCCGCTTGCCGCGCCGCTCGCGCTGCATGCCCCGCACCTCGAAGATATCGGCGAAGTCCGCGCCGAACTCGATCGACATCGCGAGCTCGATGCTCGTGCGGCCGTAGTTGTGCACACGGATTCGCTCGTGGCACGCCCCGTCGAGCAGCACGCGCGCGCGATCGATGTGCACGGTGCCGTGCGGAATCGACGCGTCTTGTCGCTGCAGGTCGGGATTCATGAGATCGATCGCCAAGACGGCGTTGGCCTCCTTGACGGTCGAGCCGAGCAGCAGCGGTCGACGGCCCTCCAGCCGCAGGGACAACTGCGACAGGATTCGAGTGTCGTGGTCGTAGATGCCGAGCTCGCCGGTGCCGCTCGGCTCAATGTCGCCAAAGCGGTCGAATACTGCGAACGTATCTCCCTGCTTCATGACTCGTGTCCGTTCGTCGATGCGAGCAGTTGTGGAAACGATCTGGAACTGGTCCGATGGCTCGAGAGGTGCGTCGCTCATCTTAGATGGGCTCCCGCCGCGCGTCGTTCCCCCATTTCGAGCAACGACTCATAGAGCGCGAGGTAATCGCTCGCCATGCGCGCGGCGGTAAAGCGCTCCTCGAAGAGCTCCCGACAGCGTTGCCGGCTGATCTCACCGATGCGCTCGGTGGCGGCGATGGCTTCATCGAGGTCGCCGACGACGAAGCCCGTGCGCCCGTGCTCGACAATTTCGGGCACCGCGCCTCGGCGCAACGCGATGACGGGGGTTCCGCACGCCATCGCTTCGATCATCACGAGCCCAAAGGGCTCGGGCCAATCGATCGGAAACAGCAGCACTTTAGCGTTGCCGAGGAACTCCTGCTTCTCACCGTCGCCGATCTCGCCGATGTATTCCACGAGCGGATCGTCGAGGAGCGGCTCGACGATGCTTTCGAAATACTCGCGGTCCACGGCGTCCACTTTCGCCGCGATCCGAAGCGGCAGCCCGACGCGCTTCGCGATCGCGATCGCTCGATCGACACGCTTCTCGGGCGCCACTCGCCCGATGAAGGCGAGATACTCCCCGGCCTCGGCTCGAAAGCGGTACAGGTCATGCGGCAAGCCGTGGTGCACGGTGCCTAGCCAATTGGCGAAGGGCAGCGGCTCGCGCTGGGCCGACGAGATCGAGACGACGGGCATGTCGTGGAACTCGCGATAGAGCGGCACGAGCTCCGGCAGATCGAGCCGGCCGTGCAAGGTCGTCAAGTGAGCGGTGTTATGCCGGCGCGAATACGGAAAGTGCAAGTAGTCGACGTGGAAATGAATCACGTCGAACGAGGACGCGGACTGTACGACGCGCTCGAGCATTAGCATCTGGGGCGCCAACTGATCGACGCAGTGTTTGTCGAGCCGCAACGAGCGCCGCGTCGTGGCGACGAGCTTGGCCTGCGTCACGGAGTCGCCGCTCGCGAACAGCGCGACATCGTGGCCCTGGCGAACCAGCTCCTCGGTCAAGTACGACACGACGCGCTCGGTGCCTCCGTAGTATTTCGGCGGTACGCTCTCGAACAGGGGCGCGACCTGAGCAATGCGCATACACGACGTCCTTGCCGTTTTGCCAAGCCCATAAGACGTGACAACTCATTCGCCGCAAAAGTTCTGCGGACGTGATGCGGCGCGCCGCCTTGCGCCGCAAACTGGCGTCTGGGCTAGCTCGTGGGAAATGCGGCGCGCGGAGCTGATCCCAAGGATTTACCGCGGGTCCGTTCCCCCAACCTCCCCGTTCCGGGCTAAGAGGACGAACGGCAAACCGAAACTAGACGAGCGGATCGCGTCCACGCGCACGGCTATACTGCGATGCGAGAGCCAGATATGACTCAAGGTACGAATCGAGAAGTGTTGCCGGACGGCCCGGTGCGCATGAGCTCGCGCGACACCGCGTTCGAGTTCGCGCGGCCTAAGCCCAACGTGCTCGTCGTCACGATCACGGGCTACGACAAAGGCGCGCTCGGCACAGCGCCGCTCGACGAGATCGCCGCGGTGCTGCGCATTGCAGGCCCCGTGCATCTCTTCATCGATGCGCGCAACGCCGTGGGCGCCGCTGTGCGCGTGAGCGAGGACTGGACGCGCTTCATCACACGGCATCAAGCCGATCTCGCGCACGTTCACGTGCTTGCAGGATCCAAGATGGTCGAGCTCACGGTAGCCATCGCGCGCCACCTATCGCGCACGGACCGGTTGATCCAGCTCTATTCCGACCCAGCGGTTTTCGAGGCGCAGCTCGACACAGCGTGTCGGCGCCGAAAAAGTTCGGCGTGAGATCGCCTCAGGTGCACGCGATCAGAAGCCGCTTTCCGGGCTCACCGCAAGGCACCCTCCGCGAGCTTTGCGCCAAGCACCGGTGCAGCGAGCGGCCCGTCTGTATCCAGGGCGTACTGCAGTACGCGTAAATCGAACTCGGGCAAGATCGCGAGCAAATGATCGAAGATATCGGACTGCACGCCTTCGTAAGCGGCCCACGACGTATCCTTCGTGAAGCAGTAGATTTCGAGCGGCAATCCCGTGAATGTCGGGGCGAGCTGGCGCACAAGCAGCGTCAGCTCCTGATTGATCCCCGGGTGATGGCTCAGATACTGCAGGACATAGGCGCGGAACGTGCCGAGGTTCGTCACACGCCGCTGATTGACTGGTTCCTGAGCGTGCCCGGCGAGCGCCCGGTTCCATTGATCGAGCTCGCGTTCTTTATCCTCGATATAGTGGTCAAGCAGGAAGAACCGCCGCATGCGCCGCCGTTCCTCGTCGGTGAGAAATCGAACGCTCGTCTGGTCGATCAGCAGCGCGCGCTTGATGCGGCGGCCTCCCGACTCGAACATACCGCGCCAGTTCTTGAACGTGTCGGTGACGAGCCGATGCGTCGGAATGACTGTGATGGTCTTGTCCCAGTTCTGAACCGTCACCGTGTGCAGCGAGATGTCGATGATGTCGCCGTCGGCATTGAGCGCCGGCATTTCGATCCAGTCGCCCACGCGAACCATGTCGTACGACGACACCTGGATACTCGCGACGAGCGACAGAATCGTATTCTGGAACACCAGCATGATGACGGCTGCCAGCGCGCCAAAGCCAGCCAGCAGAGTGAAGACGTCGCGATTGAGCAAGGTACCGAGAATCATCAGACCGCACACGATGAATAGCACGATCTTGACGAGTTGCAGGTAGCCCTTGATCGGCTTGCTCCGTGCGTCGGGTCGGCGCTCGTAGAACTCGTTGAGCACGTCGAGCACCCGGCTCGCCGCCAGCACGAGCATGAGGAACACGAACGCCTGCGTGCCCAACCGGATCACCTGAGCCACGCCGGTCGGTAAATTCGGAACGAGCCCGATGCCGGCCTGCACGACGAGGGCGGGCACAGCGTTCGCAAGGCGATCGACCACGTGATGGCGCATCAGTACGCCGTCCCTTCCGCCGCTCAACCTCGCCGCGACCTGTCGGAGGCCGCGGATGAGGATTCGCCGCGCGACCCAGTTGGTGGCCCACGCGACTGCAACCAGCGCTATAAGGCCCGCTGCGGTTGCAAGCCACGGGTACTCTTCGAATATCGCTAGCGACGTTGGAAACTGGAAATCCATCTGACTGCTACTCGAACGTTTGGCATCGCGCCGCAGTATAGAGGCGGCCGCGATTTCCTTCACATCGCTCGCCGCTCGTCGATGCTATTGCCGTCTCATGCAGCAACGCGCGGTTGCTGATAGAGGTTTTCGAGGCGTTGGGTTTCGGCTGAGATCGCTTCGAACTTAGCGTAGCAGCACGCCCAGATCGCGAATCTTGAGTGCCGATGGGACGCTCGGGATTTCTTCCGGGCAGTCGAGCTCGAGCACGGGCAGCGCCGCGGTCGTGCCCGTCAACGTGATCGCTCCGTCCGCGGCGCATGCCTGCTCGACGGCGTCGTACATCTGCCGCGGCGGGGAGTAGATGCTAAGCGCTTCGATGCGGATGAAGGAAAACTTCGCGGGTAATCGATCGCACGGCTGCCGCACGTTGACGTCGAAGCCGATGCCCGTGTCGCGCCCGGCGAAGCCGAAGCCGAACCGTGCGCCGGGGCAGGCCTTACTCAGAAACGGCATCAATAGCTTGAGCGCTGCCCCGCCCGGATCCGGGCTCTCGCCAAGGACGGCATCGACGCCGGCAGCCCGCAGCGCGGAGACGATCGACGCGAGGTCCGCTTCGGGGCCATGAAGCAACCCGGCGAGAGCAGCTCCGGCGCGGGGATTCGTCGCGAGGAACGCCGCGGGGTCTACGCCGTCGCGGCTGCCCGCCGTCGCGAGCGCTTCCGCCCAGAGGTCGTAGATCGTGCGCTCGCTCGCGGATTCGGCGCGCGTGATGGCATCGTAGACGAGCTGCACGAGCAGCCCGCAGTCGCTGGCGTTGCGCATGATTGGCGGGCCTTCTAGGGGCTCGCGCAGCGTCGATGTAACGCGCCGCGCGCAGACATCGACGAAGTCAATTCTAGCTTTCACACGAGTGTCTTCTGCGCGGCCATGCTCTATCCCATCCAGGATCGCGGCGTACGTGGCGGCACCGCCGGCCAGCCAATTCGGGGAGCTCGTGGACGAAGCGCCGTCGGGACCTCCAAGCCATCCGGCGACGACGCTGCCCAGTAACGTCGAGATGAGACTCTCTCTACTGATCGACGTCGGCGCCGACCAGCTATCTCCTTCGAGCGGCGCCACGACGACGCCGTTCACGCCGCGCAATACCCTCGTGATACTCGCGTTTTTTCGGCCCTTGTGCGCCACGAACAAGGTCAGTTTCGGCGAACGTTCCCCGACTCGCAGGCGAAGGCTGTCGTAGCGTCGCGCGAAGTCGTCCGCGATCAATTGCCGTAACGCAGCCGGAGCATCGGCCGAAACGATCGCGACCTCGCCGTCGCCGCCGGCACTTCGGCAAACCTCGGCCGTGGTGCTAAGAAACGCGTAGCGCCGAGCGGCGCTTGCAAGCTCGTCCGGCTCGAGCCGAATCGTGCGTCGCGCGGCGCAGGCGCCCGCGCCCTCGTCGAAAGCGTTGTGCAATACGAACGTCGCACCATCCGCCGCTTCGCGAACACGCAAGTGCGTCAGATCCACGATCGTCGACGAAGCGCCCATCGATATCGAAGTTGGCATCGCCGTTGGGGACGACCGTGGAAACTCCTCGGCGGAAGGCAGCGTCAACATTGCCGTCGTGAACGGCGCGCCGCCGATGGATGAAACGACGTTGCCCGCGAAGGTCAACGAAGCTTCGTCGACTTGCCATTGATCGCGCGAGACGTCTTCTGCCACGAGGAACCGAAACGCGGTGATCTCGCGGTCGAAAACGTAGCGTGCGACGATGCTCTCGTTCTCGAGCCGCTGTACGGAGATTTCGACGGACGCTGCCGCCTGGCTCTGACAAACCAGGGCCGCGACGGCAAGCCACGGCGCCGGTAGAAACCCACTACGACGGACTCGCATGGACGCGTCCCCCTGCCTGGCACCGGGCTGCTCCAAAAGACCACTCGCGCGAAGGAGCGTTCCGTAGGCCCCACTCTACGCGAGCCGGCAATAGACCCGGCATGGAGCCCGCGTGGCCATTGAGCGGCCTCAAGGTATTGAATCGCTTGCTATAGCTCAAAAATCCAATAATGATGAGTTATACAAGAAGCGTTCTATAGCTCATGCCGTGGAACTGGAACCAACCCGGGTGGCCGAATTTCTCTTATGATTCAGCGGCTTTAGAGCCGCTGGAGCGTGAATTGTTGCTGCGCTCCGGCGAATTTATCGGCGCCTATAAGCATGTGAGGGCGGACGATCAGGAGAACCTCAAGATCGAGCTGATCAGCGAGGAAGCGGTGAAGACCTCCGAAATCGAGGGCGAAATTCTCGACCGCTACAGCGTTCAATCCTCGCTCCGCGAGCAACTGGGCCTCGGCACCGAGCGGCCGGGCATCAAACCGGCAGAGCGCGGGATCTCGCACATGATGGCCGATCTGTTCAAGAACTTCGCGGCGCCACTCGACGACAAGGCGCTCTTCGCTTGGCACGCAATGCTGCTGAGCGGCCACAGGACGATCGGACGCATCGGCAGCTACCGGACGCATGCCGATCCGATGCAGGTGGTCTCCGGCCCGGACTATAAACGCACGGTGCACTTCGAGGCGCCGCCGTCCGCGCGCGTACCGGACGAAATGCACCGATTCATCGCTTGGTTCAACGCAACCGCGCCGGATGAGAAGAAAGCGCTGCCGGCGCTCACGCGCGCCGCGCACTCGCATCTGTATTTCGAGTGCATCCATCCGTTCGAGGATGGCAACGGGCGCATCGGCCGCGCGATCTCGGAAAAGGCGCTGGCGCAATCGCTCGGCCAGCCGACGCTGATCGCCCTCGCCTACACGATCGAGCGCAGGCGCAAGGACTACTACGCAGCACTCGAGCGCAGCAACAAAGACTTGGAAATCACCGGTTGGATGACCTATTTCGCCAATACGATTCTCGAAGCACAGACCGTCACCATCAAGCGCGTGGATTTCTACATCGCCAAGGCCAAGTTCTGCCAGCGCTTCGGCGACATTCTCAACGAACGCCAAGCCAAGGTGGTTGCCCGCATGTTCCGGGAAGGCATCGATGGCTTCGAGGGCGGCCTCAGCGCCGAGAACTATATAAGCATCACCCGAACGTCACGCGCGACCGCGACCCGTGATTTGCAAGGCCTCGTGACGGTCGGCGCGTTTACCAAGACGGGGGAACTTCGTCACACGCGCTATGCGCTCAACTTGCCGGAGTGAGTCGCGCTCCACGCAGCTCGGCCAGCAGCTCGTACGAGCGCAGCCGCGCCGCTTGGCTAAAGATGCCCGCGGCTACGATGATCTCGTCCGCTTGGGTGTCTGCCACGAATTGCTCGAGACCCGCGCGCACCGTGGCCGGCGCGCCCACGAACGAGCGCGCGAGCATGCGCGAGGCTTGCGCCTTTTCGGCCGGCGTCCAGTAGCATTCGATGTCGTCGATCGGCGCGTTCAAACGGCCGCGCGCGCCGCGCAGCAGATTCGCGACGCTTTGCTGGATCGACGTGAAGATTCGTCGCGCTTCGGCATCCGTGTCTGCCACGATCACGTTGGCGCCCACCATCGCATACGGTGCCGCGAGCTGCATCGAAGGCCGAAAGCCCGCGCGATACGTGGCGAGCGCCGCCAACAGATCGTCCGGCGCGAAGTGCGAGGCGAAGGCGTACGGCAGCCCGAGCGCCGCGGCGAGCTGCGCGCCATACAGGCTCGAGCCCAAGATCCATAACGGCACTTCAAGCCCCGTGCCCGGCACAGCCTCCACAACTTGCCCCGGTTGCAGCGGCCCGAGCAGCGCTTGGAGCTCGAGCACGTCTTGCGGGAACGACTCGGCGCTCATGGGCGTGCGCCTGAGCGCGCGCAACGTTCGCTGATCCGTGCCCGGCGCGCGCCCGAGCCCTAAGTCGATGCGACCCGGGTACAGCGTCTCGAGCGTGCCGAACTGCTCCGCGATCACGAGCGGCGAATGGTTCGGCAGCATGATGCCGCCCGCGCCGACGCGAATCGTGCGCGTGCCGCCGGCCACGTAGCCGATCACGACCGAGGTCGCCGCGCTCGCGATGCCCACCATGTTGTGGTGCTCGGCGAGCCAGAAGCGCTTGTAGCCCCACTGCTCCGCGTGCTGGGCCAGCTCGAGCGTGCGCCGCAGCGCTTCCGCCGGCGTGGCGCCGTCTGGCACAAATGCGAGATCGAGAATCGACAGCGGGGGCATGGCGCCCGTTAGTGCGTGCGCGAACGCGCGCGCAGCTGCGAGTCGAGCCACTCCGCGAGCTTGGCCGGCGCGGAGGCGAAGCGGCTGTGCGGCACGGCCAACCACTCATCATCGATCTGCAGAACGAACGTCGGAAAACCCTGGGCGCCGACGTTGTTCATGAGCTCCCGGGACGCGGCCACATGCTCGTCCACGGGCACGGTGTTCACGGCCTTCGAAAACGCCGCGACGTCCAGTCCGATCTCAGCCGCCACCTCGCGCAAAGTTTCGTCGCGCACCACGTGCTGGCCGCGC
>CAMPKU010000010.1 GCA_946887385.1 uncultured Gammaproteobacteria bacterium
CGCCCGCGACGTGGAAGCCGCGATCAACGACGCGCTTGCGGGCGCCGCGCGAATCGATGTGCGCGCCTATTCGCCGGTCGGCACCGAGACGCTGAGCCTCCACGCCGGCGGCGGCGCGGTCACCGCTGCGGCGCCGGCGCCGCACGACGGCGTGCTGCAAGACAACGTGGTGTTCACGCTCACGGTGGGCGGCACGGCGATCGACGGCACGGTGCGCGTGCAAGCGACGGCCGACAATGCCGGCGCCGACGACGCCGTGGACGCTCTCGCGGCCGACGTCGAGGCGGCGATCAACGACGCGCTGCGCAACGCGGGCTCGGCCGTGCGCGTGACGGTGGGCAGCGACGGCGACGACCGGCTCACGTTCGCGGTCACGGGCGGCGATCTCGCGATCGATTTCAGCGACACGCCGCGCCGCTACTTGCAGTACGCGGCCTCCGCCGGCAGCCCGCCCTTCGAGCTCACGTTCGAGAGCCCGCAAGTCATCGCGCAGCACACGGGCGGGCGCATCAGCTTGACGGCGCTGCCGTCGCTCGCGCAACCCGACGCCGACAGCTCGCCGCACGTGCTCGATCGGCGCGTCGGCGTGACGATCGAGGACTTCGCCAACACGGCGTACACGGAGCTCGGGCTGCTGAGCTCGCCCGTGCCGTTCGACGGCCGGCTCGACAACGACGCGACGTTCCGCATCGTCGTCGACGGCGAATCGCACACGATCACCGTGGCCGCCGACGTGACCAACACGTCGATCGACGACTTGCTCGCGGACATCAATCAAGCGCTCGTCGACGAGATCGGCAACGACGACGTGCAGGTGCGGCGCGTCGCGTTGACGGACCAGGCCGCCACGGAGAACAACCGCTTCGAGTTCTTCACGAGCGCGGACAGCGGCATTCGCCGCATCAGCCTGCCGGCGCTCGAGCAGAGCTCGACGAACGGCGCGATCGCGCAGCTCGGGTTCTCGGCGACCGACGACAGCAGCGCGCGCGTGCAAACGGCCGAGTTCTTCATCCGCGACGCATCGCTCGACGGCGACGTGCGGTTGTCGGCCGAAGGCGTTACGGGTACCGCGCTCGTCGGCTTCGGCGGCGAAGGCGGGCTCGGCGTCGGCGTCGATTTCACGGGCAGCGGCGCCGTGCTCGGCAGCGTCGCGCTCGATCTCGTGAATCCCGACTTCGACGCCGGCAACGACCCGGCCGCCGATGCCACGCGCATCACGCTCGAGACGCTGTGGAACCGCCTCGGCAGGCCGGGCCAGCTCGCCGACCTCGTCGACGCCGCGATCACGGGCGTCGTGGACATCGATCTCGCCGCGCAGCCGCGGCTGCTCGGCCTCGGCAGCGCGCAGCTCGAGCCGATCGCTGTTTCGCTCGACCTCGACATCGCCGACTGGCTCGCGTCGGCGCCCACGCTCGACGTGCCCGACGCGCCCACGAGCATCGCCGTCAGCGTGCGCGGGCCGGATCTGTCGATCTACGACGCGCTGTCGAGCTTGAGCTTCAGCGACATCGTCGACGGCTTGCAGCAAGTGCTCGACTTCCTCGTCGAGCTGCAAGGCGTGGACGGCAGCTTGGCTGCGATCCTCGATCAACCGCTGCCGCTCCTGAATCAGAGTCCCACCGAGCTGCTCGTGATCGCCGACCGGTTTGCGGCGCTCGTCGACGACGTGGCCGCGAACCCGGCGCGCTCGCTCGGCGTGCTCGAGGACACGCTCGAGAATCTGCTCGGCCTGCCCGAGCAATTCGTCACGCTGTCGCTCGACACGGCCAACGACAGTCTCGCGCTACGCGTGGATCTCGTGTTCGAGACGTCGCTCGACACGTCGCTCGGCTTCGATCTGGACTTGGCGGACCTCGTGGCGTTGACGGAGCCGGACTCCGCGGCGCGAACGCTGCTCGACGGGCTCAGCAATTTCGTCGGCGTCAGCTCCACGGGCGATTTGAGCGTCGGCGTCGGCGGTCTCGTGCGCCTCTCTTTGGGCATCGAGCTCGGCGACGGCAACGGCTCGGCCGAAGCGCTCGGCTTCAAGCTGTCGGACGCCGCAGAGGAGGGCGATCCGCCCGAAGCGCGCGATGTCGGCACGCTCGAGGCGACCGGTGACGCGCAGGCGGCCGCCGACCGCCTGGCCGAGCAGGACATCGTGTTCGAGCTGCAAGTCGGCACGACGGAGTTCATCACCGTGACCGTGTCGGCCGGCGCGCAAACGCGCGCGCCGCTCGTCGTCGACCTTGCTACGCCGCTCGCCGATCTCGACCGGTTCGACGATCCGCCCGACCTCGGCGGCGCCGGCGACGATCTGCTCGTGCGCCTCGCCGACGGCACGGTGCACCGCGTCGATTTCGGCGGCGCCGCGACCGTCGGCGACTTGGTCGCCCGCCTCGACGCCGTGAGCGGCCTCGATGCGGAGCTCGACGACGAGCAGCGCATCGTCCTCACCGATACCACGACGAGCAGCGCGGCGAGCCAGACGGGCGTCTACGTGACGCTGACGGGCGTCGTCGAGGGCGCCGCGCTCGACTTCTCGCTGCAAGTCGGGCACGACGAGCAGGCCGTGTCCGTGTTCGTGGCCGCGGCGGCCCCGGGCACGGCGCGCCGCGCCTGGCTCGCGAGCATCGAGGAGGCGATCCGCCGGGCGCTCGTGGACGCCGGGCAGATCAATCCCGTGAGCGCGGAGACGGTCGCCGTCGCCTACAACGGCATCGTCAACGGCGGCCAGCTCACGTTCCAGGGCACGAAGGACGGCTTCGGCGAGCGCCTCACGATTGCGCGCGGGGGCGTATTCGCCCTCGAGAGCTTGGGCGGCGCCGACGTCGCCACGGTGCTCGGCCTCATCCCGCGCGGCACGGAGCGCAGCACCGACAGCGACGGCGACGGCGTGCTGCGCGGCCGCAGCTTGCGCACGGACGCGCCGGCCGACACGAACGGCTTCGTCGCCGACCTGCAAGCCGCGATCGATGCGGCGCTGGCAGGCGAGAACGCGCCGGCCGTCGTCGTGTCGCTGCTGGCGCCGGCCGTTCCCGGCAGCGGCATGGGGCGCGTGCAACTGACGACGGCGCCGGGCGCGACGATCGCCGTGCGCTCGGCGGGCGGCGGCGAGATCGTGCCGTTCCTCTACAACGGCGAGAACGGCACGTCGATCCGGCTCGACGCGCGCGCGGCCGGCGACAACCTGGACTTCACGGCGCAGGTGGGGCCGTTCGGCTTCTACGTCGTCGACGGCAGCGCAGAGCTTGCCGCGTTCTTCGCCGTGCTCCTCGTCGACACGGCCGAGACCGACGGCCGCACGTACTTCGACGACGAGCTCGATTTCGCTACCGACTACGGCGGCAGCGCGACGGCGTCGCTGCCGCTCTTCTTCCCGGATGAGTCGACGCCCGTCAACGACGTCGACAACGTGCTCACGATCGGCATTCCGAACATCGCGGCGTACATGGGGCTCGACGCGGGCGGCGGCGAGCTGGAGCGCGAGACGGGCTCCGTCACGATTGCGGCGCCCGACCTCACGGCGTTCCCGACGCCGACGCTGATCGGCATGCTGAGCAATCCCGAATTTCTCATCGACGGCTTGGACTCGGTGCTCTTGTCGGTGCAGGACGCGCTCGACGGCGAAATTTTGGGGGTCGAGCTGCCGCTGATCGGCGACGGCCTCGCGCCGGCGGGCCAGTTCATCGCCGACTTCCGCGACGACGTGCTCGGCTACTTGAGCTTGAAGCTGCGCCAGGGCGGGCTGAACCCCGTCACGCTCGTGCAGGAAACGCTCTACCACATCTTCGCCGGCGAGGGCGACGGCGATCCCGCCGCCGTCGAGGTGCTCGGGTTCGATCCGGGCGATTCGGCTGTCGGCGTGCTCGAGGGCGGCGTGCTCGCGTCGGGCGCGCTCGCGCGCGACGCCGAGCTCAACGTCACGGTGGGCCGCGATGATGCCGTGCGCGTCGTCGTGCGCGCCGAGGACGTGGCCGGCGACACGCCGCAGGCGCTCGTCGACGCGCTGAACGACTCGCTGCGCGGCCGCGGCCTCGACGACGATGTCGTTGCCGCGTTCGTCAACGTCGCGGGCGGCTTCAGGCTCACGCTGCGGGCCGTGAATCCCGCCGAGCGCATCGTGGTCGAGACCGCTGGCGCGATCCCGCTCGACCTGTTCGGCTTGCGCGTCGGTGCGCTCGGGCTCCTGAACGACGTGGCCGGTAACGCGAGCGGCGCCGCCGACGGTGTCGTCGACATCGACGACATCGTGAAGTCCGGCTTCGGCCTGTTCGACGAGTTCGGCCAGTTCGACTTCCTGCTCGGCGACCGCTACGTGTTCAACCAGCCGCTCGATTTCGATCTCGGCATACCGGTGCTCGGATTCGATCTCGACGCCGGCGTGCAGCTCGAGCTCGGCTGGGAGTTCGCGTTCGGCTTCGGCGTGAGCCAGGAGGACGGCTTCTACTTCGTCACGGATTCGACACTCGGTGCCGGCGGCTCCCAGGAGCTCACGGTAACGGCCGAGGTGAGCCTGCTCGGCGTGCTCGGCTACGCCCCGGGGGCGGAGGGTGTGGCCGACGCGGCCGCGGACCGCACCGTGCTGACGGCGGTCGCGGAGCTGCCGAGCGACGGCCGCCTGAGCCGCGACCTCACGTTCTCGCTCGAGGTAGGCGGGCAGACGCTCGACGTGACGGTCACGTCCACCGCAACGAACGGCAACACCACGCGCGCGCACCTCGTCGCCGACATCGAGGCCGCGATCGACCGCGCGCTCGTGGCACGCGGCCTGGCGCCGGGGCTCGTCACGGCCGGCCTGCACTTCGACGACGCCGGCCGCGAGACGGGCCTGCTCGAGCTCGCTGCCGCGGGCGCCGCCACGTCGCTGTCGATCGTCGATCGCGCGACGGCGCGCGGCCAGCTCGGCTTCCTCGCGCTCGACGCTGTCGACGGCGGCCGCGACGGCAGCGGACCGTACACGTCGCTCGGCCTCACGCTCGCGATCGACTTGCGCGACCCGAACGCCGACGACGACCGCTTGAGCTTTGCCGAGATCGCGTCGTCGAGCACGTCGCTCGGCGACATGCTCGTGGCGAGCGCCGACGGCCGCGCCATCGTGAACTTGGGGCTCACCGTGTCGTTCGACGGCTTCGGGCTCGATACGGCGATGCTGCCTGCCATCGGCACGGATCTCTTCGTCGATTGGCAGCTCGGCTTCAGCACGCAGACGGGCGTCGACATCGGCACGCCCGAGGTGCACTTCAACGACATCACGCTCGATCTCGGCTCGTTCATCACGGATTTCGCCGGGCCGTTCCTGGCCGAGCTCGCGGCCGTGCTCGAGCCGCTCGACTTCCTGCTCGACCGCGACACGGGGCTCTTGTACCAGCGCCTGCCCGTGATCTCGGACCTCGCCGGCGAGACCGTGACGCTGCTGCGCCTCGCGGAGCTGCTCGACACGAGCAATCGGGTCGTGCCGTTCATTCGCGCCGTCGAGCAGGTGTATTTCCTGGCGAACCTCGTCACCGACGCGGCGCAGGAGGCGCGCGACGCCGGCGGCCAGATCCTGCTCGACTTCGGCTCGATCTCGCTGCCGGACCTCGGCAGCGTGGACAAGCTCTCCGACGCGGAGCCCGGCGTGCCCGACGGCGACCCCGTCGGCGACTTCAACCGGGCGTCGTCCTCGTCGACGCCGCGCACGCAGACTTTCACGCGCACGGTTACTCGGCCGAGCAACGGCGGCGTCAGCTTCGACATCCTCGATCCGAGCGCGATCGTCGATCTCCTGCTCGGCCGGCCCGATGTCTCGCTGATCACGTACAACTTGCCGACGTTCGGCTTCGACTTCGAGTACTTGCAGCGCTTCCCGATTTACCCGCCGCTGTTCGCGACGCTGCGCGGCGCGTTCAGCGCCACGATCGACCTCGGCTTCGGCTACGACACGCTCGGCCTGAACCAATTCCGCTCGAGCGCCAATCCACTCGACCTCGTGAACGGCTTCTTCGTGAACGATCTGCGCGACGGCGTCGACATTCCCGAGGTCACGCTCGACGGCACGATCGCGGCCGGCGCGTCGCTCGACGTGGGCGTGGCGTCGGCCGGCGTGGAGGGCGGCATCAACGCGCTGATCTTCTTCAACTTGAACGACCCGAACTTGGACGGCCGCGTGCGGCTCGGCGAGATGCTCGGCAATGTCTTGATCAACCACTTCAACCCGCTCGCGGTGTTCGACACGTCGGGCCGCTTCGATGCTTTCTTACGCGCGTACGTCGAAGTGCTGTTCGGGCTGTGGTCGGCCGAGTACGAGATCGCGCGCGTCACGCTCGCGACGTTCGAGATTCCGTTCAACCGCACGCCGATCCTGGGCTCGGAGCTTGGTAGCGGCGTGCTCGAGCTCAATGTGGGCACGGCCGCCAAGAACCGCATCCACGGCTCGTTGGGCGACGGTATCGACATCATCAGCGCGCGCTATGACGCCGGCAGCGTCTACGTGCGCAGCGGTGCCGTCGAGCAGCGCTTCACCGGCATCAGCAAAATCGTCGTCAACGGCGGAGCCGGCGACGACACCATCAACCTGACCGGCCTCGCGGGCTCCGGCATCGAGGTCGAGATGCACGGCGGCCCGGGCAACGACCATTTGTTCGGCGCGACGGGCTCGAAGAACCGGATTTTCGGCGACGAGGGCGATGATGAGATCACCGGCGGCGCGCTCGACGACGAGCTCGACGCCGACGCCGGGGACGACGTGCTCACCGGGGGCGGCGGCAACGACAAGCTCAGCGGCGCGGCCGGCAACGACCGGCTGCTCGGCGGGCTCGGCAACGACGAGCTCGATGGCGGCTTCGGCAACGACGAGCTGCGCGGCGAGCTCGGCGACGACGTGTACGTGTTCGGCGGCAGCTGGGGCAACGACCGCGTCTTCGACGACACGACCACGGATGCAGGCGGCGCCGGCCGCGACGTTTGGGACTTCGGCCGAGTCACGACCGACATCGCGTTCAACTTGGGCGGCGACTTGCAGTTGGCCGGCATCGACGGCGTCGAGCTATTGCCGAGCGGCGAGCTGCGCGTCACGGCCACGCGGCACGGCTTGCGCAGCGGCGATCACGTCGAGCTCGCGGGGCTCGAGCTCGCGACGGCCGGCGGCGGCTCGCTGTTGCTACGCGGCTCGGCCACGGTGAGCGTCGAGGATGGCGAGCTCGACACGTTCATCGTGCACGTGCCCGGCGTGCCGGCCGGCGCCGTGCCGGTCGCCGGCACCGGCGTGTTCCGGCTCGACCGCGCCGCGCTCACCGTCGAGGAGCTGCGCAGCGCCGACGAAGCCGACCCGGCTGCGGCGATCCAGATCGAGACGGCGGTGCGCCACGGCCTCGCGAGCGGCGACGTCGTGCGGCTCGGCGGCATCGATCCCGTCACGGGACGCGCCGTGGTCGATGCCACCGAGTACGTCGTCACCGTCGTCGACGCGCGGCGCTTCAACTTGGACGGCACGACGTTCGCGGGCTCTGCGCTCGCGCTCGCCAGCGCGTTCGTGCAGGTCGACGTCGAGGGCAGCGGCTTCGTCGAGACGATCACGAAGGGCGCCGGCGTGACGATCGCGTCCGTGGGCCACGGGCTCGCCGCCGGCGACGAGATCGCGCTCTTCGGCCTGACGGGCGCCGCGGCGGCCGCGAACGGCCACTACGTGGTCGCGAGCGTGGCCGCCGACGGCTCGTCGTTCACGTTGGACCTGGGCGCGCGCGACGGCGCACGGCTCGCCGCGCTCGCGAACGGCGCGCTCGACGGCGGCAGCGGCGTTTGGCAGTTGAGCCGCACGCACGCCGCGTCGCTCGGCAACACCGTGACGCACAACGGTTACGGCATCGAGGAGCTGCGCAGCGGCCGCGGCGGCGACCGCTTCGACACTTATCAAACCGGTGCGGCGGAGATCCTGCTCGACGGCCGCGGCGGCTCGGAC
This sequence comes from uncultured Gammaproteobacteria bacterium, assembly GCA_946887385.1. Next base: position 7,919 of record CAMPKU010000010.1, read on the forward strand.
ACTTACGTCGCCCACACACTGAACGCGCGCGTCGGCGCCGGCGCCACGAGCAGCGTGCGGCTGCTCGACCGCGGCGACTTTTGGGACACGGACAAAGTCGTGTACTTGGGCTCGCAGGGCGGCGACGCGCTCGCCGTGGACCAGACGAGCGTCGTCTCGCTGCTGTCGGGCACCGCCGGCGACCCGCGGTTCACGTACGGCGAAGCAAACGTCGTGCTCGGCTTCGACTCGGGCGCGAGCGGGCAGGGCATGCTGACGGCCGGCACGCCGCTGACGACGGGCCAGCTGGAGCGTGCGGCGCGCATGCTCGTCACGCTCGGCACGGACGACCCCGTGCTCGTCGTCGTCGAGCCCGGCGACGTCGGCGGCGCGGGCACGGCCGCGGATCTGGTCGCGGCGCTGAACGCCGCGCTCGGCGCCACGCCTCTCGCGGGCCGCTTGGCAGCGAGCGCGGTGACGGCCGGCGGCGCGTTCACCGTCGTGCTCACGGCCGCCGACGCGAACACCGTGATCGCCGTCGACAACGTCTCCGAGGGCAGCGGCATCGAGGCGTTCCGCATCGACGCCGCGGGCGGCAACGACGCCGTCGCGATTGCGAACACGAACGCGCGTACCTCGGTGCAGGTGGCCGCGGGCCGCGGCGACGACGTGATCACGATCGGCGGCGCCGCGGATCTGAATGCGACGGCCGTGACGCTGCAAGGCATTCGCGGCACGGCGCTGACGGGGCCGATCTTCGTCGACGGGCAAGAAGGCGACGACCGGCTGCTCGTGACGGACGCCGGCAACACGAGCGGCGTCGAGGGCACGCTCACGGATCGCCGGCTTGCAGGTTTGGGCATGCAGGTCGCGATCGACTACCGCGGCGTCGAGACTCTCGGGTTACAGCTCGGGCAGGGCGCCGACGAGCTCGTCATCGAGCGCACGATCGCGGGCTCTACCGACGTGGCCGCGGGCGCGGGCGCCGACACGGTCACGGTGCAGGACGTGAACGGCGTGCTGCTCGTGCTCGGCGAGCAAGGCGCCGACGCGCTGACGCTGCAAGCGAGCAGCGCCGGCAGCCGCACGCGGCTCTCGGTCGGAGGCGGCGACGACGCCGTGCAAATCCGCACGATGGCCGGCGACGTCGAGGTCTCGGGCGGCACTCAGGACGACACGATCTACGTCGGCACCAGCGCCGGCGTGCCGGCCGCGGCCGCCGCAGCGGCGAGCGGCCCCGGCGAGGCGAAGACGGCGCTCGCGGCCGCCGTGCCCGGCGACGTGAACTTGATCAAAGGCTTGCTCAGCATCTCGGGCGGCACCGGCCTCGATACTTTGAACATCGACGACTCGGCCGACGGCGGCAGCACGCTGCTCGCGGCGCTGCCGATCGCGAGCGAGGTGGCCGCAGCCGGACGGCTGCGCGGCGACGCGCACTTCGACGTGTCGCTCGACGGCGGCGCGGCCGTCGCCGTCACGGTGATCGCGGAGCGCGGCGTGCTGGCGGCCGCGAACGCGGTGCCTGCTTCGATCGCCGCGAGCGGCCGGTTGAGCGCGGACGCCAAGCTCGTGCTGTTGCTCGGCGGCGACGAGATCGAGCTCACCGTGCAGCGCGCCGCGGGCAACGACTCGATCGGCGATTTGCTCGACGACTTGAACGAAGCGCTCGACTTTGCCGGGCTCGATGCCGCGCGCGTGAGCGCCGAGTACGACGCGGCGACGGGCCGGTTCGCGTTCGTCTCGAAGCAGGGCGAGACACTCGAGATTCGCGTTAGCGACGGCAACACGGCTGCGACGGAGCTCGGCTTCGCCGATGGCACGCACGCCGAGTTCGACAATCACAGCCTCGAGAACCTCGCGGCCGACGTCAACGCGGCGCTGACGCAGGCCGGCGTCGGCGGCCGCGTCGCGGCTTCGATCGAGCAAGGGCGCCTCGCGCTCACGTTGGCCGACGGCACGCTGCGCGTGAACGTGGCCGCAGACGATCCGGCGGCGCGCGACCTCGGGCTCGTCGACGGCCAGCTCTTGCAGCCGCACAACACGGCCACGCTGGTCGTGAACCAGGCCACGGGCCGCGCCGAGCTCACGGGGCTCGGCATGGGCCCGCTCGGCGACGGCACGCCGGGCATCGTCTACGACACGATCGCGCAAGTGAACATCGCGCTCGGCAGCGGCAACGACACCTTCTACGTGCGCGGCACGCTGAACGACGAAGCGCCGCTGCCGTCGCACACGACGATCGCCACGGGCGGCGGCGACGACGCGATCGTCGTCTCCGATGCCGCCGCCGGCGCGCTCGACGGCGCGCTCGACGCCGTCGCCGGCGAGCTCACGATCCTTGCGGGCGCCGGCAACAACGCGCTCGCGATCAGCGACCGCGCCAGCACCGCGGCCGACGGCGGCGTGTTGATCACGGCGCAGCGCGTCGAGGGGCTCGCGCCCGCGGCCATCAATTATTCGACGACGGGCCGGTTCGCCGGCGGCATCGAGATCTGGGCCGGATCGAGCCATGACACGATCCGCGTGGCGAGCGTCTTGGCCGGCCACGTGACGAGCCTGTTCGCAAACTCAGGCGACGATTTCATCACGATCGCGGATCAGGATGCGGCCGTGGCCGACGGCTTGCTGCTCGTCTACGGCCAGGGCAACCGCGACACCCTCGACGCGAGCGGCTGGAACGAAGACCTCATCATGTTCGGCGACTTCGGCGAGGTGGCGTTCGCGGGCAGCGATCGCACCGTCGACGGCGTGGTGCTCGCCGCGACTGCGAACGCGCTCGCCGGCGACTTCGATGTCCTGCTCGGCGGGGCGGGCCACGATCTGCTGTTCGGCGGCGCGGGCGGCGACACGCTCGCGGGCGGCGCCGGCCACGACGTGCTGCATGGTGACGCCGGCCGCGTCGTGCTCTTGAACGGCGTGCTCGTCAGCGTCGAGGTCACCGCGCCGTTCGACGGCGCTCTGCCGGCCGACGACGAGCTGCACGGCGAGGGCGGCAACGACTTTCTGCTCGGCAGCCTCGGCGCCGATACGCTCTTGGGCGGGCTCGGCGACGACGTCGCGATCGGCGATGCCGGCCGGCTCACGTTCGTGGGCGGCGTGCTCGTGCAGGCCGAGAGCATCGAGCTCTTCCGCGGCGCCGGCGACCGTGTGGCCGGCGGGTTCATGACCGAAGCGTCGCGGCTCGGCGGCGACGGCCACGACGTGCTGATCGGCGGCGCGGGCTTCGACCTGATGTTCGGCACGCTGGCCGAGGACATCATGGTGTTCGAGCACGGCCGCGTCACGTTCGCCGACGGCCGCGCGCAGAGCGTCGTCACGCTCGGCCAGCAGCCGCTCGATCTGGCGGCGAGCCAGATGTTCGGCCTCTACTTGAAGGCGCCTCCCGGGCTGGCGCCGTACGTGCCGGCGCCGCATGCCGCGAGCGCGCCGCCGGCGGCCGAGCCGTCGATCACGGTGTCGACGGGAAACCGCGCGCGCATCCCGATGCACCATCAGCGCGTCGCGCAAACGATCGACTTGCCCGGAGTGGAGTTCGAGCTCGGCTCCGCGAACTTAGCCGGCGACACGCAAGCGCTGCTCGAGCAAATCGGCATGCTGCTCGCGGACTTCCCGGGCGCCGTGATCGAGGTGGGCGGCCACACGGACGCGACGGGCAGCACCGAGCTCAATCAGGCGCTGTCGCAGCTTCGCGCCGAGGCCGTACGCGCTGCGCTGATCGCGCAAGGCGTGGATGCAGCGCGCTTGCGCGCCGTCGGCTACGGCGAGAGCCGGCCCGTCGCCGACAACGATACGGACGAGGGCCGCGCGCGCAATCGGCGCGTAGAGCTCGCGATCAGCGGCGATGGCAGCGACGACGACGCGCCGGACGCCGCCGTCGGGCTCGACGACGCCGTGATCGGCGTGCTGAGCGTGCAAGGCTGGCGCAGCGCGCAGCGCGCGGCAACCGCCGAGCGTGCGCCGCGCCGCAGAATCGATTGGTAGTGAAGGACGATAAGGGAGAAGCAATGGCGAAGCAGAAGGACAAGGAAGGCGCGGCCGCGGCCGAAGAGGTCAAGGTCCATTGGGACGACTCGAAGATGCAGACGGCGTACGCGAACGTCTGCAATGCGTCGTGCACGCGCGAGGAAGTCACGCTGCTGTTCGGCACGAACCAGGCCTGGCGGCCCGCGCAGCGCGATCTCACGGTGAACCTGAGCCACCGTATCGTGCTCAGCCCGTTCGCGGCGAAGCGCCTCGCACTGCTGCTCGACGCGACGCTGAAGCGCTACGAGTCGTCGTTCGGCGAGATCGTGATCGGCGCGGCGAAGGGCGAAGGCTGAACGCGCGGAGAACTGCCGCAATGCAAGCCGGTCACACGCAGGAAAGCTCGCACGTCGTCTTCGTCGACCGTGCGCTGTGGTTGAATCTCGCGCGCGCCAAGACCATCGAGGACTTCGCGCGCGCATGGCTTGCGCTCCAGTGCTCGATGCTCGGCGGCGTGCGCTGCGCCGTCGTCGTCTACGGAGAGCCGGAGTGCGGCCCGTTTCGTAAGGTGGCGAGCTTCCCCGACGAGGCGGCACCGAGCGCCGCTCTTACGGCCTTGAGCCAAGATGCGCTCGACGCGGGCGAGCCTCGCATCCTCGAGGCAACGCCGAAGGGCGACGACCTCGCCTTAGCGTATCCGCTGCGCGTGGACGGCCGTGCCTACGGCGTCGTCGGCGTGCAGCTGCGCGCCGGCGTGGATTCCGCGGCCGCTCTGCGGCAGTTGCAGTGGGGCTCGTCTTGGCTCGACGGCTGGGTGCGCCGCGAGCATTCGTACGACGAGCGGGAGATCGCCGAGCGGCTGATGGTTGTGCTCGACGTGGTTGCCACGGCGCTCTCGCACGAGCGCTTCAAGGCGGCCTCCGCCGCGCTCGCGACGGAGCTGGCGACGCGCTTGATCTGCGACCGCGTCGCCGTCGGCGTCGTGCGGCGCGGCCAGTGTGAAGTTGCGGCGCTTTCGCACAGCGCCCAGCGCGACGCGCAAATGAACCTGGTGCGCGCGATCGGCGCCGCGATGGACGAGGCCGTGGATCAGGGCCGCGTGCTGCGCTTTCCCGAGCGCAACGCGTGGGCCGCGCCGGTATCCGCGGAGCACGCGCGCCTGCTCGACCAGCACGGCAACGGCGCCGTGCTCACGATTCCGCTGCTGGCCGGCGAGCAGGTGTTCGGCGCGCTGCTGCTCGAGCGGCCGAAGGGCGAGGCGTTCGGCGACGTCGACGTGGAGCTTTGCAAAAGCATTGCGCTCGCCGTGGGCCCGCTGCTCGACGCGAAGCGCCGGCAAGATCGTGGCGCCGCACGCAAGCTGCTCGACGCACTCCAGGCGCAAGCTGCGGCGCTGCTCGGACCGCGGCACCTCAAGCGCAAGCTCGCCGCCGCGGCCGCCGTCGCGCTCGCGGCACTGCTCGCATTCGGCACGGGCCAGTATCGCGTGACGGCCGACGCAGCAGTCGAAGGCTCCGTGCGGCGCCTGATCACGGCGCCCGTGGACGGCTATCTCGCCAGCGTCGACGTGCGCCCCGGCGACACGGTCGCCGCCGGCCAGCTGCTCGGCTCGTTCGACGATCGGGATCTGAAGCTCGATCGCCTGCAGGTTTCCACCGAGCGCACCGAGCTGCTCGCACGTGCTCAAGACGCAACGGCGCGCGGTGCGCGTGCTGAAGCGCAAGTCATAGCGGCGCAGATTCAACAGAGCGATGCGCGGCTCGCGCTGCTCGACGAGCAGCTTTCGCGCATGCAGGTGCGTGCGCCATGGGACGGCCTCGTCGTGAGCGGCGACTTGAGCCAGACGCTCGGCGCGCCGCTCGAGCGCGGCGTCACGATGTTCGAGGTGGCGCCGCTCGACGGTTACCGCGTGGTGCTCGAGGTCGACGAGCACGACATCGCCGAGCTCGCGGAAGGACAACGCGGCTCGCTCGTGCTGGCCGCGCTGCCGAGCGCGCCGCTCGCGTTCGAGGTGCGCCGCGTGACGCCCGTGGCAGCGCTGGCCGACGGCCGCAACGTGTTTCGCGTGGAAGCGGAGCTCGAAAACACCGACGCCCGCTTGCGTCCAGGCATGCGCGGCGTGGCGAAGGTGTCGATCGACGAGCGGCGCCTCGGCGCCATTTGGACGCATGAGCTTGCGCGCTGGCTGCGTCTCAAGCTCTGGGCGTGGTGGCCCTGAGGCGCACCATGAGCGATTCGATTTTCAGCCCGTCGTGGTACCGCGTGGCGCACCTGAAGCCGCGGCTGCGCAGCCACGTGCAGATTCACCGCCACCGCTATCGCGGCGATCTGTGGTACGTGCTCCAGGATCACGCGTCGGGCCGCTTTCATCGATTTTCGCCGCTCGCGCACGCCTTCATCGGCGGGATGGACGGGCTTAAAAACGTCGAGGAGCTCTGGCAGTCGTTGAACGAGCGCTTCGGCGACGACGCGCCGACGCAGGACGAGATCGTGACGCTGCTCGCGCAGCTGCACGCTGCCGACGCGCTGCTCAGCGACGCGGCGCCGGACGCCGCGGAGCTCGTGAAGCGCGCGGATGTCCGCGAGCGCGCGAAGCGGCTCGGCATGTGGCGCAATCCGCTGGCCGTACGCTTGCCGCTGCTCGATCCGAACCGGTTCCTCGACGGGTTGCTGCCGCTCGTCGGCTGGCTGTTCACGCGCGGCGGGCTGCTGCTCGCGGCCTTGGCCGTCGGCGCCGGGGCCGTGCAGGCCGGCCTCCATTGGAACGAGCTTACGGCAGACGTCACGGACCGCGTGCTGGCGCTCGAGAACGTGCTGCTGCTGGCACTGATCTTCCCGGTCGTGAAGACGCTGCATGAGCTCGGGCACGCCGCGGCCGTGAAGAAGTGGGGCGGCGAGGTCCACGAGCTCGGGGTCATGTTCCTTATGCTGATTCCCACGCCGTATGTGGACGCGTCCGCCGCCACGGCATTTCGCTCGAAACGGCAGCGCATCGCCGTCGGCGCGGCGGGCATGCTCGTGGAGCTGCTCGTGGCAGCCGTCGCGATGCAGGTGTGGCTCAGCGTGCAGCCGGGTGCGCTGCGCGCCGTGGCATTCGACACCATGCTGCTCGCCGGCATCTCGACGCTCCTGATCAACGGCAATCCGCTGCTGCGCTACGACGCGTACTACATGCTCATGGACTGGCTCGAGATGCCGAATCTGGCGCCGCGCTCGAATCAATACTTGGGCTACCTCGTGCAGCGCTACGCGTTCGGCTTGCCGAGCGCGAAGTCGCCGGTCACCGCGCACGGCGAGGCGCCGTGGCTCGCGGCGTACGCGGTCGCGTCGTTCGTCTATCGCACGTTCGTCATGCTGTTGATCGCGCTGCTCGTGGCGAGCCAGTACTTCGTCATCGGTGTCGTGCTGGCCATTTGGGCGCTCGCGGCGACGGTGCTCTGGCCGCTCGCCAAGAAGATCGGCTACCTGTTCACGGCGGACTCGCTCACGGGCCGCCGCGGGCGAGCGTTCGCCGTTGCGGGGGCAGCACTCTTGGCGCTGGTGGGCATCGTGGCTGTGGCGCCGGCGCCGTATCGCACGGTTGCGCAGGGCATCGTGTTCACGCCCGAGGAGTCGTGGGTGCGGGCGGGCGTGCAAGGCGTGGTCGCCGAAGTGCTCGCGGCGTCGGGCGACACGGTAGCGGCCGGCGCGCCGTTGCTGCGCCTCGAGGATCCCGTGCTTGCGGCGCGCGCGCAGGTGCTCGAGGCCCAGGTGCGCGAGGTGAGCGCGCGCTACGACCATGCGCTCGCGACGGATCGCGTGGCTGCCGTGACGCTGCGCGCGGAGCTCGCGCTCGCCGAGGAACGGCACGCTGCTGCCGTCGCGGAGCAACAAAAACTAGTGGTTCGCAGCCCGGGCCGCGGCGTGCTGATGTTGCCGCGTGCCGCCGCGGATTTTCCCGGTACGTTCGTGCAGCGCGGCGCGCCGCTCGCCTACGTCGTCGACCCGGCGAAGACGACGGTACGCGTCGTCGTTCCGCAAGAGGATGTCGATCTCGTGCGCCAGCGCACCGCGAGCGTCGCGGTGCGGCTCGCCGACGATGTCTCGCGCCCGCTCGCGGCGCACGTGGTTCGCGAGGTGCCGGCTGCCACGGCCGAATTGCCGAGCGGTGCGTTAGGGCTCGCCGGCGGCGGCACGTTCGCCATCGATCCCGAGGCGCGCAACGCGGAGACGGCATTCCGCGCGTCGTTTTTGTTCGATCTCGAGCTCGAAGCCGGCGCCCTTGCGCAGCGGCTCGGCGGCCGCGCCTATGTGCGCTTCGACCACGGCGCGGCGCCGCTCGCGAGCCAGTGGTATCGGCAGCTGCGGCAACTGCTGCTCGAGCGCCTCGATGTCTAGCCGCACTGCCACCTGGCTCGACGAGTACGCCGAACGGCCGGACGTTGCGGAGTCGGTGCTCGCGCGGCTCGGCCGCGAGCTCGAAGGTTCGGTGCTGCGGCTCGCCGCGGCCGGCAGGCGTCGCGATCGCAACCTGCTGCCCCGGGTGCGCGCGCTGCAAGACGCGCTGCGCAGTCTCGGCGACGACGCGTTTCGTGGCGCGGTGCGCGACTACCGCGCCGAGCTCGTGCGTGTGCGCGACCGCCGTGCACTGGAGCTGCGCGGTTTCGCGCTCGTTCGCGAGGCGGCGCGGCGCACGCTTGGGCTCGAGCACTTCGACTCGCAGCTCGCCGCGGGTGCCGCGCTATTGCGCGGCACTGTCGTCGAGCTGCCGACGGGCGAGGGCAAGACGCTGGCCGCGACGCTCGCGGCGAGCGTGCAAGCGCTTGCCGGCACTCCCGTGCACGTGATCACGGTCAACGACTACCTCGCCGAGCGTGACGCGCAGCTCATGCGGCCGCTCTACGAGCGGCTCGGTCTCACCGTGGGCATCGTGACGAGCGGTCTCGATGCCGACGCGAGGCGGCGCGCGTACGCGTGCGACGTTACTTACTGCTGCAACAAGGAGCTCGTGTTCGACTACTTGCGCGACCGCCGCGTCGTCGGCGAGCGTACGGCCGCGCATCTGCAGTTCGAGCGGCTGTACGGCGAGAAGTCGCGCACGCGCCGCTTGCTGCTGCGCGGTCTGCATGCGGCGATCGTCGACGAGGCCGACAGCGTGCTCGTCGACGAGACGCGCACCCCGCTGGTCCTGTCGCAGGCCGGCGGCGCCGATCAGACGGCCGTGGTGACGCAAGCGCTTGGCCTCGCGCGCCAGCTCGTCGCGGAACGCGACTTCGCGCTCGACGTGCTCGCGCGCCGCGCCGAGCTCACGAGCCGCGGGCGCGAGCGGCTCCGCCTGCTGGCCGATGCGCTCGGCGGCAGCTTTGCGCGCGCGCGTTGGCGCGAGCAGCTCGTCGAGCGCGCGCTCGCGGCGCTTACGCTGTATCGGCGCGACGAGGACTATCTCGTGCGCGACGGCCGCGTGCTCGTGATCGACGAGCACACGGGCCGCGCGATGCCGGGCCGGTCCTGGGCGCAAGGCCTGCACCAGCTCATCGAAGCGAAAGAAGGCGTGCCCGTTACGGCCGAGACCGAGACGCTCGCGCGCTTGAGCTATCAACGCTTCTTCCGGCGTTATCGGCATCTCGCCGGCATGACGGGCACCGCCCGTGAGGTGACCGCCGAGCTGTGGTCCGTCTATGGCTTGCGCGTGGCCGTCGTGGAGCCGCACGTGCCGGCGCGCCGGCGGCAGCTGGGCGTTCGCGTGTACGCGAGCGTCGAGGACAAGTGGCGCGCCGTCGTTGCGCGCGCCGCGGAGCTCCACGCGCGCGGCCGGCCGGTTCTGATCGGCACGGCCAGCGTCGCCGCCTCGGAGGAGTTGAGCGCGCTGCTCACGGCCGCGGGGCTTGAACACAGCACGCTGAACGCACGCCAGGACCGCAGCGAGGCGGCGATCGTCGCCCGCGCCGGGCAGCGCGCAGCCATCACGGTGGCCACGAGCATGGCGGGCCGCGGCACGGACATTCGCTTGGGCGCAGGCGTGGCCGAGCTCGGCGGGCTGCACGTGATCGTCACCGAGCGGCACGAAGCCGCGCGCATCGATCGCCAATTGATCGGCCGCGCGGCGCGCCAGGGCGATCCCGGCAGCTCGGAGATGCTGCTGTCGCTCGAGGATGCCGTCGTGCAGCGCGGGCGCGGCTGGCTGTTCGCGCGTCCCATGCTGCGCCTTACGGCATGGACGTTGCGCTTCGGCAGCGGCGGTGCGGCGGCGCTGCTGCGCGCCGCGCAGAGCAGAACGCAGCGTGCGCACGCGCAGGCGCGGCGGCAGCTGCTGCGCATGGACCACCAGTCGGATGGGCGGCTGGCGTTTACAGGAGGCGGCGAATGAGATCGAGTGCGACAACCCGTGCGTTCAGCGGCGCCGCGGCCCGGCGATGCCCGTGGCTCCTCGCGCTGCTCTTTGCGTCGCTCGGTCAGGCGCCTGCAGCGCTTGCGCAAGCGCCCGGGCATGAGTGTCTGATCACGCCGTCTCGCGTGGTTGCCGTCGGCAGCTCTGCGAACGGCGTGCTGGAAGCCGTCGAGGTCGAGAGAGGCGATCGCGTGCGCGTGGGCCAGGTCATCGCGCGGTTGCGCTCCGGCGTCGAGCGCGCGGCCGTCGATCTTGCGAAGGCGCGCGCCGAGTTCGAGCAGCGCCGCGTCACGCGCAACGACGATCTCAATCAGGACGAGCTGATCTCCGCGCACGACCGTGACGAGATGCTGACGCAGAGTCTGATCGCGAACCTCGAGCTCGCCGAAGCCAACGAGCTGCTCGAGATGCGCACGATTCGCAGCCCGCTGAACGGCATCGTCGTCGAGCGCTCGCGCTCACCCGGTGAGCTGATCCAGGACTCGCCGATCGCGACCGTGGCGCAAATCGACCCGTTGAACGTAGAAGTCGTGCTGCCCGTGGCTCTATTCGGCAGCATTGCCGTCGGCGACACAGCGCAAGTCGCGCCCGCGGAGCCCGTCGGCGGCGGCTATGCGGCTAAAGTCGTGATCGTCGATCAAGTCATCGACGCCGCGAGCGGCACGTTCGGCGTGCGCCTGGCGCTGCCGAACCGCGACTTCGAGCTGCCGGCTGGCCTGCAGTGTCGCGTGCGCTTCGGCGCGCAGTGACGACGCCTCTCCGCGCGACGGCCGCGTTGCATGTCTTCGCGCCGGCTCCCTCTCCACGCGACGGCCGAAATTCCTTGCCTCACCTCTTCACGTGCATGTCCCCGCAGCAGTCGTCAACCTCGCGGACGATCTTCGCCCTATCGTTTACCGAGTTGACGATCCATTGAAACTTGTCCGCGAGGTTTACGATCGCGCGCGGAGGGTATGTGCGCAGAGGCTCTTGCGGCGGGGCCGGTCGGTTTTGCTGCACGCCCACCTGGCGAGCGGCGCGCGCCCAAGCTCGTGCCCCTGTGCCGCGGCCGTTATCCTCGCGGCGCCCGCCACCCGGCCGCGCGCGCCTCGCGCTCCGTGCAGAACCACTGCTCGCCGCGGCTCTCGTCGATCTCAGTGGCGCGATACGAGCCCGACTCCGGCACGTGGTAGATCTTTTCGCCGTCGCCGTTGATGTTGCCCTTGATGTAGCACCCGTCGCGGCGCGAGGGCGACGGCGCCGCCGCGCGTTCAGCGCCCGGCCGCGCAGCACCCGACGCTCGCGCCGCGCGATCGTCGCGCCGATACGCCTCCGGCGTCACGAATTCTCCGGCCCACAAGCCGCGCCGCGCGGCTTGCGCCTCGCGCTCCGCGGCGACGTAATCATCGCTGTACCGCCGATACGCCACCGCAAGCCCGGCGCGCACCATCGCGGCGCCGAGATCCGTGTTCCCTGCGCGGCACACGGCGACGATGCGGCCATAGTCGTCCTCGTCGCGGCGCACACAGGTGAGCTCGCGCGAGCCAGCGAGGCGGCGCAGCTCGGCGGCCGCGGCTTCGCCGCACGCCCACGCCCGGCCCGTAGAACGCGTGCACGATTGCCGGCCCTCGGGGGCATCGACGCCGAACAAGCGCACACCCACGGAGCCGATCTCGAACGAGTCGCCGTCGATGATCTTCGCGCGTCCCGCGATGCGCTCTTGCGCCGTAGCCGCGCCCGCGGCAGCGCCCAGGCCGACGGCCAGGATTACGAGCCGATGGAGGTGCCTGCGCATCGTCGCGCCACGATACGCTCCCGCCCGTCGCCGCGGTATCCTCGGCACACCATCACGAGGACATCACGCTCCATGCTCAGGCACTTCACGCTGATCGCGCTCACCGCCGGCATCGCGGCCTGCTCCGACGACGCGTCGTACGCGCAGACACCGTTCACGACGACGCCCGTCGCCGAGTTCAACGAGCCGTGGGCCATGGCATTCCTGCCCGACGGCCGGTTGCTCGTCACGGAAAAGCGCGGCGCGCTGAAGGTCTATTCGATCGACCGCGATCGCGTCGGCGAGGTCACGGGTGTGCCGACCGTGGAGTACGGCGGGCAGGGCGGTCTCGGCGACGTGGTATTGCATCCGGACTATGCGACGAACGATCTCGTTTACTTAAGCTATGCCGAACCCGGCGAGCGCGGCGAAGCCGGTGCCGCCGTCGCTCGCGCGAAGCTCACGTTGAACGACGCCGGCGGAGGCACGCTCGAGGATCTGAGCGTGATCTGGCGGCAAACGCCGAAGGTGGACGGCCGCGGCCACTATGGGCACCGCATTGCGTTCGGGCCCGACGGCTCCCTCTATGTCAGCTCCGGCGAGCGGCAGAAGTTCACGCCGGCGCAGGACATGAGCGGCAACCTCGGCAAGATCGTGCGGCTCAACGACGACGGCAGCGTCCCGGCCGATAATCCGTTTGCGGAGCGCGGCGGCGTGGCGGCGCAGATCTGGTCGCTCGGCCATCGCAATCCGCTCGGCCTCGCGTTCGATGCGCAAGGGCAGCTCTGGAACGTCGAGATGGGCCCGCAAGGCGGCGATGAGCTGAACCGTGTGCAGCGCGGCGCGAACTACGGCTATCCCCTCGTCAGCAACGGCAGTCACTACGGCGGCGGCGACATCCCGGACCACGACACGCGGCCCGACCTCGCGGCGCCGGCTGCGTTCTGGAATCCGGTGATCTCGCCGTCGAGCTTGCTGTTCGTGAACGGAGGCGAGCTCGCGGACTGGCAGGGTGATGCCCTGATCGGTGGGCTCTCGTCGACCTCGATCGTGCGCATCGAATTCGGCTCGAACGGCACGGCGCGCGAAGCCGAGCGCTACCGCATGCCGCGGCGCGTGCGCGCCATCGAGCAAGGCCCCGACGGGACGCTGTGGGTGCTCGAGGACGGCCGGGGAGGCCAGTTGCTCAAGCTAACGCCGGCCGCCGTACGCTAGAATCGAGCAACCAACCGAGGGGGTTCCATGTCGCGTTCGACCAAGCTCGTCAGCGTGCTCGCCGGTGCCGCCTTCGTCGGTCTTGCGGGCGTCGCCCTTGCGCATCACAGCCAAGCCGGCATCTTCGATTCGCGGCAAACGATCGAGGTGACGGGCGTCATCAAGACGATCTCGTGGCGCAACCCGCATGGCCAGATCTTGCTCGACGTGACGAACGCCGACGGCAGCCGAGCGGAGTGGGACGCCGAGACGGCGTCGATCGCCGTGATGCGCAATCGCGGTGCCGAGCCGAGCGCTGTCGTCGTCGGCGACCGCGTCACGATCGCCGGCGCGCCGAGCGTGCGCGGCCGCAACGAGATCCTCGCGCGCAGCATGCTGCTCTCGAGCGGCTACGAATTCACGTTCGGCGGCGCACAAGCGCATTTCCCCGAAGGCAAGAGCGGCCGCATCGTCGGCCGCGCCACGATCGAGGCCAACGTAGCGGCCGCTACGGCGAAGGCCGACGGCCTGTTCCGCGTCTGGTCCACGAACATGGGCGATCCGGCCGCGTTCCCCATGTTCAAGGGCGGTTATCCGCTGACGGCCGCGGGGCGGGCGGGGCTCGCGCAGTGGAACCCGCGCGACAACTCGTTGCTGCGGTGCGGCACCAAAGGCACGCCGCTGATCATGATTTCGCCGCTGCCGATGGAGTTTACGCGCAGCGGTGACACGATCGTGCTCAAGCTCGAGGAGTACGACACGGTGCGCACGATTCACATGAATCCGAACGCCGTGGCGCCCGCCGAGCACACACTGCTCGGGTTCTCGCGTGGCCGCTTCGACGGCAACACGCTCGTCGTCGAGACGGACCACATCGCGCCCGGCTACTTCGATCACGAAGGCACGCCGATGAGCGCGGACATCAAGGTCGTCGAGCGCTTTACGCCGAGCTCGGATTACGCGCGGCTCGACTACACGCTCACGACCACGGATCCCGTGAACTTCGAGCGGCCGTTCGACCTCACCCGCTATTACGTCTGGAAACCGGAGAACACGGTGCACCCGTACGAGTGCCTCGATCGGTTCTAGATCGGCGTTACGAAGATCAGCCAGTTCAGCGTGGCGAGCATGCCGCCCATCAGGGCGGCGGCGAGCCCCAGCGCCACGCTCCAGCGCGTGAGCTCGGGCCGATGCTCGAGGCAGAACATGAGCGGCAGGCCGGGAAGGGTGCCGATGGCGGCGGCCGAGTGCAGGCAGTGAGCGACGCGCGGCCAGCGCGACCTGAATCCGAGCAGCTCCGGATGCGCGAGGATGGCCGCCGCAATGGCCCGGTCGGAGCCGAGCGCGGCGCGAGCCAAGTGCGCCGCTTCGTCGACCGGTAGACCCGCTGCGATTGCAGCGCTTTCGAGATCGCCATAGTGCTCGCGGAGCTCGACGATGGTGCGTTCGACGTAGCGCGGGGCCACTCCGCTCCTCAGCAGATCGAGCCGTAACGACTCGAACTGCGGATTAGGCATGTTCGGGGTCTCCGTGCGTGCCGTTCAAAGCGGAGTTCACACCCGAGCTCACGCGCTTCCACTCCCCGCTCAAGTGCTCGAGCCGCCGCTTGCCCTTGGCGGTGACCGAGTAGTACACGCGCTCGCGGCCATTCACGCTCTTGCGGCGAGCCTTCAGTGCCCCGCCTTCCTCGAGCGCGTGGAGCACGGGATAGATGACGCCTTCGCCAAAGCCGATGGCCTCGCCCGTGACGAGGCGCATGGCTTTGACGATTTCGTAGCCATACATCTCGCGGCCGCTCAGCATCCTAAGGACAAGAAGCTCGGGAACGCCGCTTAAGAATGGAGGGTTGGTCTGCGCCATAGCAATGAAGATAGTCCCAACTCGGTGTACTGGCCAGTCCGATCGGAGGCCGCATTGGCCTCACTCGGGCGCCGGCGGAGACGAATCGGGCGAAGCGCGCGACGCTTCGGCCCGTTGCAGCGCGCGCGCTTGCACGGCGACGTAGGCGCGGATCGTCTCGGCTTCCTCGGGCGTGAGAAATTCCGACCAGCCGATCATGCCGAGCGGCTCGAACGCGCCGTCGATCACGATGTTCTTCCACAGCGCTGCGCTCGAGAGGGCGAGCGACCGGCGCAGATCGGGAATAATGTTCAGCGAATGTGCTTCGCCGCCGTGGCAGCGCGAGCAGTACACGCGATACGGCTCTGCACCCGCCTCGGCCATGATGGAGGGGAACATCTCCGCGGGCGGATTCGCAGGTGGCGCAGGCCCCGGCCCCGGCGGCAGCGTGGCCGTGCCGTCGAGCTTGAAGGCGAAGATGCGGCCCGGGTTTTTCGCGCGCGCGTCTGCATCGTTGCCGCCCGAGAATCCACGTCCCGCCATGACGGCGATGTACTGCTCGCCGCCGACGGCGTAGCTGATCGGTCCCGGCGCCATCGAGTTGGGGGTCTCGTACGACCACAGGCGCTCACCGGTCACCGCGTCGAACGCGATCAGCTCGCCGGTAATCGTGCCGCGCCCTTGGAACAGCAAGTCGGCCGCCGTCGTGAGTACGCCGCCGCCGAAGCCGTCGGTCTCCCAGCGCGGCGCACCGGCTTGCGGGTCCCATGCGATCAGCGACGAGCCGGTGAGCGGCGGGCTCGCAGAGGTCAGCGCGCGGTCTTCCTCGGTCGGCGGGCCGCGATAGATGCCCGTGTTGTTCAGGCCCTCGCGGAACACGAAGTCCGGATCAGTGCGATAGATCATCGAAGCGCGCGACGCCCGGAAGTAGGTGAGCCCCAAGCCCGGGTGGTACGACATCGGCGACCAGTTGTGCGCGCCCAACCCGGTCGGCGAGCCGACGAACGCGCCCGAGTCGTAGTACGCGTTCGGCACGATCGCCGGGCGCCCGGTCTCGAGGTCCACGTGCGTGGCCCAGTACGTCGGCACGAAGTTGTTCGCGGCGAGCACTTTGCCCGTGCGCCGGTCGAGCACGTAGAAGAACCCGTTCTTCGGCGCATGCATGAGCACCTTGCGCGGCTCGCCCTCGAGCGTGAGATCGGCCAGGATCATCGGTTGCGTCGAGGTGAAGTCCCAGGATTCGCCCGGCGCCTCCTGGTAGTGCCAGAGGTAAGCGCCGGTGTCGGGATCGAGCGCGAGCACGCTCGCGAGAAACAAATTGTCGCCTTGGCCTTCGGAGCGGATCAGCCGGTTCCACGGGCTGCCGTTGCCGGTGCCGACGTAGAGCTGATCGAGCTCCACGTCGTACACGATGGCGTCCCAGGGCGTGCCGCCGCCGCCCATCTCCCACCAGCGGCCGAACCAGGTCGGCGCCGCGATCTCGGCGAGCGCTTCGTCGGACGCCGCGCCATCGGGGCCCGCGGCAGGATCGCCGGGCACCACATAGAAGCGCCATGCGAGCTCGCCCGTGTTCGCGTCGTAGGCGCTCACGTAGCCGCGCACGCCGAATTCGGCGCCGGCATTGCCGATGACCACCTTGTCTTTGACGACGCGCGGCGCGCCGGTGATGGTGTACATCTTCGTTTGATCGACAGTCACCGTGCTCCACACTTCGGCGCCCGTCGCCCGGTCGAGCGCGATGAGGCGGCCGTCGAGCGTCGCGACGATGAGCTTGTCCATGTAGAGCGCGGGCCCGCGGGAATTCACGTCGCAGCAGGCTTTCGCGCCGGCCGCGCCGGGCACTTTCGGGTCGAATGCCCAAATCAGCTCGCCCGTCGCCGCGTTGAGCGCGTAGGCCTTGCTCCAGGCCGTGGTCGTGTACAGCACGCCGTCGGCCACGAGCGGCGTAGCCTCCTGGCCGCGATACGTGTCGAGCTCGAAATACCAGGCCGGCGCGAGCCGGTGCAGCGTGTCTTTGTTGATTTGCGTGAGCGGCGAGTGACGCTGCTCGAGGTACGTGCCGCCGTGCGTGAGCCAGTTGTGCGGCTCGGCGGCGGCGTTGCGCAGGCGCTCGACGGTTACCGCGCGCGAGAAATCGGGCGGGGGCGCGGCGCTCGGCTCGTTGGCGCCATCGCAGGCCGCCAGCAGCCAACCCGCCACGAGCAAGCCGCTGCAACGTCGCCTGATCCCCATGCGCGCTCCCCTCGCATCCGCGATGCCCAACGATAACCCCCGCCTGTCGCCTTGCGCCACGCCCGTCGAAAGCGCTCGACTTTCGGGACTTAACGCGTGCTAGCATCGGCCGCATCCGCAGACCGCTCAGCTCAGGTCTACGAGCGAAGGAAAAGAATGGAAGCATTGGTGCGGTAGAACGGCCAACCGTCGCCGCGCACGAATCGCGGACTCCTCAGCCCGCGCCGTTTTTCAATTCCCGAGGGGGGGAATACCCATGAAGCGCCTGAACCCGTCTGCTTTGACCCAGTCGTCGCTCGCCTTGCAGATTTCCGCGTTGCTCGGGCTCTCCTTGTCCGGCGCTGCCGCGGCCCAGGAACCGGCCCTCGAAGAGATCACCGTCACCGGCTCGCGCATCGTCCGGCGCGACTTCGAAGCCAACAGCCCGATTCTCACCGTCGAAGAGGAAGCCTTCGACCGCACGATGTCGATCGGCATCGAAAGCGTCATGAATCAGCTGCCGCAGTTCGTGCCGGCCGTCACTCCGTTCGTCACCACCGACGTGCAGGCCAGCGCCACCAATACTCCGGGCGCATCGACGTTGAGCCTTCGCGGCCTCGGCGCCAACCGTAACCTCGTGCTGATCGACGGCCGCCGCGGCATGCCGGTCAACGCGCTGGGCGCTATCAGCATCAACTCCATTCCGTCCGCTGCGGTGCAGCGCGTCGAGACGATCACCGGCGGTGCATCGTCGGTGTACGGCGCCGACGCGATGGCCGGTGTGGTCAATTTCATCCTGAAGAAGAACTACGAAGGCGTCGACTTCGACCTGCGCTACGGCGAAACGCTGGAAGGCGACGGCCAAGAGGTACGGCTGTCGGGCGTCTACGGCGCGAACTTTGCCGACGACGGCGGCAACGTGCTCATGGGGTTCGAGTACTCCTCGCGCGGCCGGGTGCGGTCGCGCGACCGCGATTGGCAGCGCGCGATTTGGGAGGATCCTTCCGTCGGCGCGTCGTTCTTCGCGCCCACCGAGCCCGCGTATATCGTCGAGGCCGGTAATCAGCCCGATGCCGCGCTGGCCAACACGCTGCTCGACGGCTGCCGCTCGGCCAACATCAGCGTCGCCAACGGCCAGCAGTTTTTCACCAACCTGGAGGCCACGGATCCCGCCCAGCAAGGCCAACTCTGGAAGTTCTCGGCCGACGGCTCGCCATGCTACAACGGCCCGTCCGGCGACTCCGTGATGCTGCGCAAGTACCGCGTGGACCTCGAGCAGCCGCGCCCCGGTAATTCGCCGCACGGCCAGCTCGTCGAGATCGACACCACGGGCATGATGCAGATTCCGCTCGAGCGCTATGCGCTGTTCGGCAGCGGCCGGCTCGAGCTCACGGACAACGTGGCCGCGGTGCTGCAAGTCAACTTCAGCGAGGACGAGACGGACACGCAGCTCGGCGACAACTACTTGGGCGCATTCTGGGGCGCTTACGTGCCGCACGGCAGCGATGTTTATGCACCGTCTGCCACGAATCTCGGTGCCGACGGCCTGCCGAACACGGGCGACGCCGGAGAGAACATGGCTACGCTCCCGGCCTTCTTGCCCGGCGGCCTGTACGATCTGAACTGCCCGGCGACGAACTGCACGAACTCGGAGGTCTGGCCCACGCCGCCCGAGCTCACGCAGCTCTTGGACAGCCGGCCGTTCCCGGACCGGCCGTGGTCGATGTCGAGCTTCACCAACTACGCCGGCAAGCGAACCACGCTCAACGACACGCAGACCTATCAGTTCCTCACCGGCTTCGAAGGCTCACTGCCGAATGCCGACATGACCTGGGAAGCGTACCTTTCGCACGGCTCGACGAACGTCTCCACCATCTTCGGCGGCGTCATCGCCATCGAGCGCTTTCGCTATCTCGTGAATCTGCCGAACTACGGGCGCGGCGCGTTCTTCCAGGGCAACACCTTTAGCGCGGCGCGTATCGCGGGCGGCACGCTGCGTTGCGAGACGGGGCTGCCGATTGCCGAGAGCTTCACGCCGTCGCAGGACTGCGTGGACGGCATCGTGGCGGATTTACAGAGCACGGCCGAGATGGATCAAAGCATCGCCGAGCTCAACCTCGAAGGTAAGGTTGCCGACCTGCCGGCCGGCGAGGCGCGGTTTGCGGCCGGCGTCTCGTACCGAGAGAACTCGTATTTCTTCATCTCGGACGGTTTGGCGAGCCAGACGTCGTTCCTCGACGGCGCGGTGGGCATCTTCCCCGGCGGCAACTCGGCGGGCGAGACGTCGGCCGCCGACATCTATGGCGAGCTGCTGCTGCCGCTCGTCAGCGGCAAACGGCTCGCCGACGACTTCAGTCTCGAGCTCGGCTATCGGCGCTCCGATAACGACCCGAGCGATTCGGTCGACACCTACAAGGTGATGTTCGACTGGCGGGTCAACGATCGGGTGCGCGTACGCGGCGGCCGCAACATCGCGAACCGCGCGCCGAACATCGGCGAGCTGTTCGAAGCAAAGACGCAAGTCGTCGGCGCGGGCGGCAGCGTGCTTGGCGACCTGTGTAATCCCGGCAACACGGCCGGCGGCGGTTTGAGCGCCAATCCGGCGCTGAACCCGAACGCGGCGCAAGTGCGGGCGATGTGCGAGGCGCAGATGGGAGTCACGGGCGCGGCAGCGTACTACGCGCCGGGCAACTCGCCGGGAGCCAGCACCCTCGGTAACCGAACCGGCAACCCGGATCTGCACTCCGAGCAGGGCGAAACAGTGACGCTCGGTGCCGTGCTGCGGCTTGCCGAGCGCACGTCGTTGTCGGTGGACTTGTACGAGATCACGATTACCGACTACATCTCGGCGCAGCTAGGCGAGTCCGTGTACCGGCTCTGCTACGACCCCTCGTTCAATCCTAATTACAGCCCCTTCACCGAGGCCTGCGAACAGATCCTGCGCGATCCGACCAACGGCCAGATTGCGGCCGTGGACGTCACGTACTCGAACAACGCATCGGTCGAAACCAGCGGCCTCGACGTTCAGCTCAACTGGGGCATGGATCTCGGCGGCGGCGACTTCAATCTGAACTTCCTCACCAGCGTGCTCGACAGCTTCAAGACGCGTTTGAACCCGACGGCTCCATGGACGGAGTGGAAGGGTACTTTCGGCCCCGCGGGCTTGTCGGGCGTGAACGCCGGCGCGTTCGAGTACCGCACGTTCACCACGGCGAGCTTCTCGCGCGGCGATTGGAACCTGGCGCTGCGCTGGCGGCATTTGCCGAGCATCCACCCGTCGGCCATCGTCTCGAATCCGAATACCAACGTGATCGACACGCCGTCGTATAACGCGTTCGACCTGTCGGGCGGATTCGACTTCCGCGAGGGCTGGCAGCTGCGCTATGGCGTCGACAATCTGCTCGACGAGGATCCGCCGTTCACGAATGCCACGCGGTTCACGCGCGGCACTAACACGAGCGGCGGCTTCTACGATGTGCTCGGCCGGCGCGCGTACGTAGGCTTGGCCGTCAGCTTCGACTAACGGTCCACGAGCATCGCCTCGCGCGCGTCGGCGTTCCCGACGCGCGCGATCGTGTTTGGCTCGCGAGGCTCGACCTCGATCGCGAGACGTCGTTTTTGCTTTGCGGGTTCCTCGCGGCGTGTGATCATCGTCTCGCTATATGGCGGAAGCGATTGTCGCTGACCGTCGAGGTCGATTAGAGTCACGGCCGAGATGCACCACACGATTACAGCCGGCGGGCGCTGACGGTATGGATATCACCGTCCTCGCTTATCTCGAGCCGGAAGACCCGGCGCCCGACGTCGTGGTGCAGCAGGTGGCGGAAGGGCTCGCCGAGTGCGGTCACAAGACTTCCGTGCTCACCATCCGCCACGATCTGAACGAGCTCATCGCCGGGCTCAAGGCGCGCAAGCCGCAGCTCGTCTTCAATCTCGTCGAATCGTTCGGCGACGACATCTTGGGTGGTGTCATCGGCGTGGCGGGCGTGCTCGACTTGCTCCAGATTCCGTACACGGGCGGCGGCCCCGGCGAAATTTTCCTTCAGGAGGACAAAGCCCTAACGAAGAAGCTGCTGGCCTTCGAGGGCATCCGCTATCCCGACTTCGCCACGTTCCCCGTCGACGCCAATTTCGAGACCGGCGGCAACCTGCGCATGCCGCTGTTCGTGAAACCGCTGCGCATGGACGCGTCGATCGGCATCGACGAGAAGTCGCTAGTGCGTAACACGCAGCAGATGATGGAGCGAGTGCTCTATATCCAGCGTACGTTCGGGGATGCTGCGCTGGCCGAGGAGTACATCGAGGGGCGCGAGTTTTACGTTGGGGTGATGGGCAACGGCGAGCTCACCCCGTTTCCGCCGATCGAGATGGATTTCTCGGGCCTGAAGGAAGGCAGCCTCAAGGTCATGGACAACCGCGCGAAGTTCGACGAGAAGAGCGAGCGCTTCCACGGCACGAAAGCCGTCCTGGCTACGGTAGAGCCCGAGCTCAAAGCCAAGTTGTACGAAGCCTCCATCGACGCCTACCGGGCGCTGCGCGTCTGCGATTACGGCCGCGTGGATTTGCGGCTCACGGAGTCCGGCGAGGTCTACGTGATCGAAGTGAACGCGAGCTGCTATTTGGAGCGGCACAGCGAGTTCGCGACGGCCGCCGCAGCGCATGGCATTCCGTATCCGAAGCTCGTGAACCGCATCGCGGAGCTAGCCGTGGAGCGGTGGAAGCACCGCAGCCGCGCGCAGAAGCGCCGCAAGAAATCGCGCACCGCGGCCGCCGCTACCGGCTAGCGCGCTTCAAGTCCTCCGGCTCGTCCGCCGGCGCCGGTTCGATCGCTTCGCTGGGTTCCGGCGCGCGCGGTGAGTCCGCCGCGGGCGGTTCAGCGGCGGGCGGTTCGACTGTGGGCGGTTTGTCCGCCGCAGACAGCTCGGCCGTGCGCGTCTTGTCCGCGGCGCTTAGCTGCGGTTCGGCCGCCTCGGCAGCCGGCGGCGCCTCGGGGAAGTAGACGCCGCGATGCACGAAGTTCATCGCGAGCGAGGCCACGAGCGTTGTCACGGCCACTACGGCTTCGTCCTCGGCCTCGCGCGGATAAACCTGTTTGAGCACCTCCGCGCGTTTGGCGAGGTCGCGCACCAAGCTGCGCGTTTTTTCAGGGAAATGGCCCGTCCAGCGAAACACGGCCGCCATGAGCTGGCGCTCGTGCCGGCGGATCAGCTCCGCAGCGGGACGGGTCTCGTGCGCCGATCCGTCGTCGCTCTCTTGCAAGTCGTCGAAGATCGCGCGCAAGTCGCCGTCCAAGCCGGCAGCGCCGGCTTCGGCGTCGGCCGCGAAGTTTTGATAGTACTGCTCGAGCGAGTAGACGATGCCGCTCACGTCCTCATCGAGCTCCGTGGCTGTAACGAGCGGCTCGCCGAGCTGCGACATCGTGCGTGCGGCGTACTCGAGCTTCGCGAGCGCGGTGGGCAGTTGCGCGTAGTCGGCGCGCCACTCGCGTCCCGGCGTCATCCAAACGGCGAACGTCTCGGACCAGTCCTCGTCGGGATGCTTCTGCGCGTACCAGCCCGGCAGGTGCCGCACGAAGCGGCGGCTAAACGGCTGCGGCCGGTAGTCCTCGCGATAGGGTTGCGTGATCGACCCGAACAGCTTCACCCAGTCTTCGCGGTCGTAGAGCTTGTACGCATAGTTCACCACGTGGCCCATCTCGTGGCGCAGGTACCGCAGGATGTCCGCCTGATTGAAGCCTTCGATGTGACCGACCTGCTCGCCGTGCAGGGCCGTGAGATCCGGATGTGCGAGGTAGAACGGAATGCCGATCACGACGGTGCCGAACGGCACGCCCCACTCGGTCGACAGATGAAAGCGCGGCACTACCTTGATGCCCGAGCGCAAGAGCTCGGCGCGGAACTCGTCGATCACGGGCTCTAGCCGCGTGCCGGCGATCGTGAGCCCGAGGTCGCGGATCGGCGCGCCGAAAAGGTTCGACTCACGAAAGACCTGCGACGAGGACATGGTCTACCTATCTTGAGGGGGAGGGCTGGCTCGTCCATTTTGACATCCACGGGCTACGGCGCCGGGGACGGATCTATTTTTTCGCAGAAAAAATAGATCCGTCCCCCCTTGACTCTTGACATGGGGCGCCTAGATGTCCTAGTGTCCTACATCAATAGGACACTATGTCACGGGTACACATGGTCACGATCGACGGCCTCTCTTTCGGCTACGGGCGCGCGGCGCTATTCAATGAGCTCGCGCTCGGGCTCACGCCGGGCAATATCTATGGGCTGCTCGGCATCAACGGCGCAGGCAAGTCGACGCTGCTGAAGCTGATCTCGGGCCTCTTGTTCGCCCGGACGGGAACGGTGCGCACGCTCGGGCAGAATCCGGCGGCGCGACGGCCGAGCTTCCTGGCCGATGTGTTCGTGCTGCCCGAGGACGCGCAAGCGCCGAGCATGACGGCGCGCGACTACGTGCGAACCCGGGCGCCGTTCTATCCGCGCTTCGATCACGCGTTGCTCGAGCGGTATTTGCGCGAGCTGGAGCTGCCGGGCAATGCCGGCAATCTCGCCGCCCTCTCGTACGGTCAGCAAAAGAAGTTCCTGCTCGCGTTCGGCCTGGCGAGCCAGGCGAAGCTCGTGTTGCTCGACGAGCCCACGAACGGGCTCGACATTCCCGCGAAGAGCGTGCTGCGGCGCGTCATAGCCGAGGCGGTGGGCGACGAGCGCTTGTTCGTGATCTCCACTCATCAGGTTCGCGATCTCGGCGCGCTGATGGACCCGATCGTGATCCTTCATCAAGGGCGCGTGCTGCTGAACAGCACGCTCACCGAGATCGGCGCACGCGTGCGCATGACGCAGCAGCCCACACCGCCCATCGCCGGCACGGAGGGCCTGCTGTTCAGCGAGCCCGCCGTCGGCGGCTTCTGGTCCGTGTGGCGCGGCGGCGGCGACGGGCCGCTCGACCTCGAGGTGCTCTTCAACGCGTTCGTCACCAGCCCCGACGTCGTTCGCTCGGCGCTCACGAGCCCCGGAGGTGCGGCGTGAACGACCAGCTTTCGTGGCAACGGTTGGCGTGGTTGCTGCTCGTGGACGTCATGCGTATCGGACGCTCGGCTCTCGTGATCATCGGCATCGCCGCCGGCGTGGCGCTCGGCGTCTCGTTGGGCGGCGCGTATGACGGCGACGTTGGGCAGGGGCCGACGTTCTATCGCGCCTTCTTCATCGCCGCGCTGTTCGCCTGGGGCACCATCGCCACGAGCGGCTGCTTCAACGACATGCACGGCCGCGCAACCAATACGGCGTTCCTGCTATTGCCGGCTTCGGCGCTCGAGAAGACCCTGTCGCGTTTGCTCATCTATACGGTTGGGGTGATCGCCAGTTTGCTCGTGCTCACCACGGTGCTCTCGTGGCTGCTCGAAAGCATCAACAGCCTCTGGATCGGTGAGCGGCGCGAATTCTTCTCGCCGTTCGACGCGCTGGCGTGGTCGCTTTTGCCGCACTACCTCGTGGCGCAGTCGCTGCTGTTTCTGGGCGCCGCGTGGTTTCGCAAGCTGCAGTACGTCAAAACGATCGCCGCAATCATTGCCATCGTCGTGGGGCTCACCGCATTCGCGGTGCTCCTCGCCTGGTTGCTCGGCCCACGCGGCACGGGCACCGGCTTGGTCATCGACGATCCGATCGACTTCACCGTCGAGGTTGTGCCCTGGGCGTATTACGCCGTGCTGCCGCTGCTGTGCTGGTTCGTGGCGTGGTTGCGCGTGAGCGAGGCACAGGTGAGCCATGGAGTTTAGCCAACCGAAGGGGATCTATCAGCAGATCGCCGAGCAGATGCGCGATCGCATCCTGGCCGGCGAGTGGCAGGAGGGCGAGCGCATCCCTTCGGTGCGCGAGCTGGCCGCCGGCGTGGGCGTCAACCCGAATACCGTGAACAAGAGCTATCAAGCGCTGCTCGATCGCGAAATCATCGAGAACCAACGCGGCCTCGGCTACTTCGTGGCCGCCGAGGCGAAGCGGCGGATCATCGAGCAGCTGCGCGAGGAGTTCGTGAGCAACGAGCTGCCGCGCATTTTTCGCACGATGCGGGTGCTCGGCATGCAGCCCAGAGACCTCGAGCCGTACTTCGCGCAATCGAACGGAGAACCAAGGTCATGAGGAACAGCCAGCGCGTCGTGCTTGCAGTGATCGGAGGTATAGCTGCGGTAATACTGGCAATGGCGATTTGGGTGAGGTTCGCAGCGCCGAGCGCGCCGGATCTTTCAGGCGAGCGCACCGCGCAAACCTACGACTTCGCGGATTTCCAAGGCGTGGAGGTCGGCGGGCAGTGGCAGGTGACGATCGAGCGCGGCGACGTGTGGCGCGTGGCCGTCGATGCCCCGGCGGAGCTCATCGAGAAC
>CAMPKU010000011.1 GCA_946887385.1 uncultured Gammaproteobacteria bacterium
GCGAGGCGCCTAACGGCAGCACGCAGGCCGGCGGTTTCAACGGCCAGCGCGTGCCCGCGGGGGCCGCCGCGGCGGCGCGCCGCGCGCAGGCGCCGCGGCAGGCCAAGGTGCGCGTCGTGAACGCGGACGGCTCGATCACCGAGCGCGAGGTTACGGTCGGCGTCACGAGCCGTGTCACGGCCGAAGTGATCTCGGGCCTGGCCGAAGGCGAGCAAGTCGTTGCCGGAATCGTGCAGGCCGTTGCCTCGAGCGGCGCGGCGAGCGACCCCAACAACAACCGCAACCAAAACTTCGGCGGCGGCTTTCCCGGCGGCGGTTTTCCGGGCGGCGGCGGTTTTCCAGGCGGCGGCTTCCCCGGCCGAGGTCGTTAGGTGTCCGCGGGCGCTAGCAACGAGGGCGGCCGCGTGGACGCCCCCGACGATCGGCCGAACTTGACCAGCCGCACCGTCGCGATTCCGCTCATCGACCTGAAGAACGTCTCGCGCACGTACGTCACCGACGGCGGCGTGGAGGTGCACGCGCTGCGCGGCGTCGACCTTTCGATCTATCCCGGCGAGTTCCTCGCGATCATGGGTCAGTCGGGCTCGGGCAAGTCCACGCTGATGAACATCCTGGGCTGCCTGGATCGGCCGTCGGGCGGCACGTATCTTTTCGCGGGCCGGGACATCCAGAGCTTCGACGCGGACGGTCTCGCGTGGCTCAGGCGCGAAGCGTTCGGCTTCGTGTTCCAGAGCTACAACCTGCTCTCGGCGGAGACGGCCAAGGAGAACGTTGCGGTGCCGGGCATCTACGCGGGGCTCTCCTCGGGTGCGCGCAGCGTGCGGGCGGAGTCCTT
The DNA here is from genome assembly GCA_946887385.1 of uncultured Gammaproteobacteria bacterium. The sequence goes on from CAMPKU010000011.1 coordinate 836, forward strand.
GCTCACCACGCTCGGGCTCGGCGAACGCCTCGACCACCGGCCGAACCAATTGTCGGGCGGCCAGCAGCAGCGCGTGTCGATCGCACGCGCGTTGATGAACGGCGGCAACGTCATTCTCGCCGACGAGCCGACAGGCGCCCTCGACTCGCGCAGCGGCGTGGAGGTGATGGCGCTGCTCGAGGAGCTGGCGCGCAAGGGCCACACCGTCATACTGATCACGCACGACGCCGAAATCGCACGGCACGCCGATCGCGTCGTCGAGCTCGGCGACGGCCGCGTGGTTCGCGACAGCGGCCGCAAGGAAACCGCCGACCCCAAGCACAACGAGCAACTGCGCGCGTTGTTCATGAGCCGGCGCGCGTCGCCCCTGCTGGGCGGCATCGGCGAAGCCATTCGCATGGCGCTGCGCTCGCTGCATGCCAACCTGTTCCGCACCGTCTTGACGCTGCTCGGCATCGTGATCGGCGTCGCATCCGTGGTTGCGATGCTCGCGATCGGCCAAGGCGTGCAGTCGGGGGTGATCGACCGCATCAGCGCGATTGGCACGAACATGCTCGTGCTGCAACCCGCGCGCGCGCAGAACCAACGCCGCAGCATGCCGTCCACGCTCGCGTTCTCGGACGCGGATGCAATCCTCGACAACGTGCCGAACGTGCTGTACTCGTTGCCCGAGCTGCAGAACAACCAAGTGGTGCGCTGGGGCAACGCCGACTACCAAACTCGCATCACGGCCACGTCCGAAGTGCTGCCGCGCGCGCGCAATTGGCCTCTCGCCCGCGGCATCTTCTTCACGCGCCAAGACAGCGACGATTACGAAGCCGTGGCCGTGCTCGGCGCAACCGCGTACGAGGAGCTGTTCGTCGACGGGCAGGATCCACTCGGCGAGTGGCTGTTGATCGGCACTACGCCGTTTCAGGTGATTGGCGTGCTCACACGCAAAGGCGGGTCCGGCGGTCAGGATCAGGACGACGCGATCTACGTGCCGCTCAAGACGGGCGCGCTGCGCCTGTTCGGCGAGAAGTTCGCGCGCCAGATCATGGTGGCCGTGGACAACCTCGATCGGATCAACGACACCCAAGAGCAGCTGCGCAGTTTCATGACGGCGCTGCACGGAGTCGAGGACTTTCGTATCGTCAACAGCGCGGAGCTGCTCGAAACCGTCGCGGCCACTCAGAACCAGTTCCGGCTGTTGCTCGCATCGATCGGCGGCATCGCGCTGCTCGTGGGCGGCATCGGCGTGATGAACATCATGCTCGTCTCGGTCACCGAGCGCACGCGCGAGATCGGTGTGCGCATGGCCACGGGCGCGCGGCAAAACGACATCCTTGCGCAGTTTCTGTCCGAAGCCATCGTCGTCACGGCCATCGGCGGCCTCATCGGCATCGGGTTGGGTCTCGGCGTAGGGCTCCTCATCGAAACGTGGAGCGATATGAACGTGGTGTTCTCTACCGAGCCGATGCTGCTGGCGTTCGGCTGCGCAGCCGCCACGGGCGTCATCTTCGGCTTCGCGCCCGCGCGTAAAGCGGCCCGCCTCGATCCCGTGGTGGCGCTTTCCAATGAGTAACGCAGCAGTCATCGGCCGCCGCCCCGCGAAGGTGGCACACGCGGCGCTCGCCGCCGTCATCGCGGCGCTCGCGGGCTGCGCAACGATGGCGCCGCCGCCGCTCGAAGAGGGCGACGTTCCGGCGGCCTGGACGGGACCCCTCTACGACGAGGCCGCCGTTTGGCCGAATACGGATTGGTGGAACAATTTCAACGACGCGGAGCTCTCGGCGTTCATCGAAGAGGTCAAGGCGAGCAACCTGGATCTCGCGAACAACCGCCGTAACCTCGAAACCGCGCAGCTCACACTGCGCGACGCCGGCCTCGCGCGCTGGCCCATTCCGCAAGTCACGTTGGCCGACGGCACGGGGTTTTCGTCCACGCGCGTGAACGGCGCCACCGTAGAGTCCGGCAATACGCCCGAGGACACTCGGCTCGTGGCCTCGGCCAGCTTCAGCAGCGTTTTGACGAAGCCCGCCACGTACGCCCGCGACTTGACGGACTACGAGTCGCAGCTTGCGCAAGCCGCAGACGTCGCGATGAACACGCTCGGCACGGCCACGTCCACGTTCTTCCAGCTCCTGCTGATCCGCGATCGAATCGTGGCCGCGCGGCAAAATCTCGCCAACGCCGAAGTCATCGGCCGCATCGCGCAGGCGCGTCTCGACGCCGGCGTGTCGGTGCCGATCGACGCACTCCAGCAGCAGATCCAGATCGAGCAACAGCGCACCGCGCTGCAGAGCCTGATTCAGAGCGACCTGGCGGCGCGTGCGTCGCTCGCCTCGCTCGTGGGCCGTCACGTGCAGGGCTTCGACATCAGCGGGCAAACGCTGCAGAACGTCGAAGTGCCGCGCGTTCAGCCCGGCCTGCCGTCCGAGCTTTTGACTCGCCGTCCCGATCTGTATCAAGCCGAGATGAATCTGCGCGGTGCGGCGATCAGCGTCACCCTCGTTCGCCGCTCGCTGTTTCCGCAGATCTCGCTCACGAGCGCCGCGAGCGCGTCGAGCGCATCGCTAACGGACATCGTGTCGTCGCCAAGCTTGAGCACCTTCGGCATCAGCGCCTCGCTCGTGCAAACATTGCTGGACAACGGCGCGCGCCGCCGCAATATCCAGCAAGCCAAGATCTCGGTGGAAAGCAGCCTCGCGAGCTACCGCCGCGCGGTGCTCGGCGCGTTCAACGAAGTGGAAGTGGCGCTCAGCAACATTCAGCTGCTGGAGGCGCTGGCCGAGGTCGCGGCTTCGAGCCTGGGCGCCGCCGAGGAGGCGTTCCGGATTGCGGAGGCGCGCTACGAGGAAGGCGTGGCCGATTACCAAACGGTGCTCCAGGCACAGAACACCCTGTTCTCCACACGTAACGCGTTTCTCGACAACAAGCTGCAACGGCTGAACGCGACTTTGAGCTTCTACCAGGCGCTCGGCGGCGGCTGGCAACCCGGCGACATACCGGAGTACTGGGGCGTTACGGCCAACGGCACCTGAGGGACAAGAGCAGTCACGAACGTTCAGGTTGAGTTCAGTGTGAAGGGGTAAACTTTTAACTCAGCGATCCGCAACGCTGGGGGAACGAACGATGAACCGGATGATCGTCCTCGCCGCCGCCGCCATTCTCGCGGCCTGCTCGAGCGGCACGCACATCAAAGTCTCCGATTCCGACGCGCGCATCTACGTGAACGGCGAGTACGTCGGCACGGGCGACGGGTATTACCAAGACCGCAAGCCCGCCTTCACGAAGCAGGAAGTCACGTTGCGCAAGGACGGCTGCGCCGAGCAGAGCTACACCATGCGCCGCAACGAGCGGCCCGACTTGGGCGCCATCGTGAGTGCGTACTACTTGGCCGTGCCGATCCTGTGGATCACGCAGTACAAGCACCACCACGCCTACGAGTTCGACTGCCTGCAAGCCTCGGCCGACTGAGCGTCAGTCGCGCGCCGCCGGCGCCGCCGCGCGCACCAGCGCCGCCATCGCTTCGGTGCTGCGCGCCTCGGCAATCGAGAGCGGCGTCTGTTGCCGCGCATTCACGGCAAGCGGATCGGCGCCTCTCTCCAGCAAGAAGCGAACAATCGGCTCCGAGCCGCGGCCGGCGATGGCCGCGTGCAGCGCCGTGTCGCCAGTTTGATTCGCTGCGTGCAAGTCGAGCCCCAGCGACAGCAGTAACTCGAGCGTCTGCACGGCTTCCTCTTCGCTGCCCTGATCGTACGACGGCGCCAGCGGGCTACCGTTGCGCCAGCCGAGTCCCGCAGCCAGCATCAACGCCGTGCTGCCGTTCGGCAGCGTGAGGGCGGGATCGGCGCCTGCGGCCAGCAGCACGCGCACGAGCTCGATGTCGCCGGACTTCGCGGCGCGCAGCAATGGCGTGGCGCCGGCGGCGAGCGTCGAATCGCCGAACGTGTGCTGGCGCTGCAGGATGGGCTTCTTCAGCATGGCGTTCGGATCTGCGCCGTGCTCGAGCAGCAGCCGCACGACGTCGACGGCGTCGAGCAAGCCCACGGGAACCGGATTGCCGCGCCCGTGGCCGACGGCCAGCCGGTGCATGTCGACGGCGGCGTAGAGCGGCCCCATGCCGGCTTCGTGGTCGACGACATTGGGGTCTGCACCCGCACGCAGCAGCAGCTCGGCGAGCTCGTAATGGGCGTTGATGATCGCGATCACGAGCGCCGTGGCGCCATCGGGATCCACTTGATCGAGATCCGCGCCCGCCGCGATCAAAGCCTCGGCAGCGGCCAGCGCGTTCTCGCGCGCCGCGTACATCAGCGGCGTCCACGACCCGAGCGGCAGGATCGACTGGCCGGCACGCCGCTGCGGGAACTCCATCAGCGCCGAGCGCCCGTCCACGTCGGCGCCGTGCGCGGCGAGCACTTCGATCGCGTCGGCGTGATCTTCCGCGGCGGCCCAGATCAACGCGCTCTCGCCGTGGAAGGCATCGCGCGCTTCCATCTGCGCGCCGTGCGCGAGCAGCACGCGCAACGCATCGCTGAAGCCCGTGCGCGCGGCCGTCATGAGCACGGTTTCCCCTTCCGGCAGCACGGCGTTCACGTCGGCGCCCGCCGCGATCAGCGCCTCGAGAACGGCTGCGTCGCCGTCGACGGCCGCCGCTTGCAGCGGCGTCATGCCGTAGCGATTGGCGGCTGTGGCGTCGGCGCCCGCGGCCAGCAGCGCACGCACGAGCTCGGCGTCGCCGAAGTGCGCGGCCCAGTGCAGCGCGGTCGTGCCGTCGGCCTCGACGGCGTCGACGGGGGCGCCCTCACGCAAGAGCGCAATCGCGGCCGTGTGATCGCCGGTGCGCGCGGCCGCAAGCAGCGGCGCCAGATCGTCGCGCGCCTGCACGGCGAGCGCGGAGCCCGCGCACAGCAGCGCGGCGAAAAAGCGTGCGCTTCGCATGAACGCTAGACTTCGAATCGCCCGGTGCTCTCGCCGAAGCTCTCGAGCGGGCTGCCGAACATGCCGGCCACGCCGAGCCACAGATTCGCGATCGACGTCCATTCGGGCGCGACGAGATAGCGGTTGCCGCGCAGCTGCCCGCTCGCGCCGCCCACCAACGCGAACGGCAGCGGGTACGAGTTGTGCGCCTGGCCGTCGCTCATGCCCGTGCCGTACGCAATCAGCGAGTGATCGAGCACGGAGCCGTCGCCTTCGGGCGCCGCCCGCAGCCGCTCGACGAACGACGCGAACAGCATCGTGAAGTACGTGTTGATCTTCGCGTGCTGCGCCATCTTGTCGGGCTGTTGACCGTGGTGCGACGTGTCGTGATGCGTTTGGCTCATGCCGAGGCCGGGATACGTGCGCTGGCTCGCCTCGCGCCCCGTCATGAACGTGAAGACGCGCGTGAGATCGGCCTGATACGCAATCGCGAGCAGGTCGAACATCACGCCCATGTGCTCCTCGAAAGACTCCGGAATGCCGACGGGCGCCGCGAACGCCAGGTCTGCGGAGTTGCGCGATTCGGTGCGCTCGATGCGCCGCTCGATCTCGCGCACGTTCGCAAGGTAATCGTCGAGCCGCCGGCGATCCGGCGCGCTGACCACGCTCTTGAGCGCGCCCGCCTCCTCCACCACGGAGTCGAGAATGCTCGAATCCTCATGCAAGCGCCGGCGGCGCTGCTCCGGCGAACCGGCACGGCCGAACAGGCGCTCGAATGCCACGCGCGGATTGATCTCCATGGGCAGCGGCGCCGCTTCGCCCGCCCAGGCGATCGTGTTCATGTACGTGCAGCTATAGCCCGGCACGCAGCCGCCGATGTAGCCCGTGAAATCTTCGGTGGCGTACTCGAGCGACGGGAACGGCGTGTCTTGACCGATGTGCTTGGCGAGCACTTGGTCGATCGACACGCCGACTTGAATGTCTTCGGCTTCCGTCTGCTTCGCCACGGCACCGGACAGCCAACCGGCGGAGCTCACAGCGTGATCCGTGACGCTCGCCCCGCCCGGCCGCGAGAGCTGGCCGATCACGGTGAGCTGGTCGCGAAACGGCTCGAGGGGTTCAAGGATGGGCGTGATCGTGAGCGCGCCCGCGTCGCCTTGCGGCATCCAGTACGGGATCGGGCAGCCGTTCGGCACGTACACGGCGCCGAAGCGCAGCGGCGGCCGCGCGGCCGACTGCGCGAGCGCCGTCATCGCGGGCACCATGGACTCGAGGAACGGCAGCGCCACGGCAGCACCTAAGCCACGCAGAACTGTCCGTCTCGGCAACGATCGACGCGTGATGAACACTACTCGCTCCCCGCCTTGGTCCGCATCCGGAATGCCGGGCTCGCCACGACGCCCATCACCACCGCTTCGAACCGATAGTCGTCGGCCTCCGCCTCCCGCAGTATCCCACGCACCACGGGCATGTCGTAAGCCGCAAGGCCGCGGCCCAGCGCGTAAATCATCAATTTTTCTACGAAGGTGCTCGCAAACACGCGCGGCTCGGCCGCCAGCGCCGCGCGCAGGTCGGTGGCGCCGCTGAGCGCGGTGCCGTCGGGCAGGCGGCCGCTCGCGTCGACGGCACCGCCGGCGTCAATGTCGCGCCAAGCGCCCACGGCATCGAAATTCTCGAGCGCGAAGCCGAGCGGGTCGATCAGTGCATGGCAATCGGCGCAGGCGGGATTCGCGCGGTGCACGTCGAGCCGCTCGCGCATCGTCTTCGGTGCCGCACCGGCCTCAGCCGGCAACGGCGGCACGTTCGCGGGCGGCGCAGGCGGCGGCGTGCCGAGCAGATTCTCGAGCAGCCACTTGCCGCGCAGCGACGGCGCCGTGCGGTCGGCGTGCGACGTGGCCATCAACACGCCGCCTTTACCGAGCAGGCCGCGGCGCATGTCGAGCTCGGGCGGAAGTTGCACGCGCCGGAACCGGCTGCCGTAAACGTTCGGGATGCCGTAGTGCCGCGCGAGCCGCTCGTCAACGAACGTGTAGTCGGCCGTCAGCAAGTCGAGAATGCTGCGGTTCTCATCGACGATGCTCGCAAAGAAGAGCTCGGTCTCGCGCTTGAAGGCCTGGCGCAAGTTGTCGTCGAAGTCGGGAAAGAAATCCGTGTTCGGCTTGATGGTCTGAAGGTTCCGCAGATGCAGCCACTGCCCGGCGAAATTTTCGGTGAGCGCCGCGGCGCGCGGATCGCGCAGCATGCGCCGCACCTGCGCTTCGAGCACGCCGGGCTCGTGCAACCGCTGCGCTACGGCGAGCTCGAGCAACGCGTCATCCGGCGGACCGCTCCACAAAAAGAACGAGAGCCGCGACGCAAGCTCGATGTCGCTGACGGCGAACGCGGCGCCGGGCGCTACGTCGGCGGGATCCTGCTCGATCCGAAACACGAACGCGGGGCTCGCAAGCAAGCGGCGCAGCGCGAGCTGGATGCCGGTGTCGAACGAGCCTTGCGCGCGGCCGTCGCGATAAAACGGCATGAGCCGGTCGAGATCGGCGGCGTCGACGGGCCGGCGATACGCGCGCCGCGCGAGCGTTGTAAGGATCTCCGCCGCGCACGGCTCCTCTTCGGCCGCCGTTGCCGGCAAGCACGTGAAAATGCGCTCGCGGCTCGCCGTGGCGCCCACACCCGTGGGCTCGAACGGCCCCGTGATCGTCAGCGTCTCGACGTGCGGGCGGCCTGTGGATTCATAGGTGTCGGCGTTGCTGCGGTCGAACGGGCGCAGTCGAGTGGTGCCCGCGCCCATCTTGCGGATGAACGCGGCCGTGACCGTGCGGTCACCGGCCCCGACGGGCGCGCGTACCTTCAAGCGCGCGTCCGTCGCGTCGGAGCGGGCCGTGATGATCGTGTCGCGCGGCATGTCGGGCTCGTGCTCGCCGCCGACGGGCACCAGCAACACGCGCACGCCGTCGACGGCGATCTCGAGCTCGTGCGGATGCTCGAGGCCGCGAATGCCTTCGAGATTGTTGCGAAAGAGCGCTACTTGAAATTCGTACTCCGCGTCGAGCGGAAAATCGTGCTCGACGGCCATGCCGCCCACCGTGCCGAGCGGCAGGCCGGCGAGGTGCGTGGCCTGCGAATGGTCGCCGGGCACGGAATAGGTCTTGGCCCCAATGGCCGTCGCCGGGTCGCCGACGGCCAGCGCGCTGACGCGATCGGCCGCCGACAGATAGCGCTCGAGCAGCGCCGGCGAGACGACGAGCAGATCCGCGTTGTTGTCGAAGCCGTACGCGGAATCGTCGGGCGGCAGCAGGTCCGCCACATCCACGTTAAGACCGAGCAGCTCGCGAATCGCGTTCGCGTACTCGGCGCGATTCAGGCGGCGTAGCGCGGGACGGCCCGGGCTCGCCACGGCCGTCGCATCGAGCCGCTCTTCTAGCCACGTGGCGAGCCGTTCGTAGGTTTGCGCGTCCGGACGCCGCTGCGCCGCCTGCGGCGGCATCGTGCGCGTGCGCAGCTTGCGCACCACGGATTCCCAGACTTCCGCGTGATCTTCTACGCGCGCAGCATTCAGGTTCGCCACCGCGAAGCCGCCGTCGAGATCCACGGGGTTGTGGCAACCCGCGCAGTAGTCCTCGAGCAGCGCGCTGGCCTCACCGGGATCGAGCCCGCGATCGCAGCCGGCCGCCGCAAAGGCAAGCGCCAGCACACTCGCCGCCCGAGCGACAAACGCCTGTTTCATGAGAGGCGAGGATAGCGGGTTACGCAAGCCCGTGTCGCGCTGGCGGCGCGGATGGACAATAGTCGCAACGCAACGAGCCAGGAGCTGAAGACTCATGACGACGACTTTCGCCAACCCTCGCGATGTGCACCCGCCCGTAGGCCCGTATTCGCACACGGCAGTGGTTCGAATGGGGACGGAGCTCGTATTCGTGTCGGGCCAGGTGGGCATGCGGCCCGACGGATTCACGCCGCCCGATTTCGCCGAGCAGTGCGAGCTCTCGTTCCGGAACCTCGAGGCGTGTCTCGCGGCGCACGGCCTCACGCTCGACGCCGTCGTGAAACTCACGGTATTCGTCTTGCCGGGCCAAGACTTTCAGCTCCTGCGCGCCGCGCGCGAGCGGCACTTCGCCGCCCACCGTCCAACCTCGACGACGGTTTACGTGCCGGCGCTCGCAAGCCCGGCGTTCCTGGTCGAGGTCGAGGCGATCGCCGCAAAATCCCCGTCTAAACCGGGACTTAGCTGAACGCACTTAAAGTGATTTCTAGAGCCCCTCACGTGAGGGGCGCTCGGCGTTACGCGCGTTTCCGAAGCAGCGTGAGGCCCTCGCCGACCGTCAGCATCGCCAGATCCACGCGCTCGTCGGCGTGCAGCCGGTCGTTGAAGGTGACGATCGCTTGCGCGTTGACCGATTGCTGGCTCATCACCGGCTCGCCCGCGAGCGCCAGCGTGTTGTCCACGGCGATCAAGCCGTTCGGCCGCAACAGCTCCAAGAGCTTCTCGTAGTAGGCGCCGTAGTTCGGCTTGTCGGCGTCGACGAACGCGAAGTCGAACGTGCCGCGCGCCCCACCCGCCAGCAGCTCGTCGAGCGTTTCGAGCGCCGGCCGAAGCCGCAGATCGATGCGCGACTCGACGCCGGCTTCGCGCCAAAACGGGCGCCCGATGCTCGTCCATTCATCGCTCACGTCGCAGGTGATGAGCAACCCGTCGGGCGGCAACGCCAGCGCAACCGCAAGCGCGGAGTAGCCCGTGTAGGTGCCGAGCTCGATGCAACGGCGCGCGCCGATCAGCCGCACCAGCAATGCCATGAGCTGACCTTGGTCCGCGCCGATCTGCATTTCGCTGTGCGGCACGGACGCCGTGGCCTGCCGCAGCCGCGCAAGCACGTCGGGCTCGCGCGAGGACGCGCGCAGCGCGTACTGGTACACGTCGGCCGTGATGAGTTGCGTTCGTTTCGCCATAACCGCAACTGTAGCAAACGCCGCGCGCGAACGGCGGTCAGCCGGCCGCCACCACCACCACGCTTGGCCGGACGAACCGGCCGGCGAGCTTGCCGCCGAGCAACACGGCGGGCGCTGCAGCAAGCGCCACGGCAACGTTGTACCACCACGGGAAATCCGGCCAGTACAGATAAAGGTGCAGCACGCTCAAATAGAGCGCCAGCACGGCCGCAAGCGCCCAGGCAACTTGGCGACGCCGCGCAACGGCGACGGCAACCCATCCCGCCAGCACCTCGGCAAGCGCCCAACACACCGCGTTGTAGGCCGCCATCGGCGCCGGGAACGTAAACACGTTTTGCTCGAACCAGGCCTGCGCATGCGTCGTGTACTGCGGCCAGATGAAGTTAGCGCGGCGAGGAGAAAGAATACCGGCATCCAAACGATGACGCCCGCCGCGAACCCGAGCACTCCCCGAACCATCGCGTCCGCCCTCCACTCAGCTCGACTGATAATCCGACGGTGGCACGCCGAAGCATTGCTTGAACGCCGTGCTGAAGGCCGCGGCGCTGTCGTAACCGACGCAGCGCGCCACCTCGCCGACGCTTTTGCCTTCCGTCAGCAGCGACAGCGACGCAAGCATTCGGCTTTGCCGGCGCCATAGTGCCAGGCTCAATCCGGTCTCCTCGGCGAACAGCCGCTCGAAGGTTCGCAAGCTCGCGCCGCCGATCTCCGCTGCAACGATCTCGAGCGGCCGGCCGTCGTCCGGACGGCTCGCGAAGTGCTCGGCCAGCTTACGTGCGCGCTCGCTATGCGGCTTCGGCAACGAGAACGAGTCGGGAGTACCGGCCGCGAGGAGCTGCTCGAGCAGCGCAAGCGCATGAGCGTGGCGCGCATCTCGTTGCGACGGCCGCGGCGCGGCACACAGAAACAGCACCAGCTCGCGCGCGAGGTTGTCGAGCCCGAGCACCTGCGGCTCGGCGCTCGCGCGCACGCTGTTCGCCGGAAAGTACAGAGAGTGCAAGCTGAACGGCCGTGGCGAGTACACGGCGTGCTCGATACCGGCCGGAATCCACAGAGCCTTGAGCAGCGGATGCACCACGTACACGGCGTCGGTTTCGACCACCGCAGCCGATTGCGAGATCAACGCGAGCTGATCGACGTCGTGCGAATGGCGCGGCACGCGCCCGCCTTCGGGGTAACGCTCCACGAACGAGCGCAACGCGTCGATCGAGACGGTTTGGCGCTCCGCGTTCATCAGCCGTCAGCTCGCCGCGACGGGATCGCTGGGCTCGAGGATGCAAACGATGTTGTCCTCGGTATCGGCAATCTCGACCACCTTGCCAACGTGCGGTATGTCGACGATGGCGGAGCGCAGCTTGCCTCCAGCCGCTTCGACGGCGCTCATGGCGTCTTTGATGGACCGCACGCTGATCGTGCAACGGAACGCATTGATCCCGCCCGGCGCCGCGGCCGCGCTGCGCTTTGCCAGCAACCCGCGCGTCAGGCCCGGGTCGCTCTCGGTGCCTGTTTCGAGAAGATAGAAGTCCGGCGGGCCTCCGGCTTCGAACCGCCAGCCGAAGGCGCGCTCGTAGAACGCGCGCGCCCGCTCGACGTTCGTTGCAAAAATCTCGAAATGGACAACCGAGTTCGCCATGCGCAGCCTCGCTTTGGACTGCGCGCCAGCGTAGCACTGTCGGTTGCTCGAAGACGCGACAAGCTTTTGCTCAAACGCGCCAAACAAGAGCTGCTACGCGAGCGCCTCCTCGAACATGACGAGCATGCGGCTCCACGCGCGCTCGGACTGCTCGCGATCGTAAACCTGCGTGTCCGGCGGGCACCAACCGTGCGCGGCCGGATACACCTCGATCTCTGCGTCGAGATTCGCCGCAGCGAACGCGTCGCGCAGAATGGTCTTCGAGCTCGGATCGCGCATGTCGTCGTTCTCGGCCACGGCGATCAAGAACTGCGCCTTCATCTGCGGGATCAACAAATGCGGACTATCCGGACCGTTCGTGGTGAGCTGGCCGCCGTGGAACGAGCCGCCCGCGCCGACGCGATCGGGTACGGCCGCAGCCGTGCGCATGACGATCGGGCCGCCCATGCAGTAGCCGATCGTGCCGATCTTCCTGTTCTGGTCCACCTCGGGCCGCGAATCGAGCCAGGCGATGAACGCCTTCGCGTCCGTCGTATGCGTCGTCGCGTTCAGCGCTTGCATTTGCGGCAACACCTGCGGGATCGGCGTGGCGGCGCCTTGCGGCGCGGTCGGCGCCTTCTGCTGGCGATAGAACGGATTCACGACGAGCACGCTGTAGCCTTCGCTGGCGAGCCGCTTGCCCATCTCCCGCATCGCAGGACGCAAGCCGAAGATGTCGGGCCACACGAGCACCGCCGCGTGCGCGCCGCTCGCCGGCGTGACGAAATAGGCATCGCACTCGCCATCCGGCGTCCGAATATTGACGTCGCTCTCTTTGACGTTTTGAGCATACGCACCCTTCGGCAGCAGCGCGGCCAAGCTCATCGCGGCCGCGAGCGTGCCGACGTCGCGGCGCGTGTACTTTTTCAGATCCTCTTGAAAATGGTCTTGATCGCACATGCCGTGCTCTCCTTCGGTTGATTCTTGGCGGCGCCGTTCGCGGCAACCTGCCGTCGAATATACCCATGGCCCCGGCGGCTTGCACGCACTACCGGCGCTCGCGCCGCGCGCCCTGCACTTCGCATTCTGGAACGCGCTCCCAAATTTGGGGCTGCCGGCACGCTAAACGGCGCGGCCGCAGGCGTTGCCCACGGCAGTCGCTGCGGGCACGGCCATTGCACGCGAGAAAATTCGCAATGGAACGCTGACTACAACGACAAGGAGCCAACCGTGAACACCGCCTCGCCTGCCGCCAAGACGATCGAGACCCGCCTTCGCCGCCGCTACGAGCAAATCTGGACCGACATCCGCCGCGAGCTCGGCAAACACGACGAGCAGCACTACCAGGACCTCGTGCAAGGGGCCGGCGACACCGAGGACGACGCAACGGCTAATCTGCTCGTCGACCTGAACCTGACCGAGCTCGACCGCGACGTGGAGGAACTGCGCGCCGTGCAAGCCGCCATTGCGCGCCTGCGGCGCGGCGACTACGGCAAGTGCTTGAGCTGCGGCGAGGAGATCTCGCCGGCCAGGCTCGAGGCGCTGCCGCAGGCCGCCTTGTGCATTGAGTGTCAAACGCGGGCCGAGCGATCGCGGACGTCCACGCCGTCCCTCTGAACCATGCGCTAGAATCGCCTGATCCGACGCGTCGGGGGGAAGCGCGTATGCAGCACGATGACGCCCGGCCACTCGCCGGGGCGATAGTGGCATTCGTCTTGAGCTGTGCGCCGCCCGCGGCGGCGCACCACTCCACCGCCGAATACGACGCCGCAAAGATCGTGGAAGCGCGCGGCGAAGTAGTCAGCGTCATTTGGCGCAACCCGCACGTGCGTTTTCAGGTCAGCACCCGATCGGAGGACGGCAACACCGAGCTCTGGGACGTCGAGAGCGCGGATCTCACGCGCCTCGACCGCGCGGGATTGCCGCGCGATCTTCTGAACGTAGGCGACGTGGTGTCGTTCGCCGGCAATCCGTCTACGCGCACCGCGCGGCGCATGTACGTCACGAATCTCTTGGTGCAAGACGGCCGCGAGATCCTGCTGCGCGGCAATGTGCCCGTCCGGTGGCCCAACGCGCGCGCCGTGGGCACCGACGTCACGTTTACGCGGAACGCGACAGCGCCGAGCGAGGGCAACGGATTCTTCGACAAAGTGCTGGTGCCCACGCGCGAAGGACGCGCGCCCGAGTGGGTGCGCAATCCTCCATTGACCGCCGCGGCGCGCGAAGGCAAGGCGGCTTACGACGAGGTCGTCGACGATCCCGTCTTGGGCTGCGTCTCCCCCGGCATGCCGCGCGTGATGTTGCGCAGCGGGCCGTACGCGATTCGCTTCGTCGAGCGCGGCGCGGACCTCGTGTTGCAGAACGAGTGGTTCGAGATCGATCGGCTCATTCACATGGACGCCCGCGAGCCGCCCGCCGATCAAGCGCACACGCCGCTCGGCTATTCCGCGGGACGGTGGGACGGCGATGCGCTCGTCGTCACCACCACGCACATCGACTGGCCGTACTTCGAGCTGTACGGCTTGGTAGGCGTGCCGCAGACGCGTGCCATGCGCATCGTCGAGCGCTTCACGCCGCGCGACGGCGGCGCCACGCTGCAATACGATTTCACGGCCACCGATCCCGGCGCGTTCTCCGAAGCGGTGACCTACGAGAACTACGTGACGTTTCGCTGGCAACCCACGCTTCAGTTCCTGCCGTACGACTGCGTGGAGGTCGAGCGGAAGGCGCGCGGCGCGCGCTAGCGCGGAAAGCGACTCAGCGCACCGCTTGGCCGGACGCCGATACCATGGCGACGTGCACCACGAGATTGCCTTTCTTGTGCCCGCCCTCCGCATGCCGATGCGCTTCGGCCACCTCGGCCAGTCGATAGCGCCGCTCGATGACCGGCTTGAGCCTTCCCTGCGCCACGAGATCCGCGAGTAGCTCGAGCTGTTCACGGCCGCCTCGGGCGACGGTGCCCACAATGTTGCCGCGGCCCGTCAACCGCAGCAGCGGCCCAATGAGCAGCGAGGCCACCCCGGGTCCGGCGTCGATGAACACGCCGCCGCGCTTCAACGCACGGCGCGCGCGCCGGTAACCGAAACCGCCCACGGTATCCTGCACGATGTCGTAGACGGGCCCCGCGCTCGTGCAGTCGTCGTGCGTGTAGTCGACGACGCCGTCGGCGCCGATCGACCGCACGAGCTCGAGATTCGCTGTGCTACACACTCCCGTGACGCGCGCACCGAAGTGCTTCGCGAGTTGCACGGCGGCCGTGCCCACGCTGCCCGATGCCCCGCGAATGAGCACGTTGTGGCCCGCTTTGATGCCGGCGAGCGTGAGAAAGCGCAGCGCCGTGAGACCGCCGTACGGAATCGCGGCGGCCTGCTCGAAGCTTACGCGGTCCGGTATGCGCGCGAGCGAGCGCGCCGGGAAGCACGCGAACTCTGCGTGCGCGCCGTAACGCCAGCTGGCCCCGAACACGCGCTGTCCAAGCTTGAACTCCGTGACGTTCCCGCCCACGGCGTCAACGGTGCCCGCGAACTCCATGCCGAGCACGTTGATCTTCTTGGGGCGCGCGAAACCGTTCATGAACCAGCCCATCGGCGCCGGACTGGGCCGCCGCATACGCCAGTCGGCCGTGCACAGCGTCGAGGCTACGATCCGGACGACGACCTCATCGGCGCCGGGCGTGGGCTTGGCGACCTCTTCGATGCGGACGACGTCGGGCGGGCCGTAGGCGCGATAGACAGCAGCTTTCATGGGTGCTGCATACCGGCCCCGCGCCGCTACGTCAACGCGTGAGTTGTTGATTGCAACCCAAACAACGACTTGCGTCGCATTTCTAAGCAAACACTCCAGCGGGCACGATCAACAGCAAGGCAGCCAGCGAGAACACGCGAATGCAGCGGTGCAGGGTCATGGGTGCCCCTCGTTCGTTTTTATTCTTACCCATCGACGCTCGCTCTTAGGCGCGGCGAGCTTGCGCCTATGCTACTGCTCCCGGTCGAGCCGCGGCAACAGCGCCGGCCGCGACGGCGGTTGTTGCTGATTCACGGCGTTCAGCATGATGCCCACGCGCAGGTAGTCGCCCATGATGCCGAGCAGGTCGATCGTGTGCTGGCGGCCGAAGAGCCGCACCATGTCGGCCCAAAGCTCGCTGCTCACCTGGTTCTCACGCAGCAGCGTGCGGCCGAAGGTGATCAACGCGGCATCCTTCTCGGTGAGGCCCCCTACGGGCCGATCGTACTTCACTACATCGATGACCGATTGCTCGAGCCCCTGCCGCAAGCCGGCGGGCTCGTGGGCCGACCATTCGTACTGCTGGTCGATCTCTCGCGCCGCAATCAGCACGGCAAGCTGGAAGAAGCGCGGACCGACCGGGCTGTTCTCGCCGGTCGGAATGCCGAGGCTGCGCTCGCGCGGAATGTACACCGTGACGTGCGTGGGGCCCGGGCCCGCCGTAAAGCTCTCGCGCGCCTCGAACAGGCGGCGGGCTTGCTCGTCGAGGTCCTCCGGCGTCACGGGCGGCAAGCGCGACAATGTGACGGGATGGATATCGGGCGGCAGAGTGGCCGCGCTTTGCGCTTGGCTTGAGAGCGGCAGCGCGGCGAGCAACCAGACACACGCTCGAATACTCATACGGCGCACTCCCCAACCCCATCAATGCTCGCTTCCAATCTATACCTTAATGACGCCGCCATCGAGCCGCGCCGGAGCTCCGTTGCTCGGCCGGCGCCCTTCTGGGGCCTTTGGGCCGCTCTTGCGGCCATCACGGCACTAGGGGACGATGATCCTCAATTCATCTCAACTGGGGACGCCGTCATGTCGAAAACCTTCCTGGGCTGCGGTTCTGCAGCGCTGTTGACGATTGCCGGAACGGCGTTTGCGCAACCGCCCGGCGTCACGATGGAAATGATCAACACCACGCTGCCCCTCGAAGGCGCCCCGGCCGCCGTGCCCGGCCCGTACGAGGTCACCTCCGGGCCGGCCGCCCCGGGGCTCATGGCGTTCCGGCCCACGAATCTCGACGCCTTCCCCACGCGCGACACGCTGCCTGTGCTCGTCTGGGGCAACGGCGGTTGTGCCATCGACAGCACGCGCTACGGCGACTTTCTGTCGACGATCGCCTCGCACGGCTTTCTCGTGCTCGGCACGGCCGCGCAGGAAGGCGCGGAGCGCCGGCAAGCCACGGCCGACGATCTGCTCGCCGGCATCGATTGGGCATTCGCCGAAAATGCGCGCGCGGGCTCGCCGCTGAACGGCAAGGTCGCCACGGACCAGGTCGCCGCGATGGGTCAGTCGTGCGGCGGCTTCCTGTCGGTGAGCTTAGGCACGGATCCGCGCGTCGACACGATCGGCGTATTCAACGCCGGCGTGCAGGCGCCGAATCCCGGCGCACCCGCGGGGCGATTCCCGACCACGGACGCGCTCAAGGATCTGCACGGGCCCGTGCTGCTGATCAACGGCCACGAGCGCGACTTCATGATGGAAGCTTCGGCCTCCACCTATGAAGCGATCACTCACGTGCCGGTTTTTTACGGCGCGCGCGAGAACGCCGGCCACACGGCCACGGTGTTTCACCCGGGCGGCGGCGAGTACGCGAACGTGGCGGCGAACTGGCTGCGCTGGACGTTCAAGAAGGACAGCGACGCGGCGAAGATGTTCGTGGGCGACGACTGCTCGCTGTGCACGAACCCCAACTGGGATACGCAATCGAAGGGCTTCGGCGAATAGCGTAACGGCTACGCGCGCCGCGCGCCGAGCCGCGCCAGCATCTGCGACAAGTCCTCGGGGCTGATGTAGAAGTGCTCGCAGACGCGGCCCCAGAGCATCGCGGTGGGCACGTTGCGGCCGCCCCGCTCCTTCTGCGTCTCGTGCAGCACATACAGCACGATGCGCTCTTCGCGCGTCAAACCGTCGCGAACGTCGGGCAGCACGTCTTCGATGGCTTTCATGCTGGTCAGAAACGGAACGTGTAGTTCACCTTGGCCGTTGCGTCGGAGAACGACGAGTGGAAGCTGTTGTCCTCGTCGATGTCCTCCACGTTGTGGTTGATGACGAAGTACACCTCGCGCCCGGCCTCCGGAATCCAGTGCAGCCGCATGTTGATGCCGGCCACTTCGCTCACGTTGTCGTACTGAATGAGGTTCACCCAGGATAACGTCGGCGAGAACGCGATGTCGAACCCCGCGCGCACGAGCCTGATCTCGAACGAGCCGTTCGGCACCGGCAGATCTACGTCGTTGTGCTCGTAGCTCAAGCTGCCGCGAAAGCGCGCCGACGGCCGCCACGTGAGCTCGAGAAACCGATCCGAACGCTCGCCGCCGTAGAACTTGCCGTCGGGGTACTCGACGATGCGCGTGAACGCGGCGAACTTGCGGTGATTGCCCGTGCCGGCCTGAATGCCGCGCGTGTCGGAATCGTAGCTGCCGGGCAGCACTGTCACGCCGGGATGGATCTGGAACGGCTCGATGAGCCGCTCGGTGAAGTCGCTGAGCGCGAGCATGATCGAATCGCCGCTGCGATTCGTGAGCGTGAACGGCCGAAAGAAAAACGCCTCGGTCTTGAGCCCGCCGCCGCCGAGATAGTCGACGCGCTGATAGTCGAAGTTCAGCAGCCACGACTCCAGATTCCCTACGCTCGGCCGCAGCATGTAGCCCACGTTGAAAAACGTGTCGCTCACGCCAGCGCTGTCGATGAAGCCCAAGCCCGGATTGAACGCCTGCTCGTACTCTCGGTATTGCACGATGCCGCGAAAACCCTGCGACGTGGGAAACCGCAAGCTCATGCCGTAGGCTGCGTCGTTGCCGTCGCGGCCCTGCGTGTCGCTTTGCTGGAAGAACACGTCCGCTTCGAGCGAGCGCCCGCCCGGCAAGCGCGTGTTGCGGTACTGGAAGTCGGCACCGGCGAGCGAGTTGTCGAGCGCGGACGTCGGGCTGCCGTTCGTCATGATGACGCCCACGTTCGACTCGCCGAGCACGCCGACTTTGGCGCGTGCCACCGACAGCGTGTCCGCCGGAATGAGGCAGCGCGATCGTGCCGGCGCGGCTGGATCCGCCGGCAGCGCCGTGCACGCCGCGGCTTCGGGCTCGCGCCCGATCGGCACCGTGACGAAGTGCTCGTCCTGATGAATCGAGAGCGCCCCGAGCTCCCATTCGCCGACGCGGCCCGACACCTTGCCGCCGTACTCAAGATCGACCACCTCGCCGCCCGTGCTGAGCCCGATGCGCCGCGAGAAGAACGGCCGGCCGTTTTGCGCCAGCGTGTTGAGACCGGGAATCGACGACTGGCGCTGGCCGCCGATGCCGCCGAACTCGAAGATGTCGGCCTCGCGCAGAAAGAAGTCCCGCTTCTCGGGAAAGAACAGCCCCAGCCGCGTGAGATTGACCTGGCGGTCGTCCACCTCGGTGGCCGAGAAATCGGTGTTGATCGTGAGTGAGGCGTTCAACTGCGGCGTGATGCGGTATGCAAGGTCGAGCGACGGCTCCGTGTCGGAGCCCGCCTCGCCCGTCAAGAAATTCTTGCGATCGCTCACGGCGAGCGACGGCACCACCTCGAGCCCGATGCCCTGCTTGAGTCCCTCGAACCCGATCGCGAGCCCCGACACCGCGGGGTTATAGGCGCGGTTGCGCGACACCCAGGCGATGATTTCGTTCTTGCGCATCACGGTGCGCGAGAAGTTGAGCCCCCACGTGTCCGTCGTCGGGTCGAACGAGATCGACTTGTACGGAATCTCGATCTCCGCCGTCCAGCCGCCTTCGAAACGGCCGGCGGCGGCGTCGTAAATCGAGTCCCAGTCGCCGTAAAATTCGCTCACGTTGCGGTAGAGGCCGTCGGCGCGCACGCCGTTCGGATTCAGGCCGAAGAAATAACCGCTGCGCCGATCGTTGAACGGATCGATCGTCACGTAGAAGCGGTCGTCCTGACCGATGTTGTCGTTCTGGCGCATGTTGCGCGCCGTGATCTCGGAGGGATCCGTGTCGTAGAGCCGCGCCGCAACGTACAGCGCGTCGTCGTCGTAGAGGATCAACACTTCCGTGCGCTCGTCGGGCACGGCGTACTCCACGGGCGTAACCTGATGCAGGTCGTCGACCACGGCAGCGGCGGCCCACACCGCGTCGCTCAAGTCGCCGTCGATGACGGGCGGCGCGTTGGTCCGCACCACGCGCACGGTCTTCTGCCCCGGATCCTGCAGCACGGTGTTGCTCTGCGCCGCGGCGGAAACGGCGACGAGGCAGAGCATGGCCACGCAGATCGACTGCTGGAGAGAAATCATCAGGGCTCGCGATACGTCACGGCGGACCGCCCGACGGGGGCGCCACCATAGCAAATTAATCGCGCCGGATGCGGGGCCTTCCGCTGCTAGGTTCGTGCCTACCTCGAATCGTCCGGGACGCTATCCGTCCGCTGGGTCGATTACTATCATGTTCGACGAATTTCGAGCAAACCGCAGCGGCGGCCGCGATAATCGAGTGTCGCGCGCCGTGACCACTCGGGGGAAACCAATGAAATCAGCGTTCGCTTTCGCCGTACTCGTGGGCTGCACGGCCGCAGCCGCTTCAGCACAAAGCCCGTCATCGGCATTCGACCGCGGCACCGGCCTGCAAGCTTGGCAAAACCCGGGCCTCGACGCGGCCCTAGCGCAATGCACGACTCGCCCGAACGTGCGCAGCCTCGAGAGCGTCAGGCGTTCGCCGGGCGACACGGCAGAGCCGCCCGAGCCGGCCGCGCCCGCGCCCACCACTGCCATCCCCGGAGTCATCGCCGCGGGCCAGACGTGGAAAGTGGTTTGGCACTGGCAAGGTAACAACGCCGACGGCCCGATCGCCGCCGACGACGGCAAGCTGCTGTTCGCGAACAACGACGCGAGCAACGTCATGGAGATGGACCCGGCGACGGGCTTGGCGCGCATCGTTCACGACGACGTGAACACCGGCGGAGGCGTATCGCGCAGCAAGAACGGCGCGCTGTTCGTGCTGTCGCGCGGCCTTGGCGCCGGCGTGATTCAGCTCGAGCCGCAGCGCAAGATGTTCGCGAACATGTTTCGCGGCGAGCCGCTCGATTGCGTGGGCGGAACGCCGAACGACTTGACCGCCGACGCACGCGGCGGCGTCTACATCTCGGTGTCGGGTGTGGGCGTGTTCTACGCGAACCCGCAAGGGGTGATCGCGCAGTACGGCAACGAGGTCACCGGCGCCAACGGCATCATCTTGAGCCCCGACGAGCGCACGCTGTACGTCACGAACGGCCCCGTCGTCGTTGCGTTCGACGTGCAGAGCGACGGCTCGCTCACGAACCAGCGCGAGTTCGGCCGCTTGCAGGGCGGCACGGGCGGCGACGGCTCGGCCGTGGATTCGGAGGGGCGTCTCTACGTTGCCACCGGGCGCTCGATCGACGTGTTCTCGCCGAGCGGCGAGTTCTTGGGCACCATCCCCGCGCCGCAAGGAACGCACGGCACGGCATTTGGCGGCGCCGACAAGAAAACGCTCTTCGGCATCGTGTTCTACGGCGGCTGGGGCACGCCGAGCGCGCGCAACCGCGTCATCGCGATCCCGACGATCGCCCAGGGCTACACGGGCCGCGCGAAGTAGGCAGAGGGCTTCGCTGCCGTCGGGCACGCGCAGCGCGCGGTGGGCCTGTCAGCGCCGCACGAACTTGTTGAACGTGCTCGGCTCGCCGCTGGCTTTGCGGTCCTGATAAAGGAACGCAAGCTCCTCCTCGTCGAACTTCGCGAAGAACTCGTCCCACGAGATCGCTTCGAGAGAATCTTCGTCGCCGCCGGGGAAGTCGATGCGCAGCAGACCGGGGTCGCCGTCGTTGCCGGTGCGCTTGACGTGGGCAGGCCGGCCGTTGCGCTCTTCAACCCAACGGCGGATCTCGTCGTGGTCGATTGTGCGTTGCGAATCGCTCATGACGTACTCCTTCCATGGTCGTCGCGAACGTACAGCAAGTTGTGTGCCACGCGCGGTCGCACGCGACACGGCGCCGGTTCGGTACCCGCGCGTAAAGGCCGAGATCGGGAGAACCCGCCCGGCTCGGCGGCATGGAGCCGCCGAGCCGAGGCGAAGGTGAAGAAGCGCTAGCGAGCGTTCATCGCCGCCGTCACGTCAGCCTTCGTCTGTGGCTGTGCCGACGCATGCACGTTGATGTAGCGCTCATAGTCGATGCCGAGCTTCTCGAGAGCGGGCACGAGCGCGCGCACGTGATCGTTCGCGGGCTGCATACCGCCGCCTTGTGCCGGGTTCACCGAGAAGTCGCCCTGGAACAGGATCCTTTCCTGCGGGAAGAAGGCGACCGTCAAAGCGTCCGAATGCGGTGCCGGATAGATGTGATAGAACTCCACCGTGCGCGTGCCATCCGTATAAACGCGCTTATCCTCGATGCTCTCCACTCGCACGCGGCGCGGATTGCGCGCGAGCGTGTCGTCGAGCAGCGTGCGCGGCGTATTCAGCGCGCGAGTGAAGAACTCCGCTGCGTTCGCGTGCGCAATCACCGTGGCTCCCTCGGCCACGACCGCCGGGATGCCCGGCGTGTGGTCGCCGTGCGGGTGGCTGTTCCACACGTAGCGGATCGGCTTGTCGGGGAACTGGCGCTTGATCTCGTCGATGTAGAGCTGCGCACGCGCCTGGCTCTGCCCGGCCTCGAGCATCATGATGTAGTCATCGAACTCGGCGATGATCGAGTCGTAGCTGCCCGCTCCCGTCGTGTAGCGCCAGAGCCATGGGCCGAGCTGCTCCTTCGTGATCGTCATGGCCTGCCCACCGCCGCCACCGCCACCCCCGCCGGGGCCACCGCCCGCAGGTGCCGGTGCCGGCGCCAGCGAAGCGAGATTCGGCGGGTTTGCGCTGGCAGTGATGATGTGGGCCTCGAAGAACGGCCAGCCGCCGCGCGTCTGCACGATCTTCGTGGGCGCCATCGCATTGCCGAACGCGCGCCAATCTTCGTACTCGGCGACGATGTGCATGTCGCCCATCAAGTTCTCGCCGAGCCAGGTTTCGACGCGCTCGACGAGGTTGTCGCTGTTGATGTAGCCGTTCACGACGTAGGACGCGCCGGACGGCGCTTTGGCCGCCGGGCTCCACGTGAGCACCGTGTACTGGCCGTCGGCCGTGCGGCGGCGCGCCGCCGTGGCATTGTTGTCGGCGGCGCCCTTCAAGAAGCCCCACGGCGTGATGTAGAGCTCGAGCGCCTGGCCCCAATTCATGCCGGCCGCTTGCTGCGGCGTAACCTGCTGGAAAAAGGTACCGGGGCCGATGGTCGTCGACCCGCCGCCCCCAACGAAGTTCATCGTGTCGCCCGTGTGGCGCGACAACGGCGCCGCAGTGTCGATAACGCGTACGTAATTCGTGATCGGCTGCATTGGATCGTGCGTGCCGTAGCAGATGAGCTGCGTTGCGCTCGCGCCGCACTGCTGGAACGCGACGCCACGCGCCGAACCCGAATAGGTGATGGATTGAACGTTCCCGAGCGCGCGCTGCGCGTCGGTAATCGTGGTTCGCGCGTCCTGAGCGGCAGCAGTGCCGCACAGGAATGCCGCACCGACGGCGGCCAGTGCCAGATTCTTCATGACTGTTTCCCCCAAGTGCAAAGTGAGGCCGAGAGGGAAGATTCTACATGCGTTGCGGCTGCGGGTGCCCGCACCGATATTTCTTCATCTCGCGCTTTGGATTCGTGCCCTTAGCGCCCCGACAGGCTCTCGAAAAGCTCCGGCAACCGCGCGCCGGAAACGGCGATCGTGCCCGCAGCCGTGTCGATGGCGTCGAGATCCGAGCCCGTGAGCTCCACGGCCGCGGCGCGCGCGTTCTCCTCGACGTGCTCGAGCTTGCGGGTGCCGGGGATCGGTACGATCCACGGCTTGCGCGCGAGCAGCCAAGCGAGGCACAGCTGCGGAAGCGTGACCTGTAGCCGCACTGCTAGTTTCGCCAGCACCTCGACCAGCGGCCGGTTCGCCAAGCGCGCTTCCGCGGAAAACCGCGGCAGCATGCTGCGGAAATCGCCCGGCGCAAGCGGCGTGAGCGCATCGATGGTGCCCGTCAGAAACCCCTGGCCAAGCGGTGCGAACGCCACGAATCCGATGCCCAGCTCCTCGAGCGCCGGCAATACCTCACGCTCGGGCTCTCGGTGCCAGAGCGAATACTCGCTCTGCACGGCGGCCAGCGGCTGAACGGCGTGCGCGCGGCGAATCGTGGCCGCGCCCGCTTCGGACAAGCCGAAGTGCTTCACCTTGCCCTGCCGAATCAGCTCCTGGACGGCGCCGGCCACATCCTCGATCGGCACACGCAGATCGACGCGGTGCTGATAGAACAAGTCGATCGCATCGACCTTGAGGCGCTTCAGCGACGCCTCGGCAACTTCCTTGATGTGCTCGGGCCGGCTGTTCAAGTCGAACGGCGTCTTGCCGGGACCGATGTCCGCGCCGAACTTCGTGGCCACGGCCACTTGCCCCTTGAACGGCTCCAGCGCCTCGCCGACGAGCTCCTCGTTCGTAAAGGGGCCGTACACCTCGGCCGTATCGAAGAACGTCAATCCGCGCTCGACGGCGGCCCGGATCAGCTTGATGCCCTCGCGGCGGTCGACGGCCGGGCCGTAGCCGAAGCTCAAGCCCATGCAGCCGAGGCCGAGCGCCGATACGTTCAAATCGCCGAGCTTGCGTTGCTGCATGAGATCCCCCTATTCGCCGAACGGCTGCGGTGACGATAAAGCGCGCCGCCGGCCGAGTCGAGCGGCGCGTGCAAGCTCGGCGTCGGTAGAATGACCGAAAAGCGCGCATCGAAAGCGCGTCTTGGAGGAGCCATGAGCTTCGGAATCACGTCTTTATTCGCCGGTTTGCTAACGCTAATGATGGTGCCGCTGAGCCTGCAGATCAGCCTGCGCCGCGCGGGCTTGAAAACGGCGTTCGGCGACGCAGACGACGAGACGCTGCGCCGGCGCATT
This sequence comes from uncultured Gammaproteobacteria bacterium, assembly GCA_946887385.1. The sequence goes on from CAMPKU010000011.1 coordinate 25,209, forward strand.
CGCGCTCACGGCAACTTCGTCGAGTACGTGCCTGTGGGATTGATCGCTCTCGGGCTCGTGGAGTGGAACGACGGCCCGCCGCTGTTCGTTTGGGGCCTCGGCGTGGCGCTCCTCCTCGCGCGCCTCTTGCACGCCTACGGAATGCTTTACACGAGCACGCCAAACTTCCGCGGCGCCGCGATGCTGCTCCAACACGCCGCGTTCCTCGCCGCGGGCGGCTGGCTGGTGTGGATCTAGCCTAGCCGGCGTCCCACCGCCTGCCCGGCAGCTGGCATGCGACTTGCTTCAGTTTCGCTGCCCAATGGAGCGGGCGCCGAGGCGACAGGATGCGCGTGGATCTTGGCCGGCAACGAGAGCGGATGGTGGAGCGGCAGATTGCCGCTCGCGGCATCCGCGACCCTGCGGTCATGCACGCCATGCGCGCCGTGCCGCGCGACGAGTTCGTCCCGAAAGAGCTCGTGGAGTTCGCCTACGACGACACGCCGCTGCCGATCGCGGCGAATCAGACGATCTCTCAGCCTTACATCGTCGCGTTGATGGCGGACGCGCTCGAGCTCGACGCGGCCGACAAGGTGCTCGAGATCGGGACCGGCTCCGGTTACGCGGCGGCAGTTCTCGCGCAGATTGCGGCCCAGGTGTTCACGATCGAGCGGCACGAATCGCTGTGCGCTGCCGCGCGGGCGCGCTTCGTGGAGCTCGACATCGACAACGTCGAGGTGCGGTGCGGCGACGGCACGAAAGGCTGGCCCGAGGAAGCGCCGTTCGAGGCGATCGCTGTCACGGCCGGAGGACCCGTCGTACCGCAGTCGTTGCGCGACCAGCTCGCCGTCGGCGGCCGGCTGGTGATCCCTGTGGGCGACGGCGGCGTACAGCGCCTGCTGCGCATCTGGCGAACCGGCAGCACCGCGTTCGAGGAGGAGAGTCTCGGGCCCGTGCGGTTCGTGCCGCTGATCGGCGAGGAAGGATGGCCGAGCGACAGCTCGACCGACGAGCCTACGCGGCACCGCGTCGCGCGCAGGAGTGTTCAGGAACGTGCACGGCCGGCGACGACTGCGGACATCGTTGCGCGCGCGGCGGAGCCGTTCGAGCGCGCCGAAGCCGCACGGCTCGAGCCGCTGCTGTCACGGTTGGCCGACGCCCGCGTGGTGCTGCTCGGCGAGTCGAGCCACGGCACGGCGGAATTTTACGACTTACGCGCACGGCTGACGCTCGCGTTGCTGAACGCGGACCCGCGCGTGCGCATCGTGGCCGTGGAAGCGGATTGGCCCGATGCGCGCCAAATCCATCGATTCGTGTGCGGCCAAGACCCTACGCCGCATCCCGAGCGCGCCTTCACGCGCTTTCCGACTTGGATGTGGGCCAACCGCCAAGTGCTCGACTTCGTCGAGCGGCTGCGCGACGTGAACGCCGCGCGCTCGAGCGAGGCCGCGGTGGGATTTTACGGCCTCGACCTCTACAGCTTGCACACTTCGATTCGCGCCGTTCTGGCCTATCTCGACGGCGTCGACGCCGAAGCCGCCGCGGTCGCACGAGCGCGCTACGGCTGTCTGGCCCCGTGGGAGAGCGATCCCGCTGCCTACGGCGCCGCCGCGCTGCGCGGCCGATTCGAGGATTGCGCCGAAGAAGTCGCCGGCATGCTCGCCGACCTGCTGAGCCAGCGTCTGGAATACGAAGCGGAGGACCCGGGCGGCTTCTTCGACGCTGCGCGCAACGCCGCGCTCGTGAAGAACGCGGAGCGTTACTACCGGGCCATGTACTTCGGTGCTCACCAGTCGTGGAATCTGCGCGACACGCACATGTTCGAGACGCTGCAGGCGCTGCTGCGGCGCGAGGGCCCTGAATCGCGAGCGGTGATTTGGGCCCACAACTCGCACCTCGGCAACGCCGCCGCCACGGCCATGAGCGCTCGCGGCGAAACGAACTTGGGCGAGCTGTGCCGCAACGAGTTTGGCGATGCCTGCTACGCCATCGGCCTCGGCACGGATCACGGCACGGTTGCAGCCGCGCCGGACTGGGGCGCGCCGATGGAAGTGATGCAAGTGAGGCCCGCGCACGAATCGAGCTACGAGCGCGTGTGTCACGACACACGCCTGCCGGGCTTTTTCTTGCCGCTGAGGCGCCCGGAAGACGACCGCGCGCGCGCAGCTCTGCTTCGCGAACGCCTCGAACGTGCCATCGGCGTCATCTACCGCCCCGAGCAGGAGCTTGCGAGCCATTACTTTCAAGCCTCGCTGCCGCGACAATTCGACGAGTGGATCTGGCTCGACGAGACCACCGCCGTCGATCCGCTGCCCGCGCGCAAGGATCCGAACAAAACACCCGAGACGTTCCCGTTCGGGTTGTGACAACAAGGAGGTTGCCATGCAAACACAGGAGTTCTTGGGCCACGTTCAGAACAGGGCTCGCTTGGCGACGCTGGACGACGCGTTGCGCGCGACGCGCGCCACGCTCACGACGCTGGCCGAGCGCTTAGGGCCCGACGAGGCGCGTCATCTCGGGGCGCAGCTGCCCAGCGAAATCAAGATGTGCTTGACCGACGGCGGCGCTTCCACGCCCGAGCGCTTCTCGTCGGACGAGTTTCTATTGCGGGTGTGCGCGCGGGAAGGCGTGGATCTGCCGCAGAGCACTCACCATGCACGGGCCGTGTTCGACGTGCTCACCGAGGCCGTGTCGCCCGGCGAAATCGGCGACGTGGTACAGCGGCTTCCCGACGATTATCGGCGGCTGTTCGCAGGTAGCGAAGGAAGGCTGCCGCGCGCCTAACGCGCCCACGCGACGGCGGGCACGCGAGCGTCGGCTAAGCGCCCGGCGAGCGTTTGGCGCAGCCGCGCGGCTTGAAAATGCGTTGCGTGGAAGGCGGAAACGCTTGGAGCTTTTCGCGCGGTCTGCGCGGCCGAACCACGAGCTCGCCGCCGCAGTTCGGGCAGCGGCGCTCGAGATCGCCGGTAGCGCACGGCCGGCAGAACGTGCACTCGAACGAGCAAATGAAGGCTTCGGTCGACTCCGCGGGCAAGTCGACGTTGCAGCATTCGCAATTGGGTCGAAGCTCCAGCATGGCTCAGGCGCTCCGGCGTTCGATACCGAGCCACAAGGCCGGTTGCGCTCGCCACCGTGCGTGCACGGACGGCCGGCGGCCGGGTCGCTCGGCGTTCGACGGAACGCCTGTGCGCTGCGCCGTCAGCGATGCAGCGACGAGCGCCTGAGAGTAGCGTCGCGCCCTGTCGCGCTCACCACCGTGATGTGTCATGTCATTGGCCTCATGAAATGTGCAATGCGCCGCGGGATCACTCACGCGTCCCGCGGCGCGCTCCCGCGTGTGCTCGTCATCGGCTAGAAGCCGCCGAGCGAAGCGACGGCGTCTGCCAAGGCAGCAAACGCGGCCACCACGAGCACCAGCTTCAGGATCAAATCCGCATCTAGCTCGCGCGCGCGGTGGGCCCGGTTTGTGAAAGCGTTCATATCGGTCCTCCGTTTCGTTTGTCGATGAAAAGCAAAATCGCCTTCGAATCGCGAGCGGCACGTTACGCGGCGCCGGCATCGATGTCTGTGCAGGAAGTTGAGGGGATTTGTCGCGGATCGGTAGCGGACGGGCGTGTGCGCTACAAAGCGGCCACAAAGCGAAGAAAACGCTCCGAACCGACCGCCGCCGAGCACCGGGGGGATGTGCTCGGTCGGCGGCCGGCCGGAACGCCGCTAGAACATTCGGCTCGGCGCTAGCGAAGCGCCGCGGCGGGCACCGAAGCCGCAAGCCAGGCGTCGTCTGCGACGAACGATTCCGCCGCTTCGCGCGCATCCGGCGCCGTGGCCGGCTGGCGCTTGGAGATCAGCACGTAGAGCGCCGGCACCACGAACAACGTGAACAGCGTGCCGATCGCCATGCCGCCCACCAGCACGAGCCCGATCGAGTTGCGCGCGGCGGCGCCGGGGCCGTCGACGAGCGTGAGCGGGAAATGACCGGCGACGGTGGCCACGGAAGTCATCAGCACGGGCCGCAGCCGCGTGAGCGACGCTTCGTGCACGGCCTCGAGCGCGCTCTTACCCGCCGCGCGCAGCTTGTTCGCGAACTCGACGATCAAGATGCCGTTCTTCGCGACGAGCCCGACGAGCGTCACCAGGCCCACTTGCGCGTAGATGTTCATCGTGGTGGTCCAGCCCTCCGTGAAGTACGGCAGCCCTACGGGCGGCATCTTCAGGAACGTGAACAAAAGCGCGCCGAACACGGCGAGCGGCACCGAACCCAGCAAGATCACGAGCGGATCGCGGAATGAATTGAACTGCACGGCCAGCACCAGGAAGATCGCGACGATCGCCAGCGCGAGCGACGGCAGGAACTTACCGCCTTCGGTGCGCAGCTGGCGCGACTCGCCCGTGTAGTCGATCGTGTAGCCCGGCGGCAGGATCTCCTGCGCCGCCGCCTCGAGCAGCTTCAGGCCTTCATCCAGCTGCGCCGTCATGCCCGAGAGCTTGATGGCGTTTTGCTGCTGAAAGCGGTTCAGCGAGCGCGGAACCGTGCTGTCGCGCAGCGTGGCAAACGTCGCCAGCGGCACCAGCTCGCCGTTCGGCCCGCTGACAAAGATGTCCTGAAGCTGCTCCGGCGTGAGCCGCTCGCTGCGCATGATCTGCGGGATCACCTTGTAGGCGCGGCCGTCGATGTTGAAACGGTTCACGTAGTTGCCGCCGAGCGCCGCGGCCAAGTCCGCACCTACGCGCGCATTGTCGAGCCCGAGCGCGGCCACCTTATCGCGGTCGATGACGATCTCGGTCTGCGGCTGGTCGTACTTCAGATCGATCTCCGGCGGGAAATAGAACAGGCCGCTGTCGGCCGCGCGCTGCTGGAGCCGCTGCGCGTACTGCAGCATCTGCTCGGGCTCGTCGGTCGATGTGAGCACCAGCTCCACCGGATAATTGCTGCCGCCCGGCAGCGCCGGAGGCCGGCCGGCGTAAACCTGCAAGCCCGGCACGGCCGCGAGCTGCGCTTGCAGATCGGGCAGTAGCTCGTCGATCGAGCGCTCGCGGCTGCCCCACGGTTTCGTCACCATGCCCGCGAAGCCGCCCACGCCCTGCGCCACGCTCATCGGATCGGTGGGCGAGAGCAACAGTTGGAACGTGAGCTCGCGCTCCGGCTGCTTCAAGAACACCTCGTCCACGGCTCGCCCGAAATGGGCCTTCTGATCGGCCGAGGCGTTCGCCTGGTTCTGCACGATGCCGAACACGAAGCTCTGGTCCTCGGGCGGCGCCAGCTCGTGCGGCGATAGCCAATACATCGGCACCGTGAGCGCGCTCAGGCCAAGCCACAGTGCGTACACGGCCGGCCGTGCGCCGAGCGTACGGCCGAGCACGCGGCCGTACCCGTGGCGCAGGCCGTCGAACGCGCGGTTCACGCGAGCCTGGAAGCCGGACGCCGCGTGCTCCGGGCGCAGCAACTTCGCGGCCATCATCGGCGACAGCGTGAGCGCCACTATCCCCGAGATCAGCACAGCACCGGCCAGCGTGAGCGCGAACTCGCGAAACAGCGCGCCCGTGAGCCCGCCTTGCAGGCCGATCGGCGTATACACCGCCGCGAGCGTGATCGTCATCGCCACCACGGGCCCGAAAAGCTCGCGCGCGCCGCGCAGCGCCGCCTGCGTCGGCTTCTGCCCGTCGCGCAGGTGACGCTCGACGTTCTCGACCATGACGATCGCGTCATCCACCACCAAGCCCACCGCCAGCACGATCGCGAGCAGCGTTAGCAGGTTCAACGTGAACCCGAGCGCCTGCATGAGAAAAATGCCGCCGATCAACGACACGGGGATCGCAACCAGCGGCACCAACACCGACCGCATCGAGCCCAAGAACAAGAAGATCACCACCACCACGATCAGGAGCGTGTCGAGCAGCGTGGCTTCCACTTCGCCGATCGCGTCGCGGATGTACTCCGACGCGTCGTACGCCACCGCTGCTTCGACGCCGCTCGGTAAGTCGGCGCGCATCGCTTCGAGGTCGGCGCGCACGCGCTCCACCACCTCGATCGTGTTCGCCGTCGGCAGCGGTTGAATCCCTAAGAACACCGTGGACTCGCCGTTCATGGTGACGGAGGTGTCGTAGTCTTCCGCGCCGAGCTCCACGTCGGCCACGTCTTGCAGGCGAACGATCGTGTCGTCGCTGCGCTTTACCACGAGCTCGCGAAACTCCTCTTCCGTGTGCAGATCGGTGTTCGTGGTGAGGTTCACCTGGACGAGCGAGCCTTTCGTGTTGCCGACCGCCGCGAGATGGTTATTGGCTTCGAGCGCGGCGCGCACGTCGGCCGGGCTCACGCCATGCGCGGCCATGCGGTTCGGGTCGAGCCATACACGCATCGCATACGTGCGCGCGCCGTAAATCTGGATGTCCTGCACGCCGGCGAGCGCTGCGAGCCGCGGCTGCACGCTGCGCACGATGTAATCCGTGATTTCGCTTTGCGAGCGAGCCGTCGAGGAAAAGCTCAGGTAAGCGGCGGCGAAGTCCGAGTCGGCCGTCGCCACGCTGATCGCCGGGATCTCCGCCTCCGGCGGCAGCTCGTTGCGCACTTGATCGAGCTTGGTGGTGATATCGACGAGCGCCTTCGTCGTGTCGTAGTTGATCTTCAAGCGCGCGCTCACGAGCGACAGGCCCAGCAGGCTCTTCGACTCGACGTATTCGATACCGTCGACCGAGGCGATCGCGCGCTCGATGGCGCTGGTAACGAACCCTCGCACGACCTCGGCGTTCGCGCCCACGTACACCGTGGACACATTGACGACGGCGTTGTCGCTGCGCGGGTACTGGCGAACGCTGAGCTCGCGCCACGCGTTCAAGCCCGCGATCAGGATCACGACGCTCACGACGATCGCGAGCACCGGCTTGCGGACGAAAACATCGGTAAGCGAATTCATACTCGAGCCCCGCTTTGCGGTACTTCCTGCTCCTAAGCCGCCGTCAACCGTTATTCGGGACGGGCGACAGCACGAACGCGGGGGCGGTCGCGTTGTCGACGACCACGGACATGCCCTCGCGCAACTTGAAGACGCCGGTGGCCACGACGCGCTCGCCGGCCCGTGCGCCGTTCTCGACCACCACGAAATCGCCGCGCCGCTCGCCAAGCGTCACGGGCCGCTGTTTCACCACCAGCGCATCCGCAGCGTCCGCGGCCGGCTCGATGACGAACACCGAATCGCCTTGCTGCGCATGCACGACGGCGGTAGCCGGAATCACCTGCACCGTCTGCGGCGCGCCGAGCGCCACCTCGACGGCTACGAACATGCCCGGCTTGAGCGCGCCATGGTCGTTCTCGAACGTGGCCTGCACGCGCATGTTGCGCGTGGCGGCGTCCACATGCGGCTCGAGCGCAGTGATCTCGCCGGTGAACTTCTCTCCGGCGTGCGCGTCGGCCGTTGCGGTTACCACCAAGCCCTCTCGTAGCGCCGCGAGCCGGCGCTGCGGCACGGAAAACTCCACGTACACGGGATCGATCGATTGCAGCGACACAATCGGCGCTCCTTTGGAAAGAAAGTCGCCAACGCTCACGCGGCGAATCCCCACCTTGCCCGAGAACGGCGCGCGAACGGCCTTCTTTGCGATGACCGCGCGGATGTTGTCGACCTCCGCGGCCGCCTGTTTGCGCGACGCATCGGCTTCCTCGAAATCCGCCTGCGAGATCACCCGCCGCTCGATCAGCCGCTGTGCACGCTCGAAGCTCAGGCGCGCAAGGTCGGCCGCCGCTTCGGCGGCGCGCAGTTGCGCCTGCTCCACCTCGTCGTCGAGCGTGACGAGAACCGCGCCGGCCTCGACGAAGGCGCCCGCCTCGAAGTGAATGGCCCGCACGACGCCGTCGGCTTCCGCGCTCACTTGTGTTCCCTGTAGCGCTGCGACCGTTCCTACGGACGACACGCGCGAGTCCCATTGCTGACGCGCCACGTCCACGGCATTCACACGCTCCGGCGGCGTCACTTGCGCCGCAAACGCCGCGCCGATCGTTGCGAGCTGCGATGCCTTCACGCCTGCGATCGTGCCCGCCACGGTGAGCACGCCGGCGAGCCCCACGGTGACCGCCACGACCGTCTTCCGCTTTGTTGCACCCATTTTGTTGCTCCCCGCGAGTCCCTGCACTTTCAATAGCGGCGCAGTCTAGAGTCGCGCGCAGCGACAATCTGTGTTCATTGTTTATGCGGATTGTCATCAGCGTTTGCGCCGCATGCGTCTGCCGTGCTCCCGAGCACGCGCGCTGCCGTTGCCACACCGCCGCCCGTGCGCACCATACCTGACGGACGCGCGCCCGCTGTCGCCCCGACTCCCCCAGGGTGGCCGAGGCACTCACCGTTGCTC
>CAMPKU010000012.1 GCA_946887385.1 uncultured Gammaproteobacteria bacterium
CGCATCCACCACGGACAACACCAAGCCTGGCTGGAAGTACACGAGCAGGCCGAGCACGAACGTGGGCACTGCGAGCAACGCTGCGGCGATCCAAACGTAAACGGCATCGGCACGCACGGCGCGCGGAAAATCGCGCGACGCAATGCGCCAGAGCGCCGCGACGCCGAAGTCGCGCTGCTGATAGATCACCTGATGAGCGTCGGCCGTCAGCCGCTCGAGCCGATCGAGCATGTAGGCGGGATACGAGCGAGCCCGCGCGAGCGCCAGTTGCTCGCACGCGCGCCGGTAGAGCGCCGCGATCCGCTCGCCGCGCAGCTCGTCCTTCGACTCCTTCTTCTTCTGCCGATCGCGCCCCAGCACCACGTCGAGCAGCCGCTCGAGCTCCTGCCACTCGGCCTGATAGAGCGCTTCGAACTTCAGTGGCGTCATGCGCGCTTGCCCATGGCCCACTGCGCCACGCCGAGCACACGGCGCGTCACGTTGGGCCCCGCTTTGCCGGCGTCCCCGGATACGGTTGCTGCGAGCGCCGCGAGCTCGTCGAGCCGCTCCGCCGTGAGCGTGGGCGCGCGCGCGGCGAGCCCAACCACGGCCGCGTGATCGTTCGGCGCGAGCGGCACCACGGGAATGACGGGCGCAACGTCATCGAGTTTCCACCGCGGCGGGCGCTGCGGCTGGTGCACCACGAGCGTCGCCGCCGCAAGATCGCCCAAGCGCTTGCAGTCTTTGCGCAGCAACATCGAGACGATGGCCGCGCCGAACATGAACGGCAGGAAGTCCGCCACGCGCAGCAAATTGCGCGTGAACGACGCGGCCGGAGTTACGGGCAAGCCGTTATCCATGACCACTTTGATTCCGACCACGGTTTTGCCGGGCGTGGCCCCGGAGCGGCTGAGCTCGAACACCACGGGATAAAACCACTCGAGCAGGAAATACAACAGCAGCCAAAACGCCGTGCCGAACCCGCCCATGAACACCGCAGCGATCGCCGCCGCGTAGGCGATCATGAGCCGAACGAACCAATCGAGCAGGAACGCGTAGAACCGCGCGCTCAATCCCGCGGGACGCAGCTCGAGCGATATGCCTTCGGGCGTCTCTGCGGCGACGACCGTGTCGAGCACATCGTGAGCCATCGGCCGCGATTCTGACGTAAGTCGCCGGCCGTTGTCGCGCCGCTTCACCAATAACCGATCATGCGGCCTGCCGTGACGGCGGTGAGCCAGCAGAGGAGCGACGTGCCGCCGATGACGCCGAGCGCGAGGCGCTGACGCGGCCCGTGCGGCTCGGCGGCACGCGTGCGCCACGCCGGCAGGAACTGAACCGCTGCGATATTGGCGGCCCCCAAGGCGATGGCCACGAGCTTGATGACCAAAAACGGATTACCGACGTACTCGGTGCCGTTCGTCGAGATCAGCGCCACACCGCTCGACGCCGCCACAGCAAAGCCGCAGGCGGCGAGCGTCAGTGTCGGCTTCTCGATGGCCGCCAGCGGCACGCGGCGCCAACAACCTAGCAGGCGCAGGTCGAGAACGAGCACCGAGCCGAACAGCGTCGAGATGCCGAGGATGTGAACGAGATTGACGACGCCGTACGTCCAAACGCCGGACGTGCGCATGAGCTGGCCGAGGGCCGAGCCCTCGAGCCAAACCAGCAGCGCCTCCAACCGCGGACCTTAAGCTCTAAGAGATCCGGTCCGGGTAGACGTCGTAGTTCTTGCCTTCGTGCGTGACACGCTCGGTCTTGACCTCGAAGCGCTGCATGTCGCTATTGCGATGCCCGCTCACCGTAACCGTGGCGCCTTTCGGAATCACGCCGGGCTTCAGCCCCGCACGTTCCGTGCGCGCCGCCGGTGCCAGCGTGATGTCCCACACTTGACCTTTGTCGTCGACGATCTGCATCGAGCCATGAGGCCCCGAGAGACTCACGTCGGTGTGCAGCTTGCCTGTGAGCTCGAACTGATCCTGCCCCTGGCCTGCCCAACCGTGATGCGCCGAAGCTTGTAGCCCAAAGAGACCCAATGCGGCGCCCGTCAATCCAACGAACCATCGTGTGCGCATGACTGCCTCCTCACCCGCTCTTCTTCAAGGACCAACGTTCATGGTACGCCGATCCGGGCTGAAGGCGAACCTGCGCACGATTCGAGCGCTAGCTCTCGGCGGGCGCGGCGAGCGGCACGACGGGCCTCGGCGCATCGACGAGCCGCCGCCGGAACTGCTGGCGCAGCAGCAGATAACTGGCGCCGCCCTGAAGCCAAACCGTGAGCACGGACAGCCACCACACTTCCTCGAGACGAAACGCCGGCTGAGCGGCGAGCCACACGGCCAGCGGCACGAATACCGCGAGGCGGATCGCCGAGCTCAGCATGGCCGGAATGGTATTGCCCAGGCCTTGGAACACGCCGGAGCACGTGAACACCAAACCCTGCGCGATGAACGTCCAGGAAATGATGCGCAAGAACGTAGCCCCCACAACCTGCGCTTCCGCCTCGGGCGTGAAGAACGCCACGAGCACTTCGGGACGCCACTGCAGGAACGCGGTCACGAGCACCATGACGACGGTGTTCAGCAAGACGGCCTTCGCGAACGTCTCGCGCACGCGCGAGCCCAAACCCGCGCCGAAGTTCTGGCCGGCGATGGGGCCCGCCGCGAACGCGATGGCCATCGCGGGCAGAAAGATCGACTGCATGATGCGCGACCCGATGCCGAACCCGGCCTGCGCGGCAGCACCGAAATCGCTGATGACCCAGTAGATGACCGCCATGTAGATGAACATCAGCGCGAACTCGCCGCCGGCCGGCAGCCCGACATCGAGCATGCGCCTCCACACCTTGAGCTGCGGGCGCCACAGCCGCATGTCGAAGCCCACGTACTTCTCGAGCTTCACGAAATACCATGCGAGCAGCGCGATGCCGGCAACGATCGCGATGGAGCTCGCGAGCCCGGCACCGGCCACGCCCATTGCGTAACCCGTGCCCCACCCTGCGATCAAGATCGGCGCGAGCACCGTGTTCAGCAGCACCGTCAACGCCTGGATCAGCATCGTGGGCTTGACGATGCCCGTGCCGCGCAACGCGGAGCCCATCACCACCTGCGCGAAGCCAAGCGCCAGCCCCGGCAAAAACCAGTAGAGATACGTGACGCCCTGGGCGCGCGTCGCCGCGTCCGCGGCGATCGATGCCACGTAAGCATCCGCCAGCGCATAGCCGCCAATCAGCGTGGCGAGCGCGCACGCAACGGCGAAGAGCACCGACTGATTGAACACGAGGTTCGCGTCGCCTTGGTCGCGGCGACCCACGGCTTGCGCGATGAGCGCCACTGCACCCACGCCGAGCACCTGCGTGAGCGCCATGATCACGAACATCAGCGTGCCCGCCGCGCCGACGCCGGCCACGGCGGCGTCGCCCAGGTCCGCCACGAAGTACAGATCCACGAGGAAGTACAGCGTCTGGAACATCATCCCCGCCGCCATGGGCGCGGCCATCGCGAGGATGTTGCGGACGATCGGGCCTTGAGTCAGGTCCTTCATGGAGCACCCCGAGAAACGGCGGCACAGAATACTCGCTGCTGTGGACCGGCTCTAGTGCGAGCGCCGGGCGAGTTGGTTATGCTCGGATCATGAGCTTCGGCCCGTCCAACCAGCGCCCAGGGCGCCCTCCCCGCCGCGGCGTGGCCGCGTTGGTGGCGGGCTTATGTCTCGCCGTGGTGGGCATCGCCATGGCAGACCCGCAGCCGTGGCGGCAATACCCCGGCGTGGAGTACTACGATTTCGAGCTACCCACCGATTACCGCGATCCGGCGGAGTGGGTGTTCGCGCGGCTCATGTACCCGCAGCGCGGTTGGGGCCGACAGTGGGAGTACGGCGGCACGAGCTGGACGATCGACTATCCGCGCGGCGACCGCCACATCGCAGCGCTCGTGCGCCGCTTGAGCGTCATCGACGCGCGCTCCGTCGAGCAACCCGTGAACCTCGATGACGGCGATGACGTGTTCAATTGGCCGTGGCTCTATGCCGTCGAGGTAGGCCAGTGGGATCTCACGGACTCGCAAGCGGCGCAGCTTCGCGAGTACCTGCTGCGCGGCGGCTTCCTCATGGTCGACGACTTCCACGGCAGCCGCGAGTGGGCCAGCTTCGTCGAGGGCATGCAGCGCGTATTCCCCGACCGGCCGATCGTCGATTTGCCCGATGACGATCCGATCTTTCATACGTTCTGGGATCTTCAGGAGAAACAGCAAATCCCCGGCTACCAGTTTCTCTTCACGGGCCAAGCGTTCGAGCAAGACGGTTTCGACGCCCACTGGCGCGGTATCTACGACGATGAAGGGCGTGTGATGGTGGCCATCTGCCACAACATGGATTTGGGCGACGCCGTCGAGCACTCCGACACCCCGGCGTATCCGCAGGAGCTCTCGGCCACCGCGATGCGCACGTTCCTGAATTACATCGTCTATGCGATGACGCACTAGCGCCCGGCCGAGCATGTCGATCGAATTCCATCGACGCATGCTGGCCGACCGCGTGCGCCACGAAGCCTTCCGCGCGGCGCTTCGAGCGGCGATTCAACCGGGTGCCAGCACGGTGGCCGACATCGGCGCCGGCTCGGGCGTGCTCGCCTTCTTCGCGCGCGAGCTCGGCGCGCGCGAGGTGTGGCTCTACGATCCCGGCGCCGCGCTGACGCTGGCGCAGATCGTGGCCGAGCGTAACGGCATCGACGGCCTCCATTTCGTTCCCGAGCGTTCGCTCGACGTTTCGGCTCCGCAACAAGTCGACGTCGTCGTGGCGGAAGTGCTCGGCAATTTCGCCTATGAGGAAGACGTGCTCGAGACGCTGCGCGATGCGCAGCGGTTCCTGGCGCCGGGCGGCACCCTGATCCCACACTCGATCGTGCAGTGGGCCGCGCCCGTGGTCGCAGACCGTTTCGAGCGAGATCTAAGCACCTGGCGCGACGTCGGCTTCGGCCTCGACTGGAGCGATGCCGAACGCATGACGCGCAACAATATGTATGTGTTCGCCATCGAGCCCGGCGATCTTCTCGACGACGCCGCCTTGGCGTGGGACGCGCTCGACTTCCGCGGCCCGATCGCAAGTCGCCGCGCCGGCTCTATTTCCTGGCAACCTCGCGACGCCTGCAGGGTCTTCGGCTTCGGCCTGTGGTGGGAATGCACGCTCTCGCCCGGCGTGGTGCTGTCGACGAGCCCGTACGCGCCGCGCACGCATTGGGATCAGATCTATCTCCCGCTGCTCGAGCCGCTGGTGGCGGAGCCTGGCGACGACGTGAGTCTCGCGCTCGGCTGCGAGACCGGCGGCGCCGAAAGCGGAATCGACGTGCAGTGGACCGTACGGCTCGAGCGCGGCGGTGAGCTGCTCGTCGAGCAGCGTTTGTCGATCGCCGACGGCTTCTTGGGTTAACACCCGCGCCATCCGTTGCCCCGGCCCAACACCGCAGACGGACGCTTCAGTACGAATCTTCGGGCAAATAGCTAGTACTGTTACCACTAGTTTCAAAAAAGCTACATTGCAGCGTTGACGCTGACCTCGTTCTTTTGCAGACTCCGCAGTCACAAAACTACGGATTCGTAGTTCGTACGGATTGGGCCCGCGCCCAGTCGCAGTGTTTGCGGGCGGTCGCGGCAACAACGTCACGGCCGATTCACGGAATCCAATTGGGGGTACTCATGAAAGTCAACAAAGTCCACGCTGCTGTCGTGGCAGCACTTGCGGGCGCCAGCGGCCTGACGTATCAGACCGCGTCCGCGCAGGAAGGCCTTGAAGAGATCGTCGTCACGGCCACGCGCCGTGAGCAAAATCTCCAAGAGGTCCCCGTCTCCATCGTCGCCGTCACGGGCGCCAACCTCGAGATTCGCGGCCTCGATACGCTCGAGGAGCTGAGCCAGGGTGTTCCGAACATCGTCGCCACGGGCGGCGGCGGCGGCACGGCCGGTACCGCGTTTAGCGTGCGTGGCATCCCGAACGTCGGCACGTACGTCGACGGCATTTGGCAAATCGATAACGCGGGCTCGCTGGTTCAAGAGTTCGTCGACCTCGACCGCATCGAAGTGCTGCGCGGCCCGCAGGGCACCACCTTCGGCCGCGACTCCACGGGCGGCGCCATTCGCCTCTGGACCAAGCGCCCTAGCGAGGAGTTCGGCGGCAACATCACCGCCACCATCGGCTCGTTCGACCGGCGCGACGTGAAGGGCGTCATCGACTTGCCCTTGAGCGACAACGTGCTCACGAAGTGGACGGCCGCGAGCCTCTATCGCGACGGCTACATTCAGAACCAGACCACGGGCGACAAGGACGGCGGCGTCGATCAAAGCGTGTTCCGCGGCGACCTGCTTTGGAACGCGAGCGACACGCTCTCGCTGCGATTCAACTACCTGCGCAACGACAACGTCTTCACCGAGCCGAAAGTCGTGGATGCGATCTTCCGCACCTACGGCGATCCCGGCATCAGGGACGTGATCGGCCTGCCCGAGTTCTACGGCACCGTGCCGGGCCTCGAGCCCTATAGCCCGGCCAACAATCAGGCTGGCTTCCCCGGCGGCCGAGTCGGCCAGTGGGAGAATCGCTCCAACGTCCGGCTGCCGAACGAGATCACGCAAGACCAGATCACGCTCGACATCAACTGGGACCTGGGTGATTCGCTAAGCGTCCAGTTCTTGACCGGCTATACCGAGAACTACAACAAGCTCTCGAACGACTGGGACGGCAGTCAGTACGACATCGTTTACGACCTGAACCAGAACCAGAACGAGCTGTTCAGCCAGGAGATCCAATTCTCGGGCGGTGGCGATCGTCTGAGCTGGGTGGGCGGCGCCTACTACTGGAATCAGACGAACAGAAGGCGCGAGACGCGCAACGTCGTCAGCGAGTTCTTCAGCGGCCAATATGACATCGCCCACGTGCTGAACTCGCCGTTTTGCACGAATCCGACTCCGGTCGGCCTGCGCAACTGCAACCAAATCATCTTTGGTGCCAACGGCAACCCGGCTCTGGGTATCGCCGGGGCGACGCAGCTGGCGGGCAACGGCTATGACCGGCTGCGTGCCGACGAGCGCGACGGCTACGCCGTATTCGGCGAAGCCAACATCTCGCTGGCCGACACGCTGAATCTCGCAGTCGGTCTGCGCTACCACGATGAAAACGTCTACAGCGAGCAGTTCAGCTTGATCCCAGGCGTTACCGCACCCCGGCCGATGGTCTCGAATCAGTGGCACGTCGGCGGCGATCCCTTCGCTGGCTCGCGTGTGACGACCGGCCCGGGCGCACCCGTCGAGTTCGACTACGACAAGGTCACGAGCCGTCTGGCGTTGCAGAAGGACTTCAGCGACGACGTGATGGGCTACGTGAGCTACGCCGAAGGGTTCAACTCGGGCGGCGTGGCTACGCCCACGATCCAAGGCGTGCGCGTGCTGCTGCCGTACAAGCCGCAGACGATCGAGACGTTCGAGGTCGGCGTGCGGTCTGACCTGGCCAACGGGCGCGTGCGCTTGAACGCCACGCTGTTCGACACGGCCTGGAAGGACTTCCAGTCGGCGGGCGTGGTGTTAGACGCCAACGGTCAACAGGTACCGCAGTTGCAGACCACGAACGTCGGCGACGCGGCCGCGAAGGGCGTGGAATTCGAGGTCACGTTCCTGCCGACCGAGAGCTTGATGCTCAACTTCAATCTCGGCCTGCTCGACACGGAGTACACAGACCTCCCGCCGAACCAGACGAGCGGTCACCTGCCCTGGACGAGCGCGACGGAGTTCCCGCGTGCGCCTGACTTGTCGTACAGCATCGGCCTCGAGCACACCGCCAATCTCTCGAATGGCGGCACGTTCAGGACGCGATTCGACTACAACTATCAGGACCAGTTCTGGCGCTTCGAGCCGTTCCTGCGCATGGATGCCTATCCGTCGATCCCGGCGGGCATCTACGACGAGAGCGGCGACTGGGGCATCCTGAACGCACGGTTCTCGTACCAGCCGGCCGACGGGGCCTGGGAGTTGTCGGTATTCGGCACCAACCTGACCGACGAGTACATGATCAACTCCGGCTTCTTCCACGGCATCTGGGGATTCGACTTCGCCACGGTCGCGCGCCCGCGCGAGGCTGGGGCTTCGTTGAACTTCCGCTTCTGACCTAAGCCAGCCCGGTAGCCGTCAAAGGCTACCGGCGCTCTGTAACGAAGGCGCTGGCGAGCAATCGCCAGCGCCTTTTTCTTGCGCGTTCATTTTATCGATCGCGCGCGGCGCTCACGCGGCGCACGAATCGAAGCACGGGATTCGACAGCGATCGATCGCCGGTGCCGATGGCGTAGGTTTCCGAGATGTGCGAATGGCCGCTCAAGTGCACGCGCTCGATCGGCTTACCGGCCGCGGCTCGGGCGGCCACGAGCTTGTCGGTTTCCTCGCGAAACATGTCGGGGTCGAGCTCGGCGTCGTTGACGAGCAGCGGCACCTCGGTGGCCACGAGGCCGGGCAGCGAGGAGCGCTCCGCGTAGGTCGTCACGTCGTCGCCGTAATAGACCTTCCACACCGACACTTCGGAGCCGAGATCGTAAAAGCCCGACGTCAGCACGGCGCCCGCAACGCCCGCGTCGGCATTGCGCTTCGCGGCGCTCGCCACATAGTCCGCCACGTGCGCCGCGCCCGCGGAGTGGCCCCATAGCACGAGCTTGCTCGGATCGCCGCCGTGCTCCGCGATATTGGCCTTCAACCAGGCGATGGCCGCCGTCAAGTCCTCGACTCCGGACGGCCAAACGCTCTGCGGCGCCAGGCGGTAATTCAGCGTGACGCCGACGAAACCTTGCCCCACGGCCCAGAGGCCGATGTTGTCGTAGAACGGCAAGCCCGCGGCGCGCTTATCGCCGCGCGCGAAGCCGCCGCCGTGCACGAACACGACAACCGGTTTGCCGCTGCCCGACGCCGGCGCCGTGAAGACGTCGAGCACGTTGCGCTCGTGCGCGCCGTACTTGCGGTCGCGCGCCACGTTCAGCCAGGCGTAGGGCTCTTTCGGCTGCAGCGGCGCATAGAGCTCGGCCGTGCGCTGCGTTTCGATGCGCGCGCCGATCGAGCGCAGCTCGGCTGCGATGTCCTCCGGCATGCCTAGGTCGATCGGGTTCATCGCTGCGTCGCTCGTCGCTGAAGGATTCGGATTGCGGGTGCTCGTGGCGCGCCCCGTGACGGGATGCTACAAGCGTTTGCTGGCGGCCACGTCCTCCGCTGCCACGACTTGCGCTTCGAGCGCATCCAGCCGGCAGGAGGAGCGCGGCGAGTTAGCCGGAGACGCAGCGATTGCGGCCTTGTTGCTTGGCTTGATAGAGCGCGCGGTCCGCGCGCTCGTAAACGCTCGCGGGCGTATCGCCTGCGCTAAACTCCGTAAGGCCTGCCGACACCGTCACGTGCACCGCCTCGCCGTGATGGCGAAAGGCTGCGGTGTCGACGGCCGCGCGCAGCTTCTCGACCACGGCCTGTGCCGCCTCGAGCGGCGTCATCGGCAGCAGCAGCACGAACTCTTCGCCTCCGACGCGCGCGAGGAAATCTTCGGCCCGCTTGTTGTGAATGAACAATTCGACAACGCCGCGCAGCAACCGATCGCCGGCCTCATGGCCGTATGAATCGTTGACGCCCTTGAAGAGATCGACGTCCCACACCGAGAACGACAGCGGCTGCGAATGACGTTGCCAGCGCTGGAACTCCTCCTCGAGGCGCCGCTCGTACGCGTAGCGGCTGTGCGCGCCCGTCAAGGCGTCGATCATGAGCCGCGTCTCTTGCTCCGCGCATAGCTTGATCAGCTCGTCGGTGCGGCCCTTGAGCTTCGACACCTCGTTCTTGAGGTCGCTCGCGCGCCGCTCGTCCTCGGCGTGCCGGTGCTCTTCCTTGCGCCGAAACTCCACGAGCTCGCGAGCCACGTTGTCGAGGCGCGACTGCACTTTCGTTTTCAGGTACACGAGATCCGGCGATGCAACGACTTCGCGCTGCAAGTGAACCATCTCGGCCTGCACGGTGAGCTCGAGCCCGGCGGCATCGTCCCGGCGGCTCTGCGCGGCGCCGGCCTGCCAGCGTGTCCAGTCCTCGAACTCCGCAAGCTGCTGCGTCACTTGCTCGAGAAACACTTCGAGCTCGCGACGCTGCGACTCGAGCGCCACCACCACCTCGCCCACGGCGTCGGCCACGCTGTGCAGGAACGGCTCCCAACCGTTCTCGGGAACGCCGATCTCGAGGCGGCGGGCCAAAGTTGCAGACGTGTCCGCGAGCGGCGGCATCAGCCCCAAGCGGCGCACGAGCGCGCGCAGCAAGCTCACGATCTCGTCGGTCACGGCGCTTGCGGTCGGAACGATGACCACCGGGCTCGTGGGCGGAGCGCTCTTGGTCTCGATGGCGGTCTCGGCTTTCAAAGCCCGCATGAGCCCCGTCATGCTCGAATCCAGGTTGAGCATGGTGGGATCCGTGCGCAGCACGGCCATCACGTGGTCGATGGCTGCGTCTAGATCGGGACTCTGCCCGAGCGCAGCCATCGCGAGCTTGCCGCACGCGCCTCGCAGCGCGTGCTCGAGCTTCGCCCACGCGCGTTCCTTGACCTCGAGCTCGTCCACGAGCTCGCGGTACTTGGTCTTCCACTGTTGTTCGGTGGCTACTGACGGCATCGCCGCGATCGCTGCGCGTAGATCACGGCTGGTTATCGGCCGGTGGCGCCTGAAGCTGAAGGAACAAAATTCGCGACGGATGTCGCGGAAAAGCGACCTTTCACTCTTTCATTTTCGATTCCAGGGCTGCGGCGGTGGCGGGATGCGCGGGGCCGGCACCGCGCCCGCGGCCGCCGCCGAGCTTGCCGTTGGCGGCGTCGAGCACCGTGACGCCGTCGGCGTCCGCGGCCAGCACGTCGGCACCCCGCTCGACGAGCAAAAGCGCGGCGTCGGTGTACCCCGCGGCGGCGGCGTGGTGCAGCGCCGTGCGGCCGCGCGCGTCACGCTTATCGACGACGGCACCCGCTGCGAGCAGCACATCGGCGGTCTCGAGCGCCTGGATCTCCGTGCGGAACTTGCCGCGCGTGTCGATCGGGCGGGCACCCGCGCCGACGGCCGCCATCAGCGGCGTGAGCCCTTCGCGCTGCGGCAAGTCGACGAGCGCACCGGCGGCGAGAAGCCGCTCGATGGCCGGAATATCGGCACCGCGCGCCGCACGCAAGAGCGGCGTAGTGCCGATGTCGAGGATGCCGTCTGCGCCGCGGTCCATGCGCAAGCTGCGATACGGCGGAAACAGTTTGAGCTGCAAGTTCGGGTTTGCGCCGGCCGCGAGCAGGATGTCGATCATCTGCAGGCTCGTGGTGTCGTCGAGCGACGGGCGGTCGGGACGCCCGCCGTGCGGCAGCGTGTTGAAGTCGACGGCGGCGTAGAGCGGCGATCGCCCCCAAAAGTCCCACTTGTTCACCTGCGCGCCGGCCTCGAGCAGGTACTTCGCCGTATCGAAGTGTGCGTTCAGCAGCGCCGAGAGTAGCGGCGTGACGCCGTCGGGATCGGCGAGATCGATGGCCGCGCCGGCAGCCACGAGCTGCCGCGCGCATTCCAGGCAACCCTGGCGCGCGGCGTACAAGAGCGGCGTGAAGCCGCCCGACATCAGGTTCTTCTGGCGCGGCTCGGCCGTGACCATGCGCTCCCATTCGTTGGCCGTCGAGCGCGCATCGACGTCGGCGCCGTGCTCGAGGAGGAGCTTCACCATGTCGGGATGACTCTGGGCGACGGCCCACATCAACGCCGTTTGGCCTTTGCGCTGCTCGCGCGCATTCACGTCGGCGCCATGCTCGATGAGCACTTGCGCCGCCGCGGTGCTGCCGCCGCGCGCCACCACCATGAGTGCCGTCTGCCCATCGGCATTCGGCGAATCGACGTTCGCCCCGGCCGCCAGCAGCGCTCTTAGCACGGCAGCATTGGCTGCGACGGCCGCTTCGGACATGGGCGTGGCCCCATAGTCGTTGGCCGCGCCGACCTCGGCACCGGCCTCGATCAGGCGCGCAACGAGCTCCGCGTCGTCGTGATGCACGGCCCAGTGCAGCGGCGTGCTGCCGTCGGACTCGGTCTGGTTCGGATCGGCACGTTCGGCGAGCAGCGCCAAGGCCGTCGCCCGGTCGGCGGTGCGCGCGGCATCGACGAGGGCAGGGATGCCCGAGGTAGAGCAATGCAGGGAGCAATTGCCGATGAGCGGCCCTTGCGCCGCCGCGCCGGCCGCGGCGAGAAAGAGCAGCGAGCCGACCACGCGCGCGAGCATCTATACCTCCGCCATCTCGCCCGTGCTGTCGCCGAGCGACTCCACGGGCACGCCCGCGCGGCCCAGCACCGTGAGCAGCAGGTTCGAAACCGGCGTGCGGTCCGGGTAGCGCAGATGCTGACCGCCTTTCACTTTGCCGCACGCTCCGCCGACGAGCGCCATCGGCAACGGGAAGTGATCGTGCGCGTTGCTGTCGCTCATGTTGCTGCCGTAGACGAGCAACGAGTGATCGAGCATCGAGCCGTCGCCGTCGGGCGTGTCCTTGAGCTTCTGCACGAAGCGCGCGAACGCGCGGCTGTGGTAACTCTGCACGCGCGCCAAGCGCTCGAGCTTGGCCGCGTTGTTTTGGTGATGCGACAACGCGTGGAATGCGTCGGGCACTTCCACGTGGTTGTAGGTCATGTTGCTCACCTCCGCCGCCATCATGAACGACGTGATCCGCGTGAGGTTCGCAGTCCAAGCCAGCGCAACGGTGTCGAACATCAAGTTCACTTGCTCGTCGAAGCTCGACGGAATGCCGACGGGGGCGTCCGGCAACTCGATGTGCGACAGATCGTTCTCCTCCATCTTCTGCACGCGCCGCTCGATCTCGCGCACACTCTCCAGGTAATCGGACAACATGCGGCGATCGGCGGGGCCGACAAGCTTCTGCAGCGCGGCCGCCTTGTTGGCCACCACGTCGAGAATGCTCGCGTACTGGGCCGCCAGCGCTTCGCGCTCTTCGGGCGTATCGCCCTGGCCGAACAGGCGTTGGAAGAGCTTGCGCGGGTTGAACTCCATCGGCAGCGGCGTGCTCGGCGTGCGAAACGAGATCGTGGCGCCGTAGCTGCAACCGTAGTTGCGGTCGCAAGCCCCGCCGCCGACAGCCTCCTCGGTGGACACCTCCAACGACGGCAGCGGCGTGTCCTGGCCGATGTGCTGCGCCGCGATCTGATCCGCCGTTACGCCGCCGTACGGAGCGTGGCTGATGCGCGGCGTAACGCCCGAGAGCCAGGTGCCGGGCGTGATGGCGTGCGTGGGGCCGGCCGCGTGCTTGTTCTCCAGGCCGCTGACGATCGTGAGCTGGCTCTTGAAGGGCGCGAGCGGCTCGAGTAGCGGCGCAAGCTCGAAGCTGGTGCCCACTTCCGCCGGCGTCCATTGGCGCATGATGGCGCCGTGCGGGAAGTAGATGAACCCGAGCTTCGGCGTGGCCGCGGCAGCCGTGTGTGCGAGCGCCGTGCGTGCGGGAATCATGGCGTCGAGCAGCGGCAGCGCCACCGTGACACCGAGTCCACGCAGCACCGTGCGGCGCGACAGATGTTTCTTCGTGACGAACATCGTGCTCTCCTTTAATCCTGCACCGCCGCGGTGACGGTGCCATCGTCGTCCGCCGCCGGCGCAGTGCTGAATCTAAACGGCTCGCTTTGCGCGATACCGGCCAATATGGCCGAGAAGCGGTAATTCTCACGGGCCGCGTCGCGAACGATGCGCCGCACGGCCGGCATGTCGTAGTACTCCACGCTGCGGCCGAGCGCATAGATCATGAGCTTCTCGGTCAGGGTTTGCACGAATTGGCTCGGCTCCGCGAGCAGCGCTTCACGCAAGTCCTTTGGACCGTTCACGACCGTGCCGTCGGCCAGCTCGCCCGAGGAATCGATCGGCACGCCGGCCTCGCGATCCTTGACGCGCCACGTCCCGATGGCGTCGAAGTTCTCGAGCGCAAACCCGAGCGGGTCCATGACGCCGTGACAACCGTTGCAGGTGGGATTCGCGCGGTGCATCTCGAGCCGCTCGCGCACGGTTTTCGGCTGCTCGCCTTCTTGCGTCTCCGGGAACGCCTCGACGTCCGGCGGCGGCGACGCGGGCGGCGTGCCCGTGATGGCCTCCAAGATCCACGCGCCGCGCAGCACGGGCGCCGTGCGATTCGGGTACGACGTGGCCATGAGAATGCCGCCCTTACCGAACAGGCCCCAGCGGTTCTCGTCGGCGAGCTCGACGCGACGGAAGTTGTCGCCGCGCACGGCCGGCACACCGTAGTGCAGCGCCAGCCGCTCGTTCAGAAACGTGTGCTTGCCGTCGAGCAGCTCGAGCACACTGTGATCTTCGAGCAGCACACTCGCAACGAACAGCTCGATCTCGCGCGCGAAGGCATCGCCTAAGTCGGGGTTGTACTCGGGGAACAGCACGGGATCGGGCACGATGTCGCGCACGCCGCGGATGTCGAGCCACTGCGCCGCAAAATTAGTGACGAGCGCCGCGGCGCGCGGGTCGCCGAGCATGCGCTTGACTTGCCGCTCGATGACGTCGGCGTCGGCCAGCTCGCCGCGCTCGGCGAGCGCAAGCAGCTCCTCGTCGGGCACGCTGCTCCACAAAAAGAACGACAGCCGCGATGCGAGCCCGTACTGGTCCACGGCGTACATCGAGCTCGGCGCCACGTCGTCGGGCGGCGTGGTGAAGCGGTACAGGAACTCGGGAGCCGCCAGCACCATCATCAGCGCGTTGCGCACGCCGGCTTCGAAGTCGCCGTTCGCTCGGCCTTTGGCGTAAAAGTCGAGCGGGACCGCGAGATCGGCGTCCGTGACGGGGCGGCGGAACGCCTGTCGCGTGAGCCGCGTGAGGATCTCGCGCGCGCACGGCAGCTCCTCGGCCGCCGTCTCGGGTCGACAACTGAAAATGCGCTCACGGCTCGGCGTGGGGCTCAAGCCGGAAGCCGCGAACGGGCCGTTGATCTCGAGCCGCTGAATCTTCAGCGGGCTGGCCTCGCCCTCGATGATGCCCACCTCGCCGCCGCCCGGCACGAACGGCTGAAGCACGTCATCGGATTCCGACATCGTGCGCGCGACGAATGTGGCGGCGACCGTGTGCGGCCCCGCCGTGAGCGGCACGCGGATGTTCTCGAAGCGGCCGTTGATCTCGGCCACGGCCGCGGCTTGACGTAGATCCACGGCCTCCACGTCGTCGGCGCCGCCGATCTCGTCCTCGAACACCTTCTTGCCGTCGATCGCGAGGATCAACCGGTGCCGATACTCGAGCCCTTCGACGTAGCGCGCACGCGCGAGGCCGCCAATGTCGATCTCGTACTCGCCGTCCGCCGGAAAAAAGTGCTCGACCAGCATGCCGCCGCGCGTGCCGAGCGGCATGCCGGCCACGTGGTAGTTCTGATTGACGCCGGCCTCGGCGTAGTACACGCGGCTGTCGCGCTTCGCGTTCGGAACGCCGACGGCCGTTTCGCTGATCACACGCGCCGCCGCGATGTATTGCTCCAAGAACGACGGCGAGACTTTCAGCACATTGGCCACGTTGTCGAAGCCGTCGCTCTCGTCGTCCTTCGGCAACAGCGCTTTCACGTCGACGTCGAGCGCAAGAAGATCGGCCACGGCGTTCGCGTATTCCGTGCGGTTCAAGCGATGCAGCGCCACGCGGCCGGGATTTGGCGCGGCGACGGCCGTTGCGTCGAGCTCGCTCTCCAAGCTCGCCACCCAAGCTTGCCGGGTCGCATGGTCGGGCTGCGGCGCACCGGGCGGCGGCATCTGCGCGCCGCGCAGCTTGCGCACCACGGTTTCGAAAATTTCCGGCTCGTGCGCGATCGACTCGGGCGTCATGCGGTCGAACGCGATCTCGGCCGTGAAGTCGTCGCGGTTGTGGCAGTCGCTGCAGTACTGCCCGAAGAGCGGCCACTGCTCCGCGGCGCTCGGCGTCGATCCATGGCTTGCGAGCCACGCGGCGCCTCCGCCCAGCACTACCACCGCCACCACCGCGCCGGCGATCGCAGCGGAACGTGTCGCCTTCGCCATCAGATGACTCCTCCGAGCTCGCGCAGATGCGCGAAGCCGCCTTTGTACACGAGCGGCAGGAACAGCGTGGCATCGCCCCACTGCGCATCGAACGGCGCGGTAGGCTTCGACGCCACGAAGTCGGCCAGACTCATGCCGGCGCGAAATGCCTCGGCCGCCTTCAGCCGCACGGCCGTGCAAAGCTCGAGCTGTGCTTCGAGCTGCGCGCGGCCGTACACGCCGCCTTCCGATCCCACCACACGCGTGTCTGCGTCCGTGGAGTCGAGCAGCTTCTGCGTCGCCTCGACGAACCCGCCGATCCAACCCCCAGTGGAGTAGTCGGGCACGGGATAGCGCCCCACGGACAAGAGATCGCTCGCGACGAGCACGTTCTGTTCCGGAAAAAATACGGCGACGTCGCCGTCGGTATGTGCGCGCGGCAAATGCCAATACTCGATGCGTTTGCCTCCGAGCGTAAGCTCGCCCGACGTGTAAAACGTTTTGCTCGGCAGCATCGAAGCCGGGCGCGGGGCGTAGTGGCGGTGCTCCCACTCGACGAAAAAGTCCCCGCCGAGCCAGAGCTTCGTGTTCTCGTGCGCCATGACGGCGGTGCTCGCGGTGCGCAGCGCCGCGTTTGCGCCCGTGTGGTCGTAACGCCAGTTCGTGTTGAACAAAACCGCAGCCGGCCGGCCGGGCCAGCGCTCGGCGAGCACGCCCTTCAGCGCCGCGGAATGCGCTTCGGTTCCGCCGTCGACCAGCACCAACCCGTCAGCCGTCGCGGCCGCGACCACGTTCGCGCCCGCACCGGAAATCAGCGTGAGGTCGGGGGCAAGCTCCGTCAGCCGCAGCGCCCCGGCCACTTGGGGCGAGCCGAGCCGCGGCCAGGCAGCGGCCACGGCGCCCGCCATCGTGGCCGAGAAAAGCTGCCGCCGGGTGCAACCTAGCGCCATCGCGTAACCTTGAGAGTCGAAGGCATCGCCCAACGATACCTAGACAATGCTCCCACCGGAACGGGTTAGCCCCTGTAGAGAGCTTGAGTTTTCCGCACGCAGCGGGGTGGCTCGGCTACCCGCCGGCGGCCGCGCCAAGGACCTGCATCGCGGCCTGCACGCCGCCCGGCTGGTGGGGCACCGCGGCCAGCCCAAGACCCATCTCGACGCCGGCCAGCGTGCCCGCCAGCGTGAGATCGTTGAAGTGGCCGAGGTGGCCGATTCTGAATACTTTGTCGGCGAGCCGTCCCAGACCTGTGCCGAGCGACATGTCGAACGCGTCGAGGATCGTTTTGCGCAGGCGGTCCGCGCTATGACCTTCGGGCATGACAACGGCCGTTAGCGAGCCCGAGTACTCGGCGGGTTCCGCGCACAGCACGTCGAGGCCCCAGGCGCGCACGGCTCGCCGCGTGGCCTCGCCGTGGCGCGTATGGCGCGCGAACACGTTCTCGAGGCCCTCCTCGTTCAGCATCTTCAACGCTTCCCGCAAGCCGTACAGCAAGTTCGTGGCCGGCGTGTACGGGAAGTAGCCGTTCTTGTTGTGCGCGAGCATGTCGTCCCAGCCCCAAAACGACTTCGGCAGCGTGGCAGTTTTGCTCGCAGCGAGCGCGCGCGTGGAAATGGCGTTGAACGACAGGCCCGGCGGCAACATGAGCCCCTTTTGGGAGCCGGCCACCGTAACGTCGACGCCCCATTCATCCATGCGGAAGTCGATCGACCCCAGCGACGAAATCGTATCGACGAGCAAAAGCGCCGGATGGCGCGCGCGGTCGATCGCTCTGCGCACTTCGCCCACACGGCTCACGACACCCGTCGACGTCTCGTTGTGCACGACGCACACGGCTTTGATCGCGTGTGCGCGGTCGCGCTCCAGCCGGTCCTCGATGGCGGCCGGATCCGCGCCGTGCCGCCAATCGGTGGGCAGCAACTCGGGCTTGAGCCCGAGCCGCACGGCGATATCCCGCCACAGCGACGCGAACCAGCCCGTCTCGCTCATGAGCACCTCGTCGCCCGCCGAGAGCGTATTCACGAGCGCCGCTTCCCACGCGCCCGTGCCCGAGGCCGGATAGATGATGACGGGATTGCGCGTCTTGAAAATCGGCTTCAACTCCGCCAGCACCTCGCGGCCCAGCAGGCCGAACTCGGGGCCGCGATGATCGATCGTGGGCGCCGCAATGGCGCGCAGCACGCGATCGGGCACGTTCGTGGGGCCGGGGATCTGGAGGAAGTGTCGTCCGCTCGCGTAGCTCATGCCGTTGTCCGCTAGTCGTGAAAAGTAGGCGGCAAGAGTGTACCTGGCGAGCTTTCCCGGCGCAGGCCGTTCGAAACGCACGCCGCTGGGCAATTCCAGGGGCCGTTCATATACTCGTCGCCCGCGTGCGCGTTTGAAATCCCGTGGGTGGATCGCAGCCTATGAAGAAATGGATCGACATCCTGCTTAAAGTGGCCTTGAGTCTCATCCTCGTGCTGCCCATTCTAGGCCTCACGGGTCTGTTCCCGCCGCCCACGCAAGACTTGTACAACACGCCCGAAGCGTTTCGGTTCATCGAGATATTGAACGAGGACCGGTACATATCGATCATGATGGCGGTCGTGCACGTCATCGCGCTGGTCTGTCTCTGGACGCAGCGAACGGCGCTCGCTGCGCTACTGATCCTGCCGATCACGCTCAATGTGGTGGCCTTCCATTTGGTGCTCGACGGCGGCTTGCTTACGGGCGGGGCGATCCCGGGCAACATCATGCTGCTCATCAACGCGTACCTGCTCTGGCAGCACAGAGCGAAATACCGTCCGCTGTTGGCGCGAACGTCGTAAGCGCGCGAAGCGCGCGAGGCCCGCGAGCCGGTCTAGGCGAGGAACAGCAATCGGCCGGATGGACGGCTGCGACGAGCTCGCCGTCGCCGTGCGGCCGGCCGTAGCCGATCGGTCGGCGGCCGATACTGAAAATCGCACTGCACGCGGTAGAACGTGGAGCCCGATAGTGTAAGCCCGCGCGGCGCGATCCGCATGGACAGGCCCGCGGCGGCACGCATGTTGCAGGCGTCCCCGCGGCAGCCGAAGCGCGGGACAACCTTCATGGGTTCACGTTCGCAGGCTTTGACGCGCCGTTTGCAGAAAGTGACATATGGAGGACGCAAGGATGAGAACCTCAACACTGGCTATGACC
Organism: uncultured Gammaproteobacteria bacterium; assembly: GCA_946887385.1. The sequence goes on from CAMPKU010000012.1 coordinate 19,157, forward strand.
GCTGTCTTCGCGCTCGCTACGGCGCAGGTTTCGTTCGCGCAACAGTCGCAGGAGCCTCGGCGCGCGCAGCCGCCCGCCGCAGCGACAGAGACGGTTTCGGACGCCGATCTCGAAACGTTCGCGACGATCTATGTGGATCTGCTCGACACGGCCGCCAAGCTGGACGCGGAAATGAGCACCGCCGCAACCGAGGAGCAAGCTCGCGAGATCCAAGGCCGCGCGCAAACCGAGAGCATCGCGAAAGTCGCGCAACGCGGTTGGACGCCGGAAAAGTTCAACACTGTCGGCGACGCGATCAACCGCGACCCGGCACTCACCGACAAAGCCGTAAAGCTCATCGAGTCCAAGTAGCGGCAATTGCGGATCGCGGCCATGGCGGACCGCGCTCAGCCCGCCGTGTCGATCCAATTGAACGAGCGCCGCACCGCTTTATGCCAGGCGGCGTACAGCTTGCGGCGCTCGTCCTCCGCCATCTGCGGCTGCCAGCGGCGCTCCGCGCCCCAGTTGCGGACGAGCTCATCGCGGCTCGACCAGTAGCCGACGGCGAGGCCTGCTGCATAAGCCGCGCCGAGCGCCGTGGTTTCCGTAACGCGCGGCCGCACTACGGGCACGCCAAGCTGATCCGCCTGGAACTGCATCAGAAGCTCGTTCGCTACCATGCCGCCGTCCACGCGCAGCTGCTTGATTGAAATGCCGGAGTCCTTCTCCATGGCTTCGAGCACGTCGCGCGTTTGATATGCGACGGCTTCGAGCGCGGCACGCGCGATGTGCGAACGGTTCGCGTAACGGGTGAGCCCGACGATGACGCCGCGTGCGGTGTCCTGCCAATACGGCGCGAACAGCCCTGAGAACGCGGGCACGACGTAGACATCGCCGTTGTCCTGTACCTGGCGCGCCAGCGCCTCCACGTCGGCGCTCTTGGCAATCAGACCCAAGTTGTCTCGCAGCCATTGCACGAGCGCGCCCGCAATTGCGATCGACCCCTCGAGCGCGTAATGCGGCGGCTCGTCGCCGAGCTGATAGGCCACGGTGGTGACGAGCCCCGCCGTGGAAGGCACCGGGCGCTCGCCCGTGTTCATGAGCATGAAGCAACCCGTGCCGTAGGTATTCTTCGCCTCCCCCGGCTCGAAGCACGCCTGGCCCACGAGCGCCGCCTGCTGGTCGCCGAGAATTCCCGCAATCGGCACGCCGTTCAGCGCGGCGATCTTTGCGGCGCCGTAGCTCGTGCTCGAGGGCACGATGCGCGGCAAGAGCGCCCGCGGCACGTCGAACGCCGCCAGCAGCTCGTCGTCCCAGTCGAGCGTCGTCAAGTCGATGAGCTGCGTTCGGCTCGCGTTCGTCACGTCCGTGAGATGCACGCCGCCCGCCGGGCCGCCCGTGAGGTTCCAAAGCACCCAGCTGTCCATCGTGCCGAACAGCACATCGCCGGCCATGGCTTTAGCGCTTGCGCCGGGCACGTTCTCCAGCAGCCACTTGATCTTCAGCGCGCTGAAGTACGTGGCAAGCGGCAGTCCCGTGCGCGCGCGGAACCGGTCCTGGCCGCCGTCGCGCGCGTACGCCGCCACCAGATCGGCCGTGCGCGTGTCCTGCCACACCAGCGCGTTGTGCAACGGCGCGCCGGTGTTGCGATCCCAGAGCAGCGTGGTTTCGCGCTGATTCGTGATGCCGACGGCCGCCAGCTCGCCGGAGCGCACGCCGCTGCGCGCCAGCGCCTCGCCGATCACGGCCTCCGTGTTGCGCCAGATCTCCGCGGCGTCGTGCTCCACCCAACCCGGCTGCGGATAGATCTGGCGGTGCTCGCGCTGCGCGACCGCGACGACCGCGCCTTGCTGGTCGAACACCATGAAGCGGCTGCTCGTGGTGCCTTGATCGATGGCGCCGACGTACTTGCTCATGTGTCGCGACCTAAGGTGCGGCGAGCGGCGGCACGATTCCGCGATGGAATAGATAGGCCACGGCGTACGCGATCGGCGCAATCACGAATACGAGCGCAAGCGCGTACAGCAGCGCGAGCCTGCCCATGCCCTTCAATTTCGAGAAATCGGTGATGCTTCCCATGGCAACGAACGTGAGCATGAACAGCATGGTGCGCATCGGGCTCTGCACCACGGCGGTACCCTCGTCGAGCGTGGGCGCCACCGCGGGCCACAGCCACGCGATCGCCAGAAACACCACTGTCGCGAGAAAATAGCCGAACACGAACTTCGGAAACCGAAACCAGATCTCCATCGGGCTCACGCGAATGGCGCCGGCACGCTTTTCCACGTGCCTGATCCAGACGATCGCAAGCACGAACGCCCACACCCCTATGAACACGTCGATCCAGATCTTCGTGAGCAGCGCGGCGCTCAAGATCCAGCCCGTCTGCCACTGCTCGCCCGTGAGCTGCAAATGCCGCGCGATCATGAGCTCATCGAGCAACGCGCCGGCCGCGGCGTCGGCGCCGTCGGTCTTTACCGTCATGCCGAGCGCGGCGCCGTTCACGATGGGCTGGTCGGGCAGGAACGCGGTGTACACACCGGGCAACACGATGAGCTCGAGCATCGCGAAGATCACCACGAGCATCGACACCGTGACCGGGATGACGGGCTTGGCGCGAATGGCGCCGGCCGTCGCGATGGCGGCCGACGCGCCGCACACGGAAATGCCGGACGCCAGCACGGCTGCCACGTCGCGTTTGATCTTGAAGCCCTTGCGCGCGAGCGTGTAGACGATCGGCCAGAAAAAGAGGTAGGCCACGAACGTGGCCGCCGCGCCCGTCAAGATCAAGTCGACCGCGAAGGCCGTGGCCTCCATGATCTGCGAGCCGAGATTCACGCCCAAGAACACGATGGCCGTTTTGATGTACCACTCGGGCCGCGCCGCTTCCGTGAGGCGCGTGGCAGAGAAGCGCCTCGCGAAATTGCCGAGCGCAAGGCCCGCGATCAGGGCCAGCAGATACGGCGCGCCCTCGCCGAGTTGCAAGCCCCACGAAAGCCCGGCCTCCTCGTAGCGATTGCGCCCGCCGACGGCGGCATCGACCATGGTCAGGTGCAGCTCGCTGCCGGCGATCCACGCCGCCCACGTGACCACGAACAGCACCGTGAAGCCGAACGCGAACCGCCGCACGCCAAGCCCCAAGAATCGCGCGCCGAGTGCGAACAGCGCCGTGAACACGAGATACGTGGTGAACCACGCCGCGAGCGGATGCCAGCCTGCGTAGTTCTCTCCCGCGGGCGCGAACAGCTTGCTCCACGCGAACGCGCCGGCAAGGTCGGTCCACTCCCAAGGCCGCGGTCGCACCATCCAACCCACTAGATCGAGACCGGCGAGCGAGAGCAAGCTCGCCGCGAATAGCGCGAGCCCGATCCAGACGGACCACCAATCCTCGGTGCCGAGCATGCCGCTCGACCAACGCCGATTCGTGGTCACGTAGCGGCGCCTCTGCGGGGCACGCGCAGCGTGTAGTTGCAATAGTGGTGGTGGTACTGCTGCAGCCAGCGCGGCAACCCGGCCATGTCGAACGCGAGCTCCACGTCGAAAGGCTGGTCGCCCGCGAGGCGCGCCTCGAGCAGCGCTTCGAGCCCCCGTAGCTCGCGATGCACAACCTCGACGCCGCCGCCGCTCGCCCGCCAGCGATCGTGCTCGAACGACAGCACGAGCGTGAGACCGCTCATGGCAGGATGAACCGCGCCACGAGCCAGCCGAGCAGCACGAGCCCGGCCAACCCAACCGCGATGCTGCCGAGCACGAGCGAGGTTTCCCATCGCTCCCACGGTTCCGGCGCGCCCGACAATGCGTCGTCGGCCGATGCCGCCCGCGGCGGCACGTCGTGCGTCATGCGGATTCCCCCGAACCGCAATCTACGTTGCGTTGACGTGCAAGTATAAACGATCGACGCGTACCATCGTGCAATGGCGCAAGGCTGGCAAGCGGTTCTCGCCCACGGCGACACGTTGCTGCTCGACGGCGGCACCGGCTCGGAGCTGCGCCGCCGCGGCATGCCGCTCGACTCGGCCGCGTGGAGCGCGCTCGCGCCGCTGACGCACTACGAGCTGCTGCGCTCGGTCCACTTCGACTACATCGAGGCCGGCGCACGCGTCGTTACCACGAATACATTCGCCACGACGCGGTTCGTGCTCGAGGCCGCGGGACACGGCGGGAGCTTCGCGCTCGTCAACGAGCGCGCCGTGGCCGCCGCACGCGAAGCGCGCGAGTCGAGCGGCTGCGACGTGGCCATCGCGGGCTCGATCTCGTGCCTGCCGCCGCGCTTCGACGTGCACGCGTATCCCGACGAGCACATCGAGAGCGCCGGGTATCGCGAGCTTGCCGAGACACTGGCGGAGGCCGGCGTGGACTTGCTGCTGCTCGAGATGCTTCAGGAGACGCGCCATGCGCCGCTCGTCTGCGCCGCGGCGCAAAGCGTAGGCTTGCCGATCTGGCTCGGAGTGAGCTGCCGGCTCGGCGCGGGCGGCACGCTCGTCGGCTTCGACTTCCCGCTCGTGCCCCTCGCGGAGTGCCTCGACACGCTGCTCGGTTTCGAGCCTGCGGCGGTCTGCGTCATGCACACTCCCGCCGCGGCCACGGCACCCGCGCTCGAGGCGATTCGTGGGCGTTGGCCGGGCCGGCTTGGGGCTTATCCGGAGATCGGCAACGGCGCTATCGGCCGGCACACCGTTTCCCCCGCGCAGCTCGCAGCGCAGGCGCGCGGCTGGATGGCAAGCGGAGCGCAGATCATCGGCGGCTGCTGCGGCACGACGGCGGCGCACATTCGCGCCCTCGCAGGAGCGGTTACGCCGGCAGCGAGATCGGACTGACTTCCTTGGGCACGTGGTAGCCGCGCTGCACCGCTGGACGCGTCGCGATCGCGCGGTACCAGCGTTTGAGATGGGGATACGCGGCCCAGTCGATGCCGTGCCACTCGTAGCGCGCAATCCATGGCCACGTGGCGATATCCGCGATCGAGTAATCGCCTGCGAGGTACTCGGTGTCGCCAAGCCGCTTGTTCAATACGCCGTAGATCCGCTTCGCCTCATCGCCGTAGCGTTTCTCGGCGTACTCCGACTTGCCGCGGTTGAACTGCAGGAAATGATGCGCCTGCCCCAGCATCGGGCCCACGCTGCCCATCTGCATCATGAGCCACTCGACGGCTTGCCAGCCGTTCTTACCGCGGCCGCCGAGGCGCCCGGCCTTGTCTGCGAGATAGAGCAGGATGGCACCCGATTCCATGAGCGCGATGCCGGTATCGTGATCGACGATGGCGGGAATCTTGTTGTTGGGGCTGATCGCAAGGAACTCGGGCTTGAATTGCTCGTTGGCGTTGATGTCGACGGGGATCGCGCGATACGGCAGCGCGAGCTCCTCGAGCATGATGGACACCTTGCGGCCGTTCGGCGTGGTCCATGTGTAAAGGTCAATCATGGAGCTGATTCTACGGCAGAGGTTGCCAGGCAGCCGGGGACGGACTATTTTTTCTGCGAAAAATAAATCCGTCCCCGAAAAATAAATCCGTCCCCTTTTGAGAAACGCATGCTGTTCGTAGTTTTGACCATTGCGCTGCAAGTGATCTGCGTGGTGCATCTGTTTCGCACCGGTCGGAACATGACGTGGTTGTTCCTGATCATCCTGGTGCCGATGGTCGGCTGTTTGGCTTACTTCTTCATCGAGGTGCTGCCGTCGTTCGGCCAGAACCCGGCGGCACGCAAAGCGCTGCGGCGCGCGAAGCGGGCCTTCGATCCCGGCCGCGGCTTGCGCGAAGGCTCGTTGAACTACGAGCGCAGCCAAAACGTCGAGACGGCGAGCCAGCTCGCCGGCGAGCTCTCGAAGGCGGGCCGCCACGAGGATGCGATCCGCGTGTGCAACGAGGCGCGCACGGGCTTGTTCGAGGACGACCCCAAGATCCTGCTCGCGCTCGCGAACGCGCAATTCGCGGCGGGTCAGCACGCAGATGCCACCGCCACGCTCGACTACCTGCGCGAGAAAAATCCCGGTTTTCGCTCGGCCGACGGGCATCTCGTGTATGCGCGCGCGCTCGAGGAGAGCGGCGCAGGCGAGCGCGCACTCGAGGAATATGCGGCACTCGTGAATTACTATCCGGGCGCCGAGGCCCGCGTTCGCCAGGCGATGCTTTACAAGAAGCTCGGCGACAAGACGCGCGCCGCCGAGCTGTTTGCAGCCATCCTCAACGATGCGCGGCTCGCGCCGAAGCACTTCCGCCGCAGCCAAGCGGAATGGATCGAGCTCGCCGAGCGCGAGAGCGCCTGATCAGAGCAGCGCGAGGCTGATCTGCGGGAATGCCATTAGCAGCAGCGTCACGGCCAGCGTGATGAGCACGAACGGCAATGCGCCGCGAAAGATCGCGGCAAGCGTCATCGTCGGATCGTCCATGCTCGCCTTGATCACGTACACGCTGAGGCCGAACGGCGGCGTCAATAACCCGATCTCGATGGCGATCGTGGTTATCACGCCGAACCAGACCAGGTTCACGCCGAGCGCCATGGCCACCGGCAGCGCCAGCGGCAGCATGATCAGCATGATCGACGTGGAGTCGAGCAGCATGCCGAGCACGATGAGGAGCAAAAGATAGGCGCCGAGAAAGCCCGCCACCCCGAGTCCCGTGCTGCCCAAGAACGCCGCCATGTCCTGCGGCAGCTCCGTCAGCGTCAACATGCGGCTGAACAAGCTCGCAGCAATGATCAAGAACAGAATCGACACCGACACCTGGCCCGCCTCGCTCATGACGTGCCAAAGCTTCTTCAGCGTGAGGCGGCGCCTGACGAGGGCGATGAGCATCGCGCCGAGCGCGCCGGCCGCGCCCGCTTCGGTGGGAGTGAAGATGCCGCCGTAGATGCCGCCGAGCACGAGCACGATGAGCGCGACCACCGGCGCCAATCCCAGCAGCACGACGCGCACGCCGCCGCCGTGCTCGACTCCCGCGGCGCGCACGTTGCCCACGAAGCCGGGCGCAAGCCACGCCATGAGCACCACGCCGACGGCAAACGCAACCGCGAGCAGGATGCCGGGCAACACGGCCGCGAGGAACAGCGCGCCGATCGACACCTCGGCGAGCACGCCGTAGATGATGAGCAGCAGGCTCGGCGGAATCAGCATGCCCAGCACCGACGAGCCGGCCGTGAGGCCAACGGCGAACTTCGGCGTGTACCCCTGGCGCACCATCTCGGGCACGGCGATCTTCGTGAAGATCGCAGCGGCCGCAATCGAGATACCGGTGATGGCGGCGAACACGGCGTTCGCGGCCACGGTGGCAACCCCGAGGCCGCCGTAGATGCGGCCGAAGATCTGCTGCGCCGCGCGGAACGCGTCTCGGCCGACGTCGGACACGTTCACGAACAAGCCCATGAGCACGAACAGCGGCACGGTCGCGAACACGTAATCGGACACCGTGCCGTCGGCCGCAAGCGCGAACGTGCGCACCGCGATACCGAAGTCGTGCTTGATCAGCGCCGTGCCGATCAAGCCCGTGGCGAGTAGCGCGAACGCGATCGGCAAACCGAGCACGATCAGCGCCACGACGAGTGCGATCATGGCGGTGCCCACCGTGCGCGGCTCCACGTCTGCGCCCCACAGCGCTGCGACGGCGAGCGCGCCGAGCGCCACGGCGGCTAACGCCATCCACGCGCTGCGGTCGGCGGCCGCGCCCGCCCGCGCGAGCTGGCGCAACAGCTCGAGGCCTGCGGCGCCCGAGCCCACGACTATCAGCAATTTGATCGGCCAGACGGGCACCGTGAAGATGCCCTCGACACCGGCAAACTCCGCCGTTGCCCACGCGCTCGCGAGATCCGGCCACGAGCCGAGCACGAGCGCCGCCAGCAACGTGATGCCCACGAGCGCGAACAGTGCGCGCCAGGCGCTCGCGGCGGCCGGCGCACGCCTCGCGAGCGGCGTTAGAAACATCTCCACATGCATGAGCCGGCCGTGCAGCACGGCGTGCGCGAGCTGCAGAAACACGGATGCAACGAGCGATAGCGACACCATCTCCGTGACGCCTGCAATGGGATCGTCGAAAAGCGTGCGCGCCGCGATGTCGGCTGTGATGAGGAACATCAAGGCGAACACCCAGACCACGCCGGCGGCGTTCAGCACGCCGACGAGCGTGGTGAACAACGACACGGCACGCGGGTTCGCCGATTGCATCGCGGCGCTCGACACGTTTAGCGAGCGCGATCCCAGTCGCGCAACGGCTGGCCGCCGCGCGCCCGCAGCGCGTTCATGTACGCGCTCAGAACGTCACCGGCGGGATGGCCGCGGCGTTCCGTTGCCGCAGCCCAGCGGCCCGCGATGTCGGGCATCGCCGCGAGCCACTTTCGCTTCTCCTCGAGCGGAAAATCGCTGATCGTGGCTCCATCGCTGCGCATGCGCTCGATGCTCGCCTCGTAGCGCCTCTCGATGTCGTCCGCCACGTAGCGGCTGTACTCCGGCCCGAGCCGCTCGAGCTCGGCGCGAACGTCGTCGGGCAGCCGGTTCCACGTGTCGAGATTGATTGCCAGGGCGCCCGTCACCTGGCTGCCGATGCCGGCCAGCGTGATGTACGGAGCCACCTCGTGCAGCCGGTTCGGCGCGGCGCCCGTCAAGATCGTGATGACGCCGTCGGCAACGCCCGTCTGAATTTGCTGGTAGTACGTGGTGAGGCTGCCGTCGACGGCGACGGCGCCCGTGCCCTCGAGCCACGCGGCCGATGGGCCCGGCGCCAGAATCTTGCGCCCCTGCAAGTCCTCGACGGTCTGCACCGGAAAGGTCGTCATCAAGTGATAGGTATCGAGGGCACTGGCGCCCAGGAATTTCACGTTCTGCCGCGTCCACGCTTCGGTGAGCGCGGGCACCGTGCGGTGCATCTCGTTGACGATGTCCACAACCAAGCGAAAATCATCGCTCGCGAACGGCGCGTAGTACGTTACGTTTTGGAGCGGCAGCTTCGAGAGCTCCCACAACGTGCCGACCCAGCCCATGTCCGTGAGACCGATGCCGACGGCCTCGAGCGTGTGCTCATATTTATACAGCGAGCCCCCGTAGGCCTCCGTCCAACGAATTCGACTCGGGCTGCCGCGGGCAGCGAGCCGGCGATCGAGCTCGGGCACGATGAGCGTATGCATGGCGCCTACCCACGCGAGCGTGGTGCCTTGGCTCGAGGCCACCGTGAGCTTGATCGGCGGGTCGTCGGCGTATGCGTGAGCGGCACCGGCGACCGCCGCGGCGCCGAGCAACGCGTGCAGGAACTTGGACTTGAGTTGGCAGGTCCTCATGAAGTGCGGCAACGGTATCATGAGGGGTCACAGCGGAGGTAGGCGCAATGGGATTGCTCGTCGACGGTGAATGGCACGATGTGTGGTACGACACGAAGGCGTCGAAAGGGCGGTTCGTCCGCAGCGAGGCGCAATTCCGCAACTGGATAACCGCGGACGGGTCCGCCGGGCCTTCGGGCCGCGCCGGCTTCCGCGCCGAGCGCGACCGCTATCACTTGTATGTGGCGTTCGCCTGTCCCTGGGCACACCGCACGCTGATCATGCGCAAGCTCAAAGGGTTGGAGTCGATGATCGGCGTGTCGGCCGTCAACAGCTACATGGGCGCAGAAGGCTGGACGTTCGCGCCGGGCCCCGAGACGATTCCCGATACCGTAAACCGCGTCGAACGGCTCTATGAGCTCTATTTGATTGCCGATCCGAGCTACTCGGGCCGCGCAACGGTGCCCGTGCTGTGGGACAAGCAGGAACGCACGATCGTGTCGAACGAGTCTGCGGAGATCGTGCGCATGCTGAACAGCGCGTTCGACGGCATCGGCGCCAATCACCACGACTTCTATCCCGAGCCGCTGCGCGCCGAGATCGACGAGCTGAACGCCTTCGTGTATCCGAACATCAACAACGGCGTGTATCGCGCGGGTTTCGCGACGACTCAAGAGGCGTACGAAGAAGCCGCGACGGCCGTGTTCGATGCGCTCGACAAGCTCGAGGGGCGGCTGGCCACGCGCCGTTACCTCACCGGCGACCAGCTCACGGAAGCCGACATTCGCCTGTTCACTTCGCTGCTGCGCTTCGACCCCGTGTACCACGGCCACTTCAAGTGCAACCGCCGGCGCATCATCGACTACCCGAATCTATGGGGCTTCGTGCGCGACGTGTATCAGACCCCGGGCGTCGCGGACACCGTGCACATCGATTTCGTGAAGCGCCACTATTACGGCAGTCATGCCAACTTGAATCCGTCGCGCATCGTGCCGATCGGACCCGATCTCAATTACGACACGCCGCACGGCCGCGAACGGCTTCTGCACTGAACGCCGGCGCTTAGCACCGGCTGGTTGAACGCGCCGGTGCTGGTGCCGCGGCGCAATGCAGCGATATGATGCCCTTCGCTGGAAAGCCAGCCAGAGGGGAACGGCGTGCTCGACAAGACCTTACTGCTCGCTTGCGCGACGGCATTGCTGGCGGCGCCAGCCTTCGCGCAGCAACAGGATTTCTCGGCGGTTCAAATCCAAACGCTCGAGTTGGCCGACGGGCTGTACATGCTGACCGGCGAGGGCGGCAACATCGCGCTGTCCACGGGCCCCGACGGCTCGGTGCTCGTCGATACCCAGTACGCTCCTTTGAACGCCAAAATCCTAGCGGCCGTGCGCGCTGCGGGCGGCGGCGACGTGACCTACGTCATCAACACGCATTGGCACGGCGACCACACCGGCGGCAATGAGCCGCTCGGGCAAGCCGGCGCAGTCATCATCGCGCACGACAACGTGCTCGTGCGCATGAGCGCCGAGCAGTTCATGGCCGCCTTCAATCAGAGGGTACCGCCCTCGCCCGCCGTGGCGCGGCCGGTGGTCACCTTCCCGACGCGCACCACGTTCCACTTGAACGGCAACGTCGTCAACGTGGTGCACGTGGAGAATGCGCACACGGATGGCGACTCGATCGTGCACTTCGCGAACGCGAACGTCATCCACACCGGCGATACGTACATGAAGGACACGTATCCGTTCATCGATGTGAGCAGCATGGGCTCGATCGACGGTTTCATCGCCGGGGCGGCCGCGGTTCTCGCGCGCAGCGACGCGAATACGAAGATCATTCCCGGCCACGGCGCGCTCGCCAACAAAGCGGACATGCAGCGCTTCCACGATATGCTCGTGAAGGTGCGAAGCAATATCCAAATCCTGATCACGCAAGGCCGAACCGAGGACGAGGTCGTAGCGGCGAAGCCCACGGCCGAGTTCGATGCAGCGTGGGGCACCGGCTTCATGAATCCCGAGAACTTTACGCGCTTCGCCTACCAGAGCCTGACGCGGGACTAGCGAGCGCCGCTGTTCCGCTAACGCACTGCCCTCAAGCGGCGGCCGCGGAAGCGGCGCGGCGGATGCGCTCCAGCGCGCGCTCGCGGCCCAAGATCGCAAGCGCGTCGTAGAGTCCAAGCCCTACGGTGCGGCCCGTTGCGGCGAAGCGCAGCGGATGCACCACCTGCCCTACTTTGAGGCTGCGCTCGGCGGCGAACCCTTTGAGCTCCTGCTCGATCGCGGCCGGCTCGAACGCGGCCAACGACTCGAGGCGCGCCGCGAACTCGCGCAGCAGCGCGACCGCCCCCGGCGCCTTAAGCAGTCTGTCGAAGTCCGCACCGGCCACGGGCAAGGTGTCGTCGGCAACGAAGAACTCGCGAAACTGCAAGATGTCGCCCATGGTCTTGATGCGATCGCCTGCGGCCGCAAGCACGCGCGCGATGTACTGCCCGATGCCGGCCGGCGGCGGCGCCGGAACGAGCCCCGCTCGCTGCAGATAGAGCAGCACTGCGGGCACTTTGCTGTCGACGGGCACGTCGCGCATGTGACGGTCTTGAAACGCCCAAAGCTTCTGCGGATCGAAGCTCGCCGGCGACTTATTCACCCGGTCGAGCGTGAATAGCTCGATCATCTCGGAGCGCGTGAACGTCTCGCGCGAGTCGTCGAACGACCAGCCGAGCAGCAGCAAGTAGTTGACGATCGCATCGGGCAAATATCCGGCAACGCGGTAAAGCTCGACGACCACGGGATTGAACGTGTCCGGCGTTGTGGCATGGCCGATCTGCACCGCAATGTCGTGCGCGTGATCGTACAGGCGCTTGAAATCGGGCTGCTTCAGATACTGCGCGATTTTGCGCTTCGACAGCTTGTTCTGACTGCCGGGTTCGGCCACGTACGGCAAGTGCGCGTACTCCGGCAAATCGAAGCCCAAGCTTTGCATGATGAAAATCTGCCGCGGCGTGTTCGAAAGGTGCTCGATGGCGCGGATCACATGCGTGATCTTGAAATCGTGGTCGTCGACCGCGCTCGCGAGGTGATACAGGCACGTGCCGTCTGCGCGCTGCACGACGTGATCCTGCTCGTGCGCCCAATCGAACGCGACGTCGCCGCGCACGAGGTCGTGAAAGCGGCACTGACCTTCGCGCGGCATCTTGAGCCGCACCACGCCTTTGCGCCCCTCGGCTTCGAACCGCTGCGCGTCCGCGTCCGTTTCGGCCAGCCACTTGCGGCTATACAGAAACGCACGCTTGTCCTTCTCGGCCGCAGAGCGCTCGGCTTGGATTTCGTCCGGCGTGGCGTAATCGCGGTACGCGTGGCCGCTCGCCACCAACCGCTGCACGGCGGCCCGATAGGCGGCTTGCCGCTGCGACTGAAAGTACGGTTCGTACGGGCCGCCAACCTGGGGGCCCTCATCCCAATCCAGGCCCAGCCAGCGGAAGCCGTCCAGAATGGGCTGCAACGCCTCGGCCACGTTGCGTTGCGCGTCCGTGTCGTCGATCCGCAGCA
>CAMPKU010000013.1 GCA_946887385.1 uncultured Gammaproteobacteria bacterium
AGGCTCTGGCACTATTGCTCTTGCGAGCGCCCACACAAGTTGCTTGAGACAGATTGTTAAAGAGCAAGCCTAACCGAAGCGGCTGGCGGACTTGGAATTATAGCTCCAGGCCCGGCACCCTCCAAGTCCTCGTCGAGGAATCTAAGATCGGAAAGGCAAGGGCGCGCATTATAAGCGGTGACCGCCGCGATACAAGCCCCAGACGAAAATACTTTGGCTGCGTTTGCGCTCCGTTCACGGACGCATGTAACCCGCGTCGCCGCCAAGGTTTTTTGACCACTTCAAGCGTACTCCGCTAGAGTACCGAGCGTCCTCCGGGCGGGTGTTGGGTGAAACGGATAACCGGTGGCATCCGCCACGACTACAAAGACAACGTCGTCGCTTCGCCGAGGCGAAGACGCTGGGCCCTGTTCGCACTGGGCCTGACTCTGCCGCTGGCCGTCACGACCCTGCTCTTTCTCGGAACGCCGCGCGAGCCCGCGCCGGTTCGCAGCCCCGAAACATTGCTCGCGCCTGCCGACACACTGGCCGCCGCCGCGCCGGAGTCGCCGCTCGAGCTGGGCGCGCCTGCGGAGCACTTCCCGGAACTGTTACCGGTACAGGAGCCCGCCGCAGAACCGCCGAGCAGCCTGCTCGATTTGCTGGTGAAGCGCGGCGATACGCTCGAGGTTCTGTTCCGTCGCAACGGCTTGAGCCTGACGGATCTCGCGGCGATGGTGGCACTGCCCGACGCAAGCCAAGCGCTCAAGCTTCTGAAGCCGGGCGATCGGCTCGAGATCGCGCATCGCGACGGCCAGGTGCTTTCGCTGCGGCGGGAGATCGACGAGATCAAGCTGCTCTCGATCGCCCGCGGCGAGTTCGGTTTCGCAGCCAATACGATCGAGCGCGAAGTCGACTTGCAGATAACGGGCGCGCACGGCTTGATCTCGAGCTCGCTGTTCGAAGCGGGATCGGCAGCCGGCATTTCAGATCGAACCACGATGGATATGGCGGGCATCTTCGAGTGGGACATCGATTTCATTCAGGATGTGCGTGAGGGCGACACGTTCACCGTCATTTACGAAGAGCTGTGGCGCGACGGCGTGAAATTACGCGACGGCGGCATCGTTGCCGCGGAGTTCGTCAACCAAGGCAAGACATTCCGCGCGGCGCGCTTCCGCGACGAGAACGGCCGCACGGGTTACTACACACCCGAAGGCCGCAGTGTGCGCAAAGCATTCCTTCGCGCGCCGTTGAACTTCACGCGCGTCAGCTCCAATTTCAATCCGAACCGCCGCCACCCCGTGCTCAACACCATTCGCGCGCACCGCGGTGTGGATTACGCAGCGCCAACCGGCACGCAGATTCGCGCGGCCGGCGACGGCAAGGTGCTGTTTCGCGGAACGCAGGGCGGCTACGGCAACACGATCGTGCTGCAACACGGCGGCAACATCACAACTCTGTACGGGCACCTATCGCGCTTCGGCAAAGCTCGCGCCGGCGCGCGCGTGAGTCAGGGCGACATCATCGGTTACGTCGGCAGCAGCGGGCTCGCCACGGGCCCGCATTTGCACTACGAGTATCGCGTGAACGGCGCGCATCGAAATCCGCGCACCGTGGCATTACCGCCTGCAGACCCCGTGCCCGCAGGGGAGCAGACGGCCTTTCAAACGGCGACAGAACCTCTGTGGAGGCAGCTCGACGGCTATTCGCGCGGCAGCGCCACGGCGCTGGCAGCGCCGCCGCGGTCCGCCGCGGCATCCGGCGACACGGCTCCGCCCGCGTTGAACTAGTCAGTGTGACGGGCGCCCGGCGGCCGCAGGGGCCGCGGGCTATACTGTTCCTCGGCTGCGGTTACGAACCGTCACAATCGCGCCGACATCCGTGGACGCGCTGAATCTCAAACTTGCCGACTATTACATCAACCGCGAGCTGTCGCAGCTCGCGTTCAACACGCGCGTTCTGAAGCAGGCGATGGACGCGAGCGTTCCGCTGCTCGATCGCCTCAAATTTCTCTGCATCTCATCCACGAACCTCGACGAGTTCTTCGAGATTCGCGTCTCGGGTCTGAAGCATCGCATCGCGCTGAACGCGGCGCCGGCGGGCGCCGACAATATGAGCCCCGCCGAAGTTTTCCGTACCGTCGCAGAGCAGGCGAACGCCCTCGTGACCGAGCAGTATCGCGTGCTCAATGACGAGCTGATTCCGCAGCTTCGCGACGCCGGTATTCGCTTCGTGCGCCGCGACGATTGGTCGGCCGAGCAACGCGCGTGGCTGGAGCAGTACTTTCGCACGGAGATCGTGCCGCTGCTCAGCCCCACAACGCTCGATCCGTCGCGGCCGTTTCCGCGGATTCTCAACAAGAGCCTGAACTTCATCGTGAGCCTCGACGGCCGGGATGCGTTCGGGCGTCCGTGTCATCGCGCGATCGTGCAGGCGCCGCGCTCATTGCCCCGTTTGATTCCGCTCCCGCCTACGCTCGAAGGCACCGGCTCTTCGGATTTCGTGTTCCTCTCGTCGGTCATCCACGCATTCGTAGATCGGCTATTTGCCGGCATCGAGATCGACGGCTGCTATCAGTTTCGCGTGACGCGCAACAGCGATCTGCTCATCGACGACGAGGACGTCGATGACTTGATGACGGCGCTCGAAGGCGAGCTGCTCGAAAGCCGCTACGGCGCGGCGATGCGTCTCGAGACCGCACACGACTGCCCGGAGGCGCTCGCCGCGTATTTGCTCGAGCACTTTCGGCTCACGCGCGCCGACCTGTATCAAGTGCCGGGACCCGTGAACCTGAACCGTCTGCTCGCCGTCTACGATCTCGTGGACCGGCCGGAGCTCAAGTATCCGCCGTTCACGCCGGGAGTGCCGAAAGCGCTCGTCAAGACGAACATCTTCGAAGCGATCTCGAAGCAGGACATCCTGCTGCACCACCCATACGAATCGTTCGCGCCGGTGATCGACTTCGTGTACCGCGCCGCCACCGACCCCGACGTGCTGGCGATCAAGCAAACGCTATACCGGACCACACCCGACTCGGCGCTGGTCGAAAGCTTGGCCTCGGCCGCCAAGGCGGGAAAAGAAGTTACGGTGCTGATCGAGCTCAGGGCGCGCTTCGACGAGGCGGCCAACATCGAGCTCGCCAGCAAGCTGCAAGAAGCCGGCGCACACGTCGTGTACGGCGTGGTCGGCTACAAGACCCACTGCAAGATGGCGCTGGTGGTACGCCGCGAGCACGGCAAGCTCCGCCGCTATGTTCACCTGGGTACGGGCAACTACCATCCTCGAACCGCACGCGCCTACACGGACTACGGGCTGCTCTCGGCGAACGAAGCGCTCGGCGAGGACGTGCACCAGGTGTTCATGCAGCTCACGAGCCTGATGCGCACGCCCAATTCGAATCTATTGTCACAATCGCCTTTCAATCTGCACGAGCGCTTGCTCGGACTCATCCGCCGAGAGACCCGTAACGCCGTGCGCGGCGGCACAGGCCACATCATCGCAAAGCTCAACGCGCTCGTTGAGCCCGAGGTGATCCGCACCCTCTATGAGGCGTCGGGTGCCGGCGTGCACATCGACCTCATCGTTCGTGGCATCTGCTGCTTGCGTCCGGGAATACCGGGTGTGTCCGAGAACATCAGAGTGCGCTCGATCGTGGGCCGTTTTCTCGAGCACAGCCGCGTGTACTACTTCCACAACGACGGCAACGAAGAGCTGTACTGCGCCAGCGCGGATTGGATGGAGCGCAATTTCTTCCGGCGGATCGAGCTGGTGTTTCCGCTACGCGAAGCGGCGCTCAAAGCCCGCGTGCTTGCCGACTTGGACGCCTATCTCGCCGATAACGTGCAGGCGTGGGAGCTGCGCAACGACGGCCGCTACGAGCAGCTGCGGCCGCCGCCCGACACCGCGCCCATCGCAGCCCAAGTGAAACTGCTCCGCCAGCTCGCCGAAGCGTCCTAAGCGCGCGCTTCAAGTCGCGAGCCGCAGCTCGAAACGCCGTGCCCGCAGCCACTCTATCTCCTGGTCGAGGTCGGCGGCTGTCAGCGGATTGTCGTCGAGCCACCCGGGCGGAAACGTAAGCTCGAGCGAATTCGCGCCGGCCGACAGGCCAATCGGCGGCAAATCCGACGGGCTGCGGCTGCGATTCAGCAATGTGGCAAGGCGCAGCAACACCACCAGCTTGAAGAGCGGCGCGCGCCAGGCCTCCGGGAGCTCGTCGACGAACGGATCGTCGAGCTTGCGGCGATGCAGCGTCACGAGCGTGGCAACGAGCTTCTGCTCCAAGCGCACGAATCCGGATAAATCGGAGTGTGCAACCAGGTAGCCGCCGTGGCGGTGATAGCGCGAGTGCGCGATATCGAGGCCAACCTCGTGCAACCGCGCGGCCCACTCCAATAGCTGGCGCGAGCGTTTGTCCGTGAGCTGCCAGCCGTGAGCCGCCTGCTCCAGCAATGCGACTGCCGTGGCCTCGACGCGCGCCGCTTGCTCCAGGTCCACGTGATAGCGCCGCTGCATGGCGCGAATCGAGCGCTCCCGCGCGTCCTCGTCGTGGAGACGGCCGAGCATGTCGTATAGCAGTCCTTCGCGCAGCGCGCCGCTACTGACGTCGAGGCGGTCGATATGCAGCGCGCTCAGCACTTCGACGAGGATGACGATTCCGCCCGCAAAAACCGGCGCACGCTCGGCGCCGAGCCCGGGCAGAGCGAGCTCCTCGAGTCGCCGTGCCTTGATCAGCTCCGCGATGATCGCCTCGGCGGCCGCGAGCGTGACGCCACTGTCGCCCTGCCCCAGCGCCTGAGCGACGTCGCGCGCCGCCCGCACCGTGCCGGACGATCCAATCGCGCGCTTCCAGCCGCGCTTGCGGAACGCCGCGGCCACGGGGCGCAACTCGAGCCGCACGGCGAGCCGTGCGCGCTCGAAGCGCTTGGCGCTCAGCGTGCCGTCGCCGAAGTGCGCGCGGCTCACGCCAACGCAGCCGACGTACAGGCTCTCGAGATGCTGCGGGTCGTAGCCCTCGCCGATGATGAGCTCCGTGCTGCCGCCGCCAATGTCGACGACGAGATTGGCTCCGTCGGACGAATCCATGTGGTGCGAGACGCCAAGATAGATGAGTCGCGCCTCCTCGATGCCGGAGATAACCTCGACGGGATGGCCGAGCGCCTCCTCGGCCTTCGCGAGGAACGCGTCGGCATTGCGCGCGCGGCGCAGAGTATTCGTACCCACGACGCGCACTCGGTGCGCCTGCATGTCGCGCAGCCGCTGACCGAAGCGCCGCAGACAAGAGAGCGCGCGATCCTGGCTAGCCTCGTCGAGCCATCCTTCCGCGTCGAGCCCGGACGCCAAACGCACCATCTCGCGCAGCCGATCCACGATCGACGGCTCGCCGTGTTGATTGCGCGCCACGACCATATGAAAACTGTTGGACCCGAGGTCGACCGCGGCCATGACCTCGACAGAGTCGCTGCCGACGCGGGCTTGCGGGTCGGGCATTGCGACGGTCCGGGCGAGCGCGGCTTAGACGGAGAACGACGACCCGCAGCCGCAGGTGGTACTGGCATTCGGATTGCGAATGATGAATTGCGCGCCCGAAAGGTCCTCGCGATAGTCGATCTCGGCGCCCGTCAAGTACTGCACGCTCATCGGGTCTACGAGCAGCGTGACGCCGCCGTTCTCGATCTCGGTGTCGCCTTCCTGCACTTCTTCGTCGAACGTGAATCCGTATTGGAAGCCCGAGCAGCCGCCGCCCTGCACGTAGACGCGCAACTTCAAGGCAGAATTGCCCTCTTGCTCGATGAGCTGTCCAACCTTGTGCGCCGCGGCATCCGTGAAATTGAGCGGCGGCGCTTCGGTGACTGTGGATATTGCGGTCATGGCATCACTCTCCGGCGCCCACCGGGCGTGTGGTGTCGACTTGGGGACGGCTCACGCTTTTGGCGCTCGCCTGCTCGCTTTCATGAATCAGCTTACCGTTGACCTCGGCCCCGATCGACATTTCGATGAGCTTGTACTGCACGTTGCCGATCACGCGCGCCTTCGGCCCGAGCTCCACGCGCTCCGTCGCTCGCACGTCGCCTTTGACGGTGCCGTTCAGCACCACGTGCGGAACGACCACGGAGCCTTCGATGCAGCCCCGTTCGCTGATGCTAAGCACGGAACGGTCGTCCTTCGTGGCCCGCACGTTGCCCTTCACGTACCCATCGACGTGGCAGCCGCCCGTGAACTCGATGTCGCCATGGACGCGCGTTTCCGCTCCCACCAAAGTGCCGATAGGGGCCTGACTTCGCGATTTCTTACCTAGCATGCATGCTCCGTACTCGGCTCAGCCGGTCACCGCCGACCACTCGAACGTCTGGTTGATGCGTTCGGCCCGGGCCTCGCTCGGCCAAATCTCGACCGCGACGCGTTGCGGCTCGAATCCTACCGGCAGCGCCAGCTCCGTCTCGAGCCCCTGAAAATAGCGAAACTCGTAGGCCATATCATACGGCTCGCCCGGGGCGACGAGCTCGGCCGCGTCGAACGAAGCTATTTGACCGTTCTGCAAGCCTTCAAGTTGCAGCTTAACCGCGCCCGCCACGCTGCGGCTGTGAACGATGGACTGTATTAGCAGCAAGCGCACGAAATAACGGCCCTCGCCGTCGCTCGGCAAGACCTCGAGGCTTTGAATTCTCAAGCCTGCGACACGGTCCTGCGGCGACACGATACCGCGATAGAACACGAGCTCTTCTTCCTGGGCCTGGATTTGCGCTTGCAGCTCGCCAAGCGAAGACTCTACCTGCGAGTAGGTGGCGCGATCGATGTCGCCCGAGGTTTCCACGATCGCGAGCTGCCGGCGCAGTTCGTCGCTTTGAGCCCGCTCCTCGGCCAACTTTGCGGCCAGGGCGGCGCGCTCGCGGCGGCGGTCGAGCATGTCATAGCCGCTTTGATAGCGGCCGAGCTCGAACGCCAGATACAGGCACGTACCGGCCACGAGCGCCGCGAGCGCGTAGATCCATTTCGGCCTGCTCGCGCGGCGGGCCATGCTAAACGCAGTGCTCGTTCAACGCACGTTGCCAACGGCGCGGCCACCACGATGGCACCGGCGGCGGGCCGGCGTTTGGAAACGCCAGCGGCCCCAGCTCGTGCAACGCCCGCACGTACACCGGCCGCTTGAAATAGACCACTTCCTTCACAGGCCGCCAATAGTCCACCCAGCGGCAGCGATCGAACTCCGGTTCTGGTGTTAAGTCGAAGCGCACGCGGCTCGGATCGCTGGTGAGCTGCAACAGAAACCAGCGCTGCTTTTGGCCGATGCAAAGGGGGGTCTGCTCGCGGCGAATGTAGCGGTCGGGTAGGCGATAACGCAGCCAGCCTTCCGTCGAGCCCACGAGCTCGACGTCGTCCGGCTCAAGGCCCACCTCTTCCTTGAGCTCCCGAAACATGGCGGCCTCGGTGGTCTCTTCCGGCTGAACGCCGCCCTGCGGGAACTGCCAGCCGCCGCGGCCACGCCGCCCGGCAATCAGTACGCGGCCGCTGCCGTCGGTCAAGATGATGCCGACATTCGCGCGAAAGCCTTGCTCGTCGATGAAATCCATGCTCGGGCGGATTCTTTCATATCGAAGCACCCGTTCCAAAACCGAGCTCGCGAAGGTGTGACTCAATTACTGTTGGCGGCCTGCGCGACGGCATTGCGGCCTCCAGCCTTGGCCTCGTAGAGCGCCACGTCCGCCAGGGCGAGCAGCCTCTCGCCGACGGCTTTAAGATCCGCCTCGTCATGGGCCGGTCGATAATCGGCCACGCCGATCGACACCGTAACGGCCAGCGGCGCGGCGCTCGGCAGCTCGAACGGCTCGGATGCCACCGCTGCGCGAATGCGCTCCGCGAGCAGGAATCCGGCCGCGATGCTGGTACCCGGCAACAAGACGACGAACTCCTCGCCGCCGTAGCGCGCCGAGACGTCGCTGCCGCGGACCTCGGCGCTGATGCACTGCGCGACTTGCCGCAGCACCTCGTCCCCCGCCAAGTGGCCGAACCGATCGTTTACGGACTTGAAGTGATCGACGTCGATCATGAGGCACGTCAGCGGCGATTGCTCGCGGCGGCAGCGGGCAAGCTCCTCGTGCAACCGGGATTGCAGGTAGCGGCGGTTGTGCCAACCCGTCAACGCGTCGGTGAACCCGCTGCGCACGAGCCGCGCTCGGTTGACGGCGCTTTCGAGCGAAAACGCCGCGATGACGGCGAGATGATGCAAAAACTCCGTGCCGAGCGCGGCGCGAAATCGCTCGCGCTCGCGGCTGCCGAAATTCAAGCAGCCAATGAGCCTTTCCTGGCGCGTGAGCGGCAGGAGCGCCACGCTCTCGAGCGCGTCGACGGCGGGGAAGAGCAAGGCATGATCTACGCGGCTGAACTTGCCCAACCACGGGCGCCGCCCGGCGGCCACGGCGGGCGCCACACCGTGCACGGAGTCGACGAACAGCACGCTGTCTTGCTGCGTGGCCGCCCTGCCCTGCGGCGACAACAGGCGGCGGATCTCGTGATCGGGATCGGCCACCACCAACGTTGCCGCCTCGAGCCGGTAGCCCACGCACAGCCCGCTCGTCAGCCGCTCGAGCAGCGCATCGAGCGTGTTCGCCTCGAGCAGCTCCATCTCACGCGCCTGGGCACGCCGCCACGCGTCGTCGTTCTTCCGAGCTTCTTCGGTCAGCACCGCCAAGCGGCGGCGCAGCAGCGTAAGCTCGCGGTCGTGGTCGTCCCTGTCCACTCGATCCTCCCGGTCGCTCGTTTCAAGTACGGGTCTCGAGATAGCGGCGGCCGGCCGCCATCAGCTCCACGAAGCCCGCCTCGTCGCGGCTTTGCACGAGCCGCTCGATACGTTCCGTCGCGGCGCGCAGCGCTTGCAGTGAAGCCGCACCGTAGTCGTTCAGCGTCTGAATGTCGAAGTACAGATGCGGATTGTCGCGCGCCACTAGCGTGGATACCTTGAGCTGCGCGTCGAATGTGGTGCTCGACATGCGCTGCAGCCGGGGCACCAGCTCGCCGCTCTCGGCAAGCGCAGTGAAGAAAGCCAGATTCAGAGCGTGCGACAGGCCGAGCACGTACGCCATGAGCCTGTCGTGATCGTCCACGCTCATCTCGATTTGCTCTGCCATCGTGGACGCAAATAACGCGCGCGCCGCGCGCGTGGCTTCGGGAACGCCAACGTCACAAAACACCACGTGCCGGCCCGACAACAGCCGAGTATCGGGGCCGAACAGCGGATGGATGGATGTGACCTTACAGCCGGCGGCCTTGAGCTGGTCGAGCCCCGCTCGCAGCGGGCTCTTCAACGAGCCGATGTCGACGACGACGCCGCGCGGGCGCCGCGCCGCAAGCTCGGCGAGCACCGCGCCCGCCACCTTCATCGGCGTTGCGACGATGATGAGATCGTGATCGAGAGCACACTCGTGCCAATCGCCCACGCGCGGAAAAGCGACGGCAGCCGAGCCCGGGTCCGCGATCTCGACGGCGTAGCCCTGCGAGCTCAGGAAATGGGCGAACCACGCACCCATTTTACCGGCGCCGCCGATGATCAGCACGCGCTTGCCGGCGCCGCTGGTTCCGGCGGCCACGCGCCGCTGCTCCTGGTGCGTGAGCGACGCGCGGATCAGCAGGCGCATGATCTCCTCGGCCAGCTCGGGTTCGAGACCGAGCGCGCGAGCCTGCGTTCCGGCGCCTTTCAACACCTCTCGCTCGCGCTCATAATCGCGCGTCGGCACGGCATTCTCGATCTTGTGGGCTCCGATCTCGGCCACGATCTTCTGGCGCGCCGCAACGAGACCGATGAGGTCGCGATCGACCTCGGAGAGATGTTTACGTAATTCTTCGAGCGTCATGCGTACCTCGTGAGGGCGGTTTGTAACCTTCCGAAGGTCCACGTGCAAGGTCGCCACGCATGAGCAATCGAAAAGGAAATCGGCAATGAGCAAACCTTCCATCGAACGCGTCAGCGAATCGCGCTGCTTCGAGGGCCGCCAGATCGTCTACCAGCACGCATCCGAAGCGTGTGCATGCACGATGCGCTTCGCCGCGTACCTGCCCGCCGCCGCCGAGCGCGGCCCCGTTCCGGCGCTGTACTGGCTGTCAGGCCTCACCTGCACGGAGGACAACTTCAGCGTCAAGTCCGGCGCCCAGCGCTATGCGGCCGAGCTCGGTTTGGCGCTGATCATTCCCGATACCAGCCCGCGCGGCGTGAGCATTCCGGGAGAAGACGCGCAAATGGATGTCGGTACGGGGGCCGGCTTCTACGTCAACGCCACGGAGCCGCCGTGGTCGGCGCACTACCGCATGTACGATTACATCCGCGACGAGCTGCCCGCCGTGGTCAACGCAAACCTTCCCGTCGATCCTGAGCGCAAGTCCATCAGCGGCCACTCGATGGGGGGCCACGGCGCCATCATCATCGGCGTCGGCAATGCACAGAGCTACCGCTCCGTGTCCGCGTTCGCGCCGATCGCGGCGGCAAGTCAATCGGCTTGGGGCCAACACGCGCTGACGGCCTACTTGGGCACCGATCGAAAACGCTGGTCGCCGTACGACGCGGCGGCCGTGATTCGCGCGAAACCCAGCCGGCACGAGCTGCTCGTCGATCAGGGTATGGCCGATCCGTACCTCGAGCAGCTTCGGCCGGGCGAGCTGCAGGAAGCCTGCCGCGCGGCGGGGCAGAAGCTAACCTACCGCGAGCGCGCGGGGTATGACCACGGCTACTACTTCGTGAGCACGTTCATCGCAGAGCACCTTGCCTTCCATGCCGCCGCCCTTCGCTGAGCTGCCGCACGCATGCCGCCGTTGCTGATTCCGGCGCCAGAAGATCCCGTGCGCGCCGCCGCGCAATGGCTTGGCGAAGCGGATGCCCTCGGCCGCCGCAACGCGAACGCGATGGCTCTCGCCAGCGTCGACGGCGAAGGCCGGCCGTCCGCGCGCATGGTGCTGCTGAAGGAGCTCGCCCCACTCGGTTACGCCGTGTTCTATACGAACTACGGCTCGCGGAAAGCCGGCGAGCTCTTGTCCACCGGCCGCGCCGCGGCGGTGCTCTATTGGCACGAGCTCGGGCGGCAGCTGCGATTCGAAGGGCGCGTCGTGCGCTCGCCGGCCGCCGAAAGCGATGCCTACTTTGCGACCCGGCCGCTCGCAAGCCAGATCAACGCGTGGAGCAGCGAGCAAAGCCAACCGCTCACGCACCTCGCGGCGCTCGAGGAACGCGCGGCAAAGATCGCGGGCACTGCCACGGATAACGGGCTGCCGCGGCCCGAGTCCTGGGGCGGATTCCGGCTGTGGTTCGACGCCGTGGAGCTGTGGGTGGAAGGGCGCGACCGCTTCCACGAGCGCGTCCGCTACGAGCGTACGCTCGACGCCAAAGACCCTCATTCCTTCGCTGTGGGCCGCTGGAGCTCGCAGCGCTTACAACCGTAGCGCCAGGCCGTGCCTTGATTCAGCTTCAGACCATCACCTGTCCATACTGCTGGGAGCAGATCGAGATTTCGCTCGATCTTTCCGTCGAATCGCAGCAGCAAGTCGAAGACTGCTCGGTGTGCTGCCGGCCGATCGTGATTCGGTATCGAGCCGAGGACGGTGAGCTCGTGTCGCTCGATACGGCTGCGGAGAACGGCGAGTGAGCCGTACGCTCGCGTTGCTGCTCGCGTTGCTGCTCGGTTTGGCTGCCGGTACGGCCGCAGCAGAGGAACGCATCGCCGACATTCGTCAGGGCACCAACCTGTCGGTCGCGCTCACACCCGACGGCAGCACACTGATCGTCGACCTGCTCGGCCAGCTGTGGAGCCTGCCGGCCGCAGGCGGCGGCGCTGTGCCGCTCACGCCGGCCGGCGAGCAGGCGCGTAACCCGCGAGTTAGCCCAGACGGCGCGCGGATCGTTTATCAGCGCGAGAGCAATGGTCAGTGGGACGTGTGGCTGCTCGACATCGCCACCGGCGATCAGCGGCCGCTGGCGGCGTCCCGCTACGACGAGCGTGAGCCGGACTTTACGCCCGACGGCAGCGCCGTGGTCTTCGTCACGAACCGCACCGGGCCCTATTGCCTCTGGTCGATCACGCTCGCCGCCGGCATCGAGACGCAGCTCACCGAGGAAAGCGGCACGGCGTCGTATCCCGCGGTCTCCGAGCACGGCCTCGTGGCGTACGTGCTCGCGCGCGCCGGCCAGTCGTCGCTTCGCGTGCTCGGCACCGACGGCGCGATCTCTGTGGTGCACGAAAGCACGCGCCGTTTGTCCGCACCCACGTGGCGGCCCGGCGGCGGGGTGCTGGTGTTCGGCGAGCAGGACTCGCCTGAAACGAGCCGCTTGCAATTGCTGCTCCTCGGCGAGCCGCGCGTGTTGAAACCGCTCAGCGGCAGCGAGGACCTGTTCGCCTCGCGAGCCGCCTGGCGCTCCGGCGCGGAGCTCATCTATGCGGCGGACGGCCAGCTCTGGCGCCGCGGCATCGCCACGCCGGCGCGCCAGCCCGTGCACCTGTTCGCGGCCGCCGCGGTCGAGGTAGCCGCCGCGCCGACGAACGCTGCGCCGCTCGACGCGCCAGGCGAGCGGCCGGCGCTCGGCATCAACGGCGTCACGCGAACGGCGGATGGCCGCCGCACGGCTTTCACGGCGCTCGGCGATCTTTGGCTCGCCGAACGCGGCGAGCCGCGTCGGCTGACGAACAACGAGTTCGTCGAGCTCGATCCCGTCTTTTCACCGGATGGCGACGCGGTGATTTTCGCGAGCGAGCGCTCGAGTCAGTTCGAGCTGTGGCAGCTCTCGCTTCGCGAAGAACGCCTCGTGCAGTTGACGTTCGGCGCACTCGAGCCGCGACGCCCCGCCGTGCACCCCGACGGCCATCTCATCGCCTATGTCGAGAACTCGGGCTTCGATCGCACGGCGCCCGGAGTCGTCAAAACGCTCGACCCCCGCCGTCGCGAAGAGCGCATCGTTGCCGAAAACGTCCGCGGCGTTACGGCGCTCGCCTGGAGCGACGACGGACGAACGCTCGTCGTGCGTGCGCAATCGGCCGAGGCGCGCGACGCCCGCGCCGTGCGCGTCGAGCTGACGCCGGAGCCGCCGCCGCCCGAGGCTGCGGATGAGGCGCAGCCTATGGTTCGGTGGCAGCCGCCCGCCCCGCCGAGCGACTACGTCGTCGAAATTGGCCGCCTGTTCGACGGCGTGCGCAGCACGTATCGCCGGCACGTCGACCTGCATGTGCGCGGCGGCCGCATCGCCGCCATCGCGGGCCGCGGCGTGCTGCCGGCCACGGGCCCGATCATCGATGCGCGCGACGCCACGGTGATTCCCGGACTCATCGATCTGCACGCCCACCTGAGCTCGCGCAGCGGCGAACGTCTTGGCCGCACCTGGCTCGCCTACGGCGTAACCACGGTCCGCGAGCTCACTGCGATGCCCGGCGAGGCTACCGAGCGGGCCGAGGCCTGGGCCAGCGGCCGCGTGCAGGGGCCGCGCCTCATCGTATCGGCGGCGGACACGGCGGTCGCCGGCGACCCTCGCGTGAGCGCCTATCCCGGTATCTCGCACGGGTTCGCGCACAGCCTCCGCCGGCAGGCCCGCGAGCTCAAAGTGCCGCCCTGGGACGCGGCCTCGAGCGGGCCTCGATTGCCCGCCGAGATCGACGCACCGAGCCACGAGCTCGAGCTGTCGCCGGGATTTACCGCGTATCAGGACCGCTTCAGCCTTTTGATCGCGTCGGGCACCACGTTCGTCACGGGCCTCGCTGCCCTGACCGGCCTCGACGGTTGGCCGAGCCCGCGGCCGCGGCCCGAGGCGGCTTTCGCGGCGCTATTCACTCCTGCCGAGCAAGCCGCTTGGCAACGGCCAAGTGCCGCACCGGTGCCCATTCGAGCGTTGGAGGGCACCGTGGCGCGGCTCGTGCGTGCCGGTGGCCGCGTCGCCGTCGGGTCCGACGCCCCGGCCGTCCCGTACGGCCTTGGCCTGCATCTGGAGCTTGCGTTGCTCGCCCGTGCCGGGATCGCAAACGACCAGGTTCTGCGCATGGCGACGGCCGAGGGCGCCTTGGCGCTCGGCCTCGAGCAGCAGATCGGTACGCTCGAAGAGGGCAAGCTCGCCGATTTCGTCGTGCTCGACGGCGACCCGCTCGCCCACATCGCAGACACGCTGCGGATCGTCGCCGTCGCAAAGGGCGGCGTCTGGCACGAGCGTGGCTCGTTGCTCGCGCCACCGTGAGGACTCTGTCAGGCGTCTTTACGGCGAGCTTTGCAGCAGCGCCCCCGACCGCAGTGCGAGGCCGCGTTCTGCGCACCGTTTCGAAACAGGTAGTTAGTTGGCACGATTCATTCATCACGCGAAAGTGTGGCTGTAACCGTTCTGTCGGCGCCCTTTACATGGGCGAGCCCTTTCCTGAGGTAACGCGGGGCGCGATTGCCCCATCTCATTGATGCTGAAAGCCTTTTTCCCACTGGCATGTGTCTTGCTTTATAGGGTTCGTCCCCACCCAGGGACGAGTGAGTGCGCAAACGAACAGAAAACGATGCGAAATCGCAAAGGGTTCTGTTAAATTTGAAAACGTTATAGAAGAACAAGAAAGTAGAAGAAGAAGAAAAGAAAAATTGGCTGGACGATAACAACAAGCCGCTCAGTGCCCTCGGGCGCAATGAGCACCAGCCAGGCCGCATACTTGAAACCGTAAACTCCGATAACAAAAAGATCTGACCCGGCGTTCCCACCGCCGGGTTTTTCTTTTTGGGGGTCCAAAAAAACCGGCGTTCCGTGACCCGTGCCCGCCCCCATAGCCGGTCCGCATGCTCCACTCGCTGCACCGGCGTAAGGGAAGCGAGCGCGTGCTCAAACGTCTACGCATCGCAGCGCTGCTCTATGTATTGGTGTTCGTGGCCGCTGCGCAGTACGTCACGCGGCGAAACGCCACGGATTGGGATGCGCCGCTGTGGGTGGACATCTACGCCGTTGCCGGAGACGCCCATCCGGACACGCGCCGCTATGCGAGCTCGCTGGCGCCGTCGGAGTTCGCCGCTGCGGAAAAATTTCTCGCGCGCGAAGCGAAGCGCTACGGCGTCGCGCTCGAGCAGCCGTTCAAGTTACGAATCGTAGGCGAGTACGAGCACGCGTTGCCGCAGCTCGACGCCGGCGCCGGCGCTCTCGGTGTGCTGTGGTGGAGCTTACGCATGCGGGTGCTCGCCACGCGCCTTCGCTGGCAACTCGACGGGCCGAGCGGAGACATCGTGGTGTTCGCGGTTTTCCACGAGCCCGAGGCAGGCGTGGCACTCGACCGGTCCACAGCGCTCGCCAAAGGGCTGATCGCGGTCGCCAATCTGTTTGCCGACAGCTCCGCGCGCGCGACCAATCAAATCGTGCTCGCTCACGAGCTGCTGCACACGCTGCGCGCAACGGACAAATACTCCCGAAGCTCGAATGCGCCCGTGTATCCCGATGGCTATGCCGCACCCGACGCACGGCCGTTGTTGCCGCAAACCAAAGCGGAGCTCATGGCCGGCCGCATACCGCTCGACGAGCAGCGCGCCGACATTCCGCGCGACCTCAGCGACGTTGTGATCGGCGCCGCAACCGCCCGCGAGATCGGTTGGCAGAGCCAGTAATAACCGTGACACCATAGGTTAGCGGCACGGCTCTCGAGGACGGCGACGAACGGTCATGGGTCATCGGCTCAGCAAGATCTATACGCGCACGGGCGACGACGGCACGACGGGGCTCGCGAATGGCGAGCGAATCGACAAGACCGATCCCCGCGTGAACGCGTTCGGCGACGTAGACGAAACGAACAGCGCGCTCGGTTTGCTGCTCGCGGAGCCCGATGTGCCCGCACCGATCCGCGCGATCTTCACGCGCGTTCAACACGAGCTGTTCGAAATCGGTGCCGAGCTCTCGTTGCCCGACTATCGCGCGATCGCGGCCCACCACGTGAGCCGGCTCGAGCGCGATCTCGACGAATTGAACGCAGAGCTTCCGCCGCTCAAGGAGTTCGTGCTTCCGGGCGGCGGGCGCGCGGCCGCCGTGTGCCACCTCGCACGAACGATTTGCCGCCGTGCCGAGCGCAGCGCCTGGGCGGCCGCCAAGCTCGCGCCGTTGAGCGGCGACCTCACTCGCTACTTGAACCGCTTGTCGGACCTGCTGTTCGTGGCGGCTCGCTGCCTGGCGCGGCAGGGCGGCGGGGAAGAAATATTGTGGCGGCGGTGAGCTACGTCGCAGTCGCCGCCGGCAGCCGGCGCGTCAGCTCGCCCCACTCGAACGAAAGGCCGGGATCCGTCTTGCGCCCGGGCGCGATGTCGCTGTGGCCGACGATCTCGGCCGTCTCGAGCGACGGATAGGCGCGCCGCAACGCCGCGATGAGCTCGGCGAGGGCGTCGTACTGCGCCTCCTCGTACGGCAGGTCGTCGGTGCCTTCGAGCTCCACGCCCACCGAGAAGTCATTGCACGCCGGGCGGCCGCGATATTCCGACTTGCCGGCGTGCCAGGCACGACAGTGGAACGGTACGTACTGCGTGACCGATCCGTCGCGCGCGATCAGCACGTGGGCCGACACGTGGGCCGTGCAGATCGTCGCGAAATAAGGGTGCGCGTCGCCCGGTAACGCGTTGCAGAAAAAGCGGTCGATCCAGCCGTTGCCGAACTCGGCGGGCGGCAAGCTGATGCCATGCACGACGATGAGCGCGAGCTCGATGCCGGGGGGGCGCGCGTCGAAGTTCGGCGAGACGACGCGACGCACGCCGCGAATCCATCCGTCGTTGGGATCGACGATCACTTCGCTTCGAGCAACTTGTTAAAGTGGGCTTGACACATGCGCCGCGAAATATAGCAGCCTGCGGCCGGTTGCTCGACAGAGGTTCCATGCCACGTTCAACCGATCGCTTGCCGCGCCTCTTCATCGAGCGCGAGCTCTCCGGCAGCAACCTGCCGCTCGACGAGCGCGAGGCACATTATGTCGGCCACGTGCTGCGTTTGAAGCGAGGCGACCGGCTAGTCGTGTTCAACGGCAGCGGCACGGAGCGGCTCGCGGGCGTCGCAACGCTCCAGCGCCGCGGCGGCACGCTCGAGCTCGCAGCCTCGCACCCTGCGCTGCCGGAATCGCCGCTGGATCTGACGCTGATCCAAGCATTAGCGAAGTCCGACGCCATGGATTTCATCGTGCAGAAGGCCACGGAGCTCGGGGCGCGCGCATTGGTGCCGGTCTACACGGAATTCAGCGTGGTAAGGCTCGATCCCGACCGCAGCGAGCGGCGCCTCGATCACTGGCGCAAGGTGGCGCAGAGCGCATGCGAGCAGTGCGGGCGCCATCGCCCGCCGCGTATCGACGCGCCCACGGCGTTGGCGGCGGCCCTGGAGGCGCTGCCGAGCGGGCCCGCGCGCTTTGCGCTCGAC
This sequence comes from uncultured Gammaproteobacteria bacterium, assembly GCA_946887385.1. The sequence continues at coordinate 17,342 of CAMPKU010000013.1, forward strand.
CCCTATGCCGAGCACTCGCTCGAGCGACAGGGCGCCCCGTCGGCAGGCGTTTGTGTGGCGGTGGGACCCGAGGGCGGGTTCGGCCCCACGGACTGGCCGCGCCTCGACGCGGCGCAGTTCGAGCGGGCGGCGCTCGGGCCTCGAGTTTTGCGGGCGGAGACGGCGGCGCTCGCGGTTTGCGCGATCGCTCAGGCGTGCTGGGGCGACCTCTGACGCCGATCTGCTCCGCGTAGCCTACAGCGGCGCCTCGGCGATCATCTTCTCGAGCCGCTCGACGTCGGGGATCAGCGGGTACTCGTGGATCATCCGCGCGCGGCATAGCGCCGGGAAGCTCTCCGGCAAGGGCTGCTCCGTCTCGAGGCCCAAGACGTCCGCGTTGACGCGCACGAGCTGCGGGAATCCCTGCGTCAATATCCCGTAATAGCCGCCCTTCAGCTCTTGCGTGATCGCATGAAAGACGACCACGCGCGTGCGGCTGCGTTTCGACCTCCGCTCGTCGGCCGCGGGCCCGTCGAACGACACCACCGGAACACGCCGGTTGTTCCACTCGATGGCGCCCAAGTACCAATCGGGCGCAGCGTCGTCGCGGGTGCGAGCCGCGTCCGCAAAGGCGATGACTTCCGCCACACACATGCGCGGCACGAGCAATCGCTCCGCGCGAAGCGGGATCAAAAGGCTGTACAGCTCTTTCGGCTCGACGCTCATCGTTAGAGCTCTCTCCCCACCAGCGCTGCGATCGCGGCGATGAGTTGGCTCTCTTGATAGGGCTTGCTCAAGTAATCGTTGACGCCGATCTCGATCGCTTTGGCACGATGCTTCTCGCCGGAGCGCGACGTGATCATGATGATCGGCAGATGCTTGAGCTTCGGATCGTTACGCACGTGCGTCGCGAACTGATACCCGTCCATGCGCGGCATCTCGATGTCGAGCAGAATGACGTCGACCGTGTGCTCTTGCAGCACCGTGATGGCGTCGAGGCCGTCGCGCGCCGTGTACACCTTCCCGCCGCGCCGCTCGAGCAGGCGCTGCGTGACGCGCCGCATCGTGATCGAGTCGTCCACGACGAGCGCCGTGAGCTGCGGTGCCGCCTCGGGCTCCGGCGCCGCGCGAGCGGCATCCATGGGGCGCTGCGCGCGAACCAGGGTAGCGGCATCGAGAATCATGATTACGCGGCCGTCGCCCAAGATCGTGGCGCCGGTGACGCCCGGCACGCTTGCGATGTGCGGCCCGAGCGTCTTCACGACGATCTCGCGGCTGCCTTCGAGGGAATCCATGAGCAACGCCGTGGAGCTGTCGCCCGCGCGAATCAGCACGAGCGACACTGCGTTCTCGTCCTCGGGCAACGCCGAAGGCGCGGCGCCCACGAGACTGCCCAAATGTTGGATGCGATAGACGATGCCGCCGTAGTCGAGCTTCGGCTCGTCCTCGGTGAGGTGCTTCAAGATCTTGTCCCGCGAGAGCCGTGTGATGCCCTCGACAGTGGGCAGCGGCAACGCAAAGGTTTCCTCGCCGACGTTGACGATCAGCGCGTGCGTGATCGCGAGCGTGTACGGCAAGCGGACAAGGAAGCGCGTGCCTTCGCCCGTGCGCGTCTCGATGCGCATCGAGCCGCCGAGCTTCTTCACCTCGTTGTCCACCACGTCCATGCCCACGCCGCGCCCGGCGGCCTGCGTCAGCTCGCTCGCGGTGCTGAAGCCGGGCTGCAGGATGAGCTCGACGGCTTGCTCGTCGGTGATCTTCTGATTCTCGGCCAGCAAACCGCGCTCGTAAGCCTTGCGGCGGATGGCAGCCAGATCGAGGCCGCCGCCATCGTCGCTAACCTCGACGATCACCTCAGCGCCTTCGCGGCGAACTTTCACGAGCACCTGACCGCTTTCGGGCTTGCCGCGCTGGCTGCGCACCGCGGGTTTCTCGATACCGTGCGCCACCGCGTTGCGCAGCAGATGCTCGAACGGCGGCAGCATCGACTCCAGCACTTGCCGGTCGATCTCGTTGCCCTCGCCCTCGACGACGAGCTCCGCCTGCTTGCCGGTATCCGTACAAGCCTGCCGCACGATGCGCTGCAACCGCGACACGTGCCGTTGGAACGGCACCATGCGAGTCTGCATGAGCCCGTTTTGCAGGTCGGAGGTTACGCGCGCCTGCTGCGTCAGCAGCGTGTCCGCTTCGTTCGTGAGGCCATGCAGCAGCTCGTTGATGCTGGCGACGTCGTTCGCCGACTCGGCGAGCGCACGCGATAGTTGCTGGATCGTGGAGTAACGATCGAGCTCGAGCGGGTCGAAGCCGCTCTCGACCTCGGCGTCGTCCTGATGCCGGTGCAGGATTTGCGCCTCGGTCTCCGCCTCGAGCTTGCGCAACTGCTCGCGCAAGCGCGATACGGTGCCGCCGAGCTCGCCGAGATGAAACTCGATCGAGTGCAGCTGCTGGCTCAGCCGCGACTGGAAGATATTGATCTCGCCTGCGCCGTTGAGCAGCGCATCGAGCAAAGCAGCATCGACGCGCGCTGTCTCCGCGCGCTCCGCGCTCCGCTGCTCCACCGGCGCGGTGGCCACAGGCGGCGCGGGCGGCGCTGTCGCGGCGGGCGGCGGCGGCGGCATCGCAACGGCGGCAGGCGGAGCCCCGGCTTCGGCCGCAGGAGCGCCCGCGGCTTCGGCGCGCTTCTGCTCGACGATCGTCGGCTCTTCGAACGGCTCCTCGAAGACGGCGGGCTCCTCGGCGGTCGGATCCTCGAGCGGCTCCGCGGCGGCACGCGTGTGCAGCGCCGCCGGCGGCGGCGCCCCGAGCTCGATGGCATCGAGCTCCCTGAGATCTTCGTCCGTAAGGTCTACGGTGGGCTCGCGCTGCTCCTCTGCTACGGCGGGCGCCGGCTCCGGCTCGCGCTCGGCGGCTGGCGGCAGGCCGGCCGGCGGCGCCGTCGCGGCCAAAAGCCGCGGCGGTTCCGCTGCGGATTCCTGCGCGTCGAAACTTTCGAGCTGATGCATGAGCTCCGTGGCGGGTGCCGCCGCGCGCCCGGCATCGACGGCGTCGCGCAGCTGCTGCAGCTCATCGAGCCCGCGTTGCACGAGGGCCAGCGCCGCTGGCTCGGGCGGACTGCGGCCTTCGGCGATGCGCGACAACAGCGTCTCGAGCGCGTGGCTCAAGTCGCCCATGGCCATCACCCCTGCCATGCGCGCGCCGCCCTTCAATGTGTGCAGATAGCGCTGGAGCATGGCCACAGCCGCCTGATCTTGCCGCTCGCGCACGTCCTGCAATGCAGCCTGGGAGTTGTCGAGTATCTCGGCCGCTTCCTCGGCGAAGATGGCCGCGATTTCGGGATCGAAGCCGGCGCTAGGCACCGCCGGGGTCTCGGGCGGCGACGCCGCAGCTTGCGGCTCTTCGGCGGGCTCCAAGTGCGCCGGCGCGGCGGACGCGTGCGCGGGCTCCGCGTGAACGGCGAGCACGTCGAGCGCCTTCACGGCCGCGACGTCCACCTCCACGCTGCGGCCGGCCGCGAGGGCGTCGGCCATCTTGCCGATCGCAACGGCCGCCGCACGCATCGCCTCGACGCCGGCATCCGCGATTCCGGTGCCTGCATCGAAATGTCGGCGCAGATGCTCGGCCAGCGGCGCAGCGAGCTGCATCCCGGGTATGAACCCTGCCATGCGGGCGCTGCCGAGCAGCGTGTGACAGGCGCGGTAGAGCGGCTCGTCGATCGCGTGCGGCGCTCCGCCTGGATGGGCGCCCGCCAGGAATTTCTGAATGACTTCCAGGTGGCCGCGCATCTCCTTCACGAAAATGTCGGCGAGCACCGGATCCATGCCGGGCTCCGGAGCCGGCGCCGCCTTGGCCGGCGCCTGCGGCGAAGGCCCCGAAATCCTCGCCGCGTCAGGGTCGCCCTCGGCAAACGCCTGCGCACGCTTCATTAGCAGTTGCACGTCCACCTTCGGCGGCAGCCCGATCTCGAGCTGCTCGAGCAGCTGCGGCAGCGCAGCGCTCGCCTCCACGACGAACGCCAGCATGTCGGACGTCGGCTCGAGCGTCTGATTGATGATCCGGTTCAAGAGATTCTCGACGCTCCACGCGAACTCGCCGAGCAGCTGCGCACCGACCATGCGGCCGCTGCCCTTCAAGGTGTGGAACGAGCGGCGCGCCGCGATCAGCGCCTCGGCCTGGGTGCGATCGGCCGTCCAGATGGGGAGGTTACGCTGAATGTTCGCGATCTCTTCCTTGGCCTCCTCGATGAATACCTCGACGAGCTCGGGATCGGACCGATCCTCCTCCACTTGCATCACGCTCGGCGGCGGCGCCACGGGCTTTCGCGCCGGGGGCGGCGCAGCGGCGGCTGCGGGCGCTGCGGCAGTCTGCGGCGGCGGCGCAGCCGGCTTCGCAACCGGCAAGCTCTCGAGCAGATCGAGACAGCGGTCGGCGTTGTCGAGCATGTACATGGGATCGGTGCGTCCGGCGCTGACCGTTTCCATGTAGTACTCGACGCTGACAATCGCATCCGCGAGCCGCTCGAGATACTCGGGCTTGAGCTTCGTGCCCGCGGCGAGACGCGTGCCGATCACAGCGCCGATCCGTTCGACGACGCTGACGGCTTTGGTCTTGTTGAGCATCAACAAGCCGGCCGTGATGCCGCGCAATTGCGGCTTGGCTTGCTCGAGCGGCCGCGTGTCGGCCGGTTGATCGACGAGCTGAATGACGGCCTCTTTCACCTTCGCGAGGTTGACCGTGCACTCGCCCATCACGGCTTGCGTGACCTGGCGTTGCTGCGCGTCGGACTCACGTTCGCCGGCCGCGCCGTCGGCGTCGTCGCCGGGAACCACGGCCCGTACGAGCTCGCGATCGAGCGCATCCTCCACGTCGAGCAAGGTGGCGGCTATTTTCTCGAGGCCGCCGGGGTCGTGCGCTTTACCGCTCCCGATGACGGCGGCAAGCTCTTGACTCCCGCGCTGGATCTGACCGCGTGCGCGCTCGAGCCCTAGCACGCCGAGCGTATCGCCGATCTTCTTCAGCATGTCGAGCTGCGGGCCGAGCTTGTCGACGCCTTGCATGCCGGTGCGAACGAAGATATCGAGAGCGTCCTTGACCGTGCCCAAGTCCTCTTTGATGGCATGGGCCACCGTGCGCATCAGCTTCACGCTCGGCCCCGCGAGCTCGGCGCGCGCCTGCTCCACCTGCAGCTGAGCGGGCAGCATCTCGCCCAAGTTGTACTGCTTGCGCAGCGTCTCGATGCGCGGATCGTCGGAGCTCGCGCGCGCCACGTAATAAAGGAGGCTGTTGATGAGCTCGACGGGCGGAGCATTGACTACCGCAGACTCTCCGCCGTCGATGAGCCGCTTCAGCTGCCGATCCACCTGGCCGATGAGGCGTTTTAAGGTGACGGTGGCCTCGAGGCCGCCGGCGCGGATGGCCGTCAGCACGGCTGTCATGACGGTCCAGAGCTGCTTGACTTGCTCGCTGCCCGCGGCGCGCTCCAAATTCGTGCACACGCGCAGCAGCTCGTCGAGATGACGCGCCGGCTCAGCGCCCTTGATCCAACCGAGCAGCGCGGCTTGGAAGGCGGGACGCAACCGCTGGGCGAGCTTGTCGAAGCCGCGGGCGATACCGGCCGGCGCCGTTACCTCGCCCGGCGGGATGTGGCGCTCGAGCGGGCCGGCATTCAGCAGCACCAGCGTGCCTTCGGACAGTGACGGCTTGTCGCGAGCCTGGCGCAGATCGTTCAGTAGCGGCAGCAGCGCCAGCGCAACATCCTTGCCGCCGCCGAGCAGCCGCTCGAGGTAGGCCGGAAGCTGGACCATTGCGCGCGTCAGCGCCTCGATGCCTTGCTCCGACTTCTTGTCGTCGTTGGCTTCGGCGAGCCGCCGGCACGTGTGCTCCATTTCCTCGGCGAGCAACGCGGCGCCGTGAATCTCGACGATTTTCAATGCGCCCCGCGCTACGTGCAGGTGCTCGGCAGTGCGCGCCAAAGCTTCTGCGCCGGCGCGGCCGTCCACGTAGTCTTCGAGCTGGGCGCGCGCCGCATCGAGCGTGCTCGCGAGCTCCTTGTTCACGAGCTCGAAAGCGTGCGCCGCCAGGTCGTCCATCACGTGTGTCGCCATGCGCATCTCGACTAGCCGGACAAGCGGCGACGCTCGACGCTCGGCCCGGAAGCCGGCGCTGTGGGCAGCGGCATCTTCTCGGCGCGCTCGAGACTCGCGGCAACGCGCGCCGCGCTCAGCACTCCCGTGCCGCCGCTCTGATCCGGCAGCGTGAAGCCCGCCACGCTGCGGCGAAGCTGCGAAGCGAGCTCCGACAGCTTGCTGATCGCGCTCGACGTGGCCGTAGTCGATTCCGTGGTCTTGGTGCTGATCTCGCGCAGCACGTGCATGTTCTTGGTGATCGCCCCGGCGACGCTGGTCTGCTCCTTCGACGAGCTCGAGATGTTGTGCACGAGGCTCGCGATCTGGTGCGACACCTGCTCGATCTCTTCGAGCGCGGCACCGGCGTTCTCGGCGAGCAACGCACCGCCGACGACGTCGGTGGTGCTGCGCTCCATCGACATCACGGCTTCGTTCGTATCCGACTGAATGGTGCTCACCAGCACCTCGATCTTTTTGGTAGCGCCCGCGGAGCGCTCTGCCAGCTTTTGAACCTCATCGGCCACGACGGCAAACCCGCGGCTGGCTTCACCGGCGCGCGACGCCTCGATCGACGCGTTGAGCGCCAAGATATTCGTCTGCTCGGCGATCTCCTCGATGAGCTCGACGATGTTGCCGATCTCCTGCGAGCTCTCGCCGAGCCGTTTGATGCGCTTACTCGTGTCCTGAATCGTCTCGCGAATGGTGTTCATGCCGGCGATGGTGCGCCGCACGGCCTCGCCGCCCTTGTGCGAAATCTCCACGGCGTGGCGGGCCACGTCGGAGCAGCGTTCGGCGTTGCCGGACACTTCCTCGATCGAGATGGCCATGCGAGCCATCGACTCGGACGCGGCCGCGGCTTGCTTCGCTTGAGTTTCAGCCGACCGGACGAGATGCCGCGACGTGCCTTCCGTTTGCTTGGAGGCCGCGTCGACGAGAATCGACGAGTCGTTGATCGTGATGACGAGGTCGCGCAGCGCGTCGATCGCGTAGTTGATCGAGTCGGCGATGGCGCCCGTGATGTCCTCCGTGACGGTGGCCTGCACCGTGAGATCGCCGTCGGCGAGGCTCGACAGCTCGTCGAGCAAGCGGAGGATCGCCTGCTGATTGCGCTCGTTTTGCTCGGCCTGAAGCTCCGCGGCACGGCGGTAATCGCGCGCGCGGTAGTAGACGAACATCATCAAGGCGGCGATGACCAGCGCCGCAAACACGAGCAGCAGCGGCAGCCGCGTGGCAGCTTCGCCGCCGACCGGCGCGATCGATACGTCGGAAGCACGATAACGGGCTAGGAGCTCGGCGGCGGCCGCATCGAGCTCGCCGACAGCCGCGGCGGTGCCCGTGAGCGCTTCGGCCGAGGAGCCGACCGCGGCGACCGCGAGGCGCGTGCGCCCGAGCAGCTCGTCGACCGAGCCCAAATCCGCTTGCGCCGAGCCGCCGCGAATCGGCACGACGCCGAGGCTATCGTCCTCGCCGCGCAGGGCGCGCACGAATTGATCGAGGTACTGCTCGGCATCCTCCATGCGGCCCACGGCTTCTTCCACGGCCGTCTCGGAGACGAGCGAGCGCACTTGCTGCTGCAAGCTCTCCACCGAGAGCTCGAAGCGCAACACGTAAGGCCGGTTGGTCTCGAGGTCGGCGGATGGCAGCGCGCTCGCCAGGTTACTGGCCGTCACGAGCAGCTGCGGGGCGAGCTCGAGCAGCTCGGCGCGTGCGGTTGCGAGCTCCGCGAGGGGACCGCGCGCTTCAAGCACGCCGTCGAGGTTGCGCTCCACGCGCTGCCACAGCGCCGAGTCGCCTGCCAAGCGGCGGGCATCTGCGCTCGCCGCTTCGTTGTCTGCCACGGTGGCGCGTAGCCGCGTGATGGCGGCGCGGCTCTCGGCCAGCGCATCGAACGAAGCCCCTTCGCCCAGGAGCGCCGAGCGCGCTTCCGTGCGAGCGGCTTGCGTAACCGCGATCAGCTCGCCGAGCCCGCCGTCGCTGACCGTCGTGGTGCCGCTACCGGTCCACCACACGGACCCGGCGGCCGCGAGCAGCGCGATCGCCAGCGCGATACCGAGCGGCGGCAGCATCTTCGGCCAAGGGCTCGTTTTGGTCATGCCCGCACCGTCTCGCCCGCCGTGAGGAACAACGGGTCCTCGAGCAGCTTCAGAAGGCTGAAGCGGGGCCAAAGCTCGGCGCCGCGGCGGTAGCTGCCTTCGAGGTAGTGCTCGCAGCGAATGACGCTGGGGCTCACTTCGTCGCGATAGTCCGCCGAGCCGAAGCGCCGAAAGCCCACGACCTCATCCACAATGAGCCCCGTGGGCACCTCGCGGCTTGCGACGACGAGGACGCGCGCTTGCCGATCGGCGGCCGGCGCGCCGGCGCCGAGAAACGACTTCAAGTCCACGACCGTGAGGAGCTGGCCGCGAAGATTGGCGATGCCACGCAGCCACGGTTTCGCGCCCGGCACGCGCGTTACCTGCTCGGGTACCGGCAGCACTTCGCGGACGTCGGCGCGGCTGGTGACGAACCGCTCGGCGCCCAAGCGAAAGCCGATGCCCACCCACTCATCGGACGAGGTGGGCGCGCCTTCGCGTGCGGCGACGGCCGCGCGGGCGCGGCGCTCGAGCTCCACGAGCAGCTCGAACGGTTGCTCTGCCAACGCCTGCAGGTTCAAGCGTGCGACCCCCGCTCGAGGACTTCCTGTGCCTTGGCAATGAGCACGGCCTCCGTGACGGGCTTGACGAGATAGTCGACCGCGCCCTGGCGCATCCCCCAGATTCGGTCCGTCTCCTGATCCTTGGTCGTGATCATGACGACAGGAATCGACTTGGTCTGCGGATCCCGGGTCAACGTTCGCGTGGCTTGGTAACCGTTGACGCGCGGCATCACCACGTCCATGAAGATGAGGTCGGGCCGCACCTCGCGGGCGAGGCTCAGACACTCCGAGCCGTCGGCGGCCGAGACCGTATCGAAACCGTGCTTCTCGAGCGCCGTCTTCAAGACGTGCACCTCGGTGGGCGAGTCGTCGACGATCATGATCAGAGCCATGTGCGTGCGCTCCGGTTTACTTGGGCACGTGACTGTGGATGGCGCCCAAGAGCTCGTCTTTCGTAAACGGCTTGGTGAGGTACTGCTCCGAGCCCACGAGACGCCCCCGGGCTCGATCGAACAATCCGTCCTTGCTCGACAACATGATCACGGGAGTGTCCTTGAACACCTTGTTGTGCTTGATCAGGGAACAGGTCTGATAGCCGTCGAGGCGCGGCATCATGATGTCGACGAAGATGATGTCGGGGCGGTGATCGGCAATCTTCGAAAGCGCGTCGAAACCGTCGACGGCGGTGAACACTTCACACCCTTCTTTGGCTAGTAGCGTCTCTGCGGTTCTACGGATCGTTTTGCTGTCGTCGATGACGAGGATTTTGAGGCCGGCCAGATCGTTCTTCGGGTTCACTGCACTACTGCCAGACACTTAGTTTCCTCCCGCAGGCCGCTCGGGGTGCCCCCACCGGGAGCCGAGCACGCAACCTCGGACTCACGCGCCTTTTAACATATCGGCGCCATGCCTTCCATCGACTGACGCGCGCACGGTGACGACCGTCCGCAAACGCTCCAGAGGAGATCTTCGCGAGCGGACGTTCGACAGAATCGGGTTATGGTAGCGTTGCGCTTTTTCGCGAAACTGCGAACCCGCACGCAAAAAGCGAGGAATGTGAATGAACGAGCCTCGGCGGTTGCTCGGCGTCGTCATGGACCCGATCGACACCATCAAGCCCAAGAAGGACTCCACGCTCGCTATGCTGCTCGCAGCCCAGCGCCGGGGCTGGGACATCGTCTACCTACGCCAGCAAGACCTCGAGGTGCGCGACGGAGCCCCTCTCGGCCGCGGGGCGCGGCTCACGGTGCGAGACGACAGCGAGCGGTGGTTCGAGATCGGCGCTCAGTGGACGGGCGGCTTGGAGGAGCTCGACGCCTTGCTGATGCGCAAGGATCCGCCGTTCGATATGGAGTACATCTACACCACTTACATCCTCGAGCTCGCCGAGAACCGGGGCCTGCTCGTGGTGAACAAGCCCTCGAGCCTGCGGGACATCAACGAGAAGGCGTACACCGCCTGGTTCCCGCACTGCACGCCGCCGACCGTCGTCACCCGCTCGCGAGCCGTGCTGCTCGAGTTCTTGAAGGAACAGGGCAAGGTCGTGTTGAAACCGTTCGACGGCATGGGCGGGCGCTCGATCTTCGTCGTGGCCGCGGGAGACTTGAACACCAACGTGATCATCGAAACGCTGACGGACGACGGCCGGCGCTTCACGCTGGCCCAACGCTATATCCCCGAGATCGCGCAGGGCGACAAGCGCGTGCTGCTCATCGACGGCGAGCCCGTGGACTACGCGCTCGCGCGCATCCCCGCCCCGGGCGAAAGCCGCGGCAACCTCGTCATGGGCGCGAAGGGCGAAGGGCGCCCGCTGACGGAGCGCGACCGTTGGCTCTGCGCCCAAGTGGGGCCGACCTTGGCGGCCAAGGGCGTGCTGTTCGCGGGTCTCGACGTGATCGGCGACTATTTGACCGAGATCAACGTCACCAGCCCTACGGGAATCCGTGAACTCGATCGCCAGTTCGACATTGACATCGCTGCTAAGCTGTTCGACGCCATCGATCGCAAGCTAGCGGCGAGAGGCGCCTAACACTTTGGTTATGCTCCGCTCATGAGCGACGAACGCCTCGGGTCGACGCTATTCCTCGCCGCGCTCGTTCATGGCGTCGTCATCCTCGGCGTCACGTTCACGGCCGCGCCCTTCGCCGGCGGCGACACGGTTCCGTCGCTCAACGTTACGCTGGTCCTCGACACCGGGCGCGAGGAGCTTGCCGCCGACACGGCGGACTTTCTCGCGAATCGCGATCAACGCGCCGTCGGCAATGCCGCGCGCGGCTTGCGCCCGACGAGCACGTTGTCGGCCGGCCAGGCCGCCACCCAGATCGGCGATCCTGCGGGCGCCGATGAGCGCGACGGCACCCCGCGCGACGAGGCGCCGAGCGCGGAGCAACTCGTGAGCCGCAGTAGCGGCGGCGAGCCCGTGCCCGCCATCCCGCAGCCCACCGACGAGGCCGCCCCAACCCGGCAGCTCGCGGCCGCGCTGATTCAGCAGTCGGCGCCGCAGACAACGGCCACGGAGCTCGCGTTGCGCGCCGAGCTACCCGACGGCAGCGACGACGCGCGCACGCTGGTCGCGACACCCAGCACTCGCCAGTCCGGGCTGGCCGAGTATCTCGACGGCTGGCGGCGGCGCGTGGAGCGCATCGGCACGGCCAACTATCCCACCGAGCTGCTCGGCAACATCGATGCGGGACGGCCCACGCTCGAGGTGGTGATCGCCGCCGACGGCCGGCTCGACGACATCGTGGTGCGCCGTTCATCGGGCGACAAAGCGCTCGACCAGGCAGCGCTGAAGATCTTGCGGCTCGCGGGACCTTTTGCGCCGCTGCCGCCACAAATCCGCGAGGACTATGACGTATTGCGCTTCGCCTACGAGTGGGATTTTTCAGCGGGCGCCAGAGGGCGCTGAGCGCAGCCTCGATGCTACGATAGGCGCACCCTCACGACGGAGCCAGCGCCGATGCAATCGCTGCAAGATCACTTCTTGATTGCGATGCCCTCGATGGCCGATCCCAATTTCACGCAGACCGTCACCTACATCTGCAAGCACGACGCCGAGGGAGCTTTCGGCCTGGTGATCAACAGGCCGGGCGACCTGACGCTCGCCGAAATGCTGGGCCAACTCGCCATCGAGCTCGTCGATCGCGGCGTCTTGACGCGGCCGGTGATGTACGGCGGGCCCGTGGAGCCGGAACGGGGCTTCGTGCTGCATCGCTCCGAGCACGCGTTCGAGGCCACGTTGGCGGCGGGCGCGGAGATCAAGGTCACGTCCTCGCCCGACATCCTCACGGCCATTGCGAACGGAACCGGTCCCGACCCGGCCTTCATCGCACTCGGCTACGCGGGCTGGGGGCGCGGGCAGCTCGAAGCGGAGCTCGGCAGCAACACGTGGCTTACGGTTCCGGCCGATCCCGCGATCGTGTTCGACACGCCGTTCGAGCAACGCTGGACGGCGGCGCTCGGTCTGCCCGGCGTCGACATCCGCAGCATCACCCAGTATGCGGGTCACGCGTAAGGCGGAAGGACGGCCGCGTGGGGCGCGTTAGCGGGCGCCACATCGTCGTCGCGTTCGACTTCGGGTTCCGCCGCATCGGCATTGCCACGGCGAATCAAGAAACCCGCACGGCGTCTCCCCTCACCACGCTGCGCTCCGACCGCGAGCCGCCGTGGCCCGAAATCGACCGCATCATCGACGACTGGCAACCGGCGCAACTCGTCGTCGGAGTGCCCGAGGGCGACGGCGCGTCGCAGGCCGTCGCGCGGCGGGCACGCGAGTTCGCCGCCGCGCTGGCGAAGCGCTATGAGTTGCCGGTGGCAACCGTCGACGAAACGCTCACATCCGTGGCCGCGTCGACGGAGCTCGCGGAAAAGCGACGATCCGGGTATCTTCGCCGCCGCACGGGCAAGGGCAGCATCGACCGGCTAGCCGCGTGCTTGATCGCGGAGCAATGGCTAAATCAACAATGAGAAAGCGGTAGTGAGCTACGAGCCCAAGCGCGGCAGCGTATTCCTCGAGGACGCGCGCATCGTTTCGCAACGGCCGTGGCCGGGGCAGCAGTTCGTGCTGCGCGTGCAGGCGCCGCGCGCGGCGCGCACTGCGCTGCCCGGCACGTTCGCGCACATCGCCTGCGATCCGTCGGTGCCGATGCGCAGGCCGCTGTCGATCATGCGCGCCGGCGCGGCCGAAGGCTGGCTGGAATTTTTGTACAAGCCCAAGGGTCATGGCCTTCAGATGCTCGCCGCCCGACAGCCCGGGCAAACGTTGAGCGTGCTCGCGCCGATCGGTCAAGGCTTCACCGTCGATCCGGCCCGCCCTCGGCTGCTCGCGCTCGGCGGCGGCGTGGGCATTCCGCCGATGATCTTCCTGGCCGAGCAGGTGCGCGGCGACCCGCGCTTGCGGCCCCTGGTGCTCATGGGCTCCGAGGTACCGTTCCCGTTCGAGCTCATCGAGGCGCGCATCGCCGTCGCGGGCGTCGGCCGCGGCGCAACTCATGCCGTTGCGCTGCTCGAGGAGTGGGGCGTACCTTCGCGGCTCGCCAGCAACGCCGGCCTCGCCGGCGCGCATCGCGGCTTCATCACCGATCTCGCGCGCGACGCGCTGCAGGCGATGTCGGCCGCAGAGCGCGCCGACACCCAGGTCTTCGCCTGCGGCCCGACGCCGATGCTTAAAGCTGTCGCCAAGCTCGCGCGCGAATTCGACTTACCGTGCCAAGTGGCGCTCGAGGAGTACATGGCCTGCGGCATCGGCGGCTGCGCCGGCTGCACCGTCCTGCTCCAAACCCCCGACGGTCCGGCCATGAAGCGCGTCTGCGTCGACGGCCCCGTCTTCGACGCCCGCCACGTCTACCCCTAAGCGTGGCGGGCGCATCACGCGCGGAGGCGACGCGGCTCGCGCGTACAGGCGCCCTCCCGAGACACGCCGGAAGACCGTCCCTGGGGCTCGTCGGCGCACATCCCTGTGCGCCGACGGTCTCGGGAGGGCGCCTGTACGCACGAACCGCGTCGCAAGAGTCGGTCTCTCGCGCCGGCCGAATTCTTCGGACGCGATGCGCTTGAAGCGCTGCGGCGCCGTCACGCGTGGTGCCTTGCCGCGGCGATAGCGACAAGCCGAA